>NZ_CANQYJ010000040.1 GCF_947628055.1 uncultured Rikenella sp.
CGAGACAAGTACGGCTCCGAAGTACGAGTACGTTCCTGCGCCAGCGGGGCAGTCTGGGGTAGTTCCAGCCCGGCTCGTGTGCCGAGCGGCACCGCCCGCCCGGCGTAAGGGCAGTACCCTCCGGTTAAGGCGGTGCAAACTCTCCGATTCGGGTGCCGAGCGGCACCGACACCGCGCGCGACAGCTGGAGTAGGAAATCGTTCAAAAGCAGCTTGCGCTTTTGAACAGGATTTCCGCCAGCGCGCGGCTGCAGCCCGCCCGGTTCTGGAACCGGATTTTACTGATGCTCGAGACAAGTACGGCTCCGAAGTACGAGTACGTTCCTGCGCCAGCGGGGCAGTCTGGGGTAGTTCCAGCCCGGCTCGGGTGCCGAGCAGCAACGCCCGATTCTGCGAACCGGATTTTCGCCAGCGTGCAGGCAAAACCCATCTTCGGGGTGCAGCCTGCGGATTGAGGTAGTTACAGCCCAGTTCGTGTGCCGAGCGGCACCGGGTCTCCGCTGCGGGAGGCTGCGGCCCGTCCGCTGACGCGGGATTTTCGAGCACCGCTGCGGGGATGGCAAAGGGGGCTGGCCCATTTGATGCGTTTTTTGCTTACTTTTTGGGGCATACCAAAAAGTAAGTGCCCGCCCGGTATGAGGGCAACGAAGAAAAAGCCTTGCCGGCTCGAGACGACAAAAAATAAAGACCCCCGCAGCAGGAGCGGGAACTCGAAAAAGGCTCCCCTCGCCTTGAGAGAGAGGGGGATAACCGAAAGAATCATTGTCAGGGGATGAAAATTTACACACGTACCGGAGATAAAGGAACCACCTCGTTAGTGGGCGGGACACGTACACCCAAGGATGATCTCCGGATCGAGGCTTACGGGACGGTGGACGAACTGATGGCCCATACCGGCTATCTGCACGATATGCTGGACGATCGGCACGACATGCAGAAAGGACAGATAAAAGAAGTGCTCGACCGATTGATGAGCTGCGCGTCGCTGCTTGCCGCGGAAGATGCCACGGCGGCCAAGCTGCCGCAAGTGTTCCCCGAAGATGTCGAACGGTTGGAAGAATATATAGATGTTTTGCAGCAAGGGCTGCCGGAATTGAGACATTTCACTTTGCCGTGCGGGAATCCGCAGCTGTCCTATTGCCACGTTTGCCGGACAGTATGCCGGCGGGCGGAGCGCAGAGTGGTGAGCGCGGCGGGGCGTTACCCGGCGGTGCCCGATGCAGTGCGGGGATACCTGAACCGCCTGTCCGACTATTTTTACGCCTTGGGACGAAGATTGGGATACGACCTCGGTGCGGAGGATGTGCGCTGGGAACCGAAAAAATAATTGACGGAACAGGCCGTATCACGAAAAAATGTTATTTTTGCGGATTCCGGAGCAAAAAGCCGATTCTTTTTGCCCGAATAGCGAGAGTTAACAAAACACGACAAACCTATGTACTGGACACTTGAACTGGCATCCAAACTCGAAGATGCGCCTTGGCCCGCTACGAAAGACGAGCTGATCGACTATGCCATCCGTTCGGGCGCTCCGCTGGAGGTGATCGAAAACCTGCAGGAGATCGAAGACGAGGGCGAGATATACGAAAGTATCGAAGATATTTGGCCGGACTATCCGAGCAAGGACGATTTCTTCTTTAACGAAGACGAATATTAGCCTGTCACCACATTGTTCTGTCTCCCCGGGCGGAGACCGCGTCCGCCGGGAAACCCGTTTACCGCACATTACCCTTATATACCGTTGTTTACATGCTTAGCCGCCGACTGCTTCGTATCAAGACCGTCAAATCGCTCTACAGTTATTTCCAATCCGGCGAGGAATCGCTCAGTCGCTCCGAAAAAGAGCTTGACACCAGCATCAGGAAAAGCTATGAACTTTACCTGATGATGATCGCGCTGATTGGCGAAGTCGCCGAGGTGGGGCGCGAACGCATCGCCATCGGACAGGCCAAGCTGATGCCGACCGAAGAAGACCTGAATCCGAACCGGCGGTTCGTAGACAACCGCGTGGTGGCCAAAATCGAGGCGAGCGCCGCGCTTGCCGATGCCATGACCCGCTGCCGGGTGAGCTGGAAAGGGCAGGAGGCGCTTATCAAACGGCTCTATCAGGATATGAGCGCGGCCCCTTATTATAAACGGTATATGGAAGCCCCGGAGGCGAAGAACGAACGGGAAGCCTTTGCAGCGGACCGGCGGTTCGTGACCGATTTCCTCTCGACCCATATCGAAGATAACGACTATTTCGAGGAGGCGGTGGAAGAGATGTCGATGTTCTGGGTCGATGATATTTCGTATTGCGTAGGGCTGGCGATCCGTACGATCGGCTTCCTGAACGAAAATTCGGCGGATCTCAGTGTGATGCCGATGTACAAGAACGACGACGACAAGGAATATGTAGAGACCTTGTTCCGGAAAGCGCTGGTAAACCACGAGGAGTATTTTGGCTATATCGACCGGTTTACCAAAAACTGGGATTTCGACCGGATTGCGTTCATGGACAAACTCATTATGCTGGCGGCTATCACGGAACTGATTCAGTTTCCGTCCATTCCGGTGAAAGTGACCTTGGATGAATTCATCGAAATCTCGAAATACTATTCGACACCGGGCAGCAGCGTTTTCGTGAACGGGATATTGGATAAAGTGGTCGTGAGCTTGACCGAGGAGGGGAGAATCGCCAAAAGCGGGCGGGGACTGATCGACACGACGGTTTCAAAAGAAAAAAAATCGACCCATGCGTAGAGGGATTCTTGGCATATTTTTCGCATGTTCCGTTTGCTGCGGAGCGGTGGCTTGCGGCGGGTCTCCGGCGGTCTCGGGCGGGGATGCTGCAGAGGCGGATTTGCTGACGGTGGCTTTGCCGCTGCCGGACAGCGCGAATTGGAATCCGACGGGGGATTTTGTCTCCGCGCGCTCTTATGATACCATTCCTATGGGCAGGATCGCGGAGGGGGATGTGGTGGAGGGTAGGTTCCGGGTGGCGAATGTTTCGGATAAACCGCTGGTGATTATCCAGGTGATTACGGGGTGCGGCTGTACGACGGCGGATTACGACCCGGCGCCGATAGCGGCGGGAGATACCGTTACGTTCAAGTGGCGGTTCGACAGCCGGGGACGCTACGGCCAGCAGTTCAAGTCGATCGAGATCATTACGGCAGAACGGCAGTGCGCGACGGTTTATCTGGACGGAGAGGTGTATATGCCGGGGCAAAACTGAGGGTATTTACTTTCGGGAAAGGCAGCGGATTTTTCACGAGTTTGCACTAAACGGTCTCGATTTCCGTTATATGTACGGGGAAAACAACAAAATCAACTAAATAAAAACAGAAATTCATGACACTCAACACAATTCTTCTTCAGGACACCGCTTCTGCTCAACAGGGGGGAGGGTACTCGTTCATCATTATGATGGTGCTGATCTTCGTGGTGATGTACTTCTTCATGATCCGGCCCCAGCAGAAACGCCAGAAAGAGCTCAACAAGTTCCGCAGCTCGCTGGAGAACGGCACTAAGGTCATCACTGCGGGCGGTATTTACGGTACGGTCAAGGAGGTGAACGACGAAAGCGTGCTGATCGAAGTGGACAACGGGGTGAAACTGCGTGTGGCCAAGAGTATGGTGATGCGCGATCCGTCGGATATGATTCAGAAATAACCGGACGGTTCCGTTATCGGGTCAGGAGGCTGCCTTCCCTTTGCGGGGAGGCAGCCTCTCTTTATGCCGATCGACAGGGACGACGCCGCAGGTTTCGGCTTTCCGAAATGACAGGAGGGGAATCGGCTTACACTGATTCCCCTCCGCTTTTGGCGGATCGCCTCCACGTCCCGCTTCATTCCATATAGGGGAATCGCTGTGTTTTTTTACCGGAAGTCGATCACCTCGGTGCCCGGATGGGCGGCGGCATCGAACCGGAATGTGCTTTCGGTGACGGGAACCCCCGTCCGGATATTGCCTACATGAAGCTCTACGGGCTGCTCCGAAGAGGGGGTCACGATCGAGATACGTTCCGGCAGGGAAGTGGCCGGGTCGATGTATAAAGTCATGGAAGTGTAATCCGGTGTCGCAACCTTGGGGGTCAGCTCCACGACTTGCAGAACTTTGCCTTTGGCCGTCGTATGAGAGGGCAGCGACCGGTGGTTGTAGTCTTGCGGGTCGATGTTCATCAGTTTCGGCGGATTGGAAAGCACGCTCGGGTTGTTCGGGTCGAGCCGCTCGATGGTCACCTCGCGCTGTCCCGGAATGTAGTTCCACAGCGTCTTTCCGTCGTAGTAAAGTTCCTGTCCGCGAACTTTGGCCGCGAAGCGGCGGCCGCTGACCACGAGGTTCCCTTCGACAGTCCCGTCTCCTTCCACGGCTGCCGTGAAATCGAGTTTGTAACTGGTGAAAGAACGCACTTTTTCGCGCAGTTTGCCGAGCAAGGCCTCTGAATGCCCGTCGGCCGCAGCCTGTCCTGCTATGAAACTCAATAGGCCTGTAAGGAGCAGCTTTTTCATAAATCGAGGGTTTAACTAAGCGTGTCGAGTATCGTTTCGAGCGACATCGGGTCATTGACCAGCACCTGCCTCGGTTTTCCCCCTCCCTCGCTTTTCCCCACGATGCCGGCCGCTTCTAACTGGTCGATCAACCGCCCGGCGCGGTTGAAGCCGATCGAGAATTTCCGTTGGATGGTCGATGCCGACCCTTGTTGATTGGCCACCACATACCGCGCCACTTCCTCGAACAGCGAATCCCGCTTGGTCAGCATGTCGCCTCCCGAAGCCGAAGAGGATTCCTCGCCCTCCGGCGTATATTCCGGCAGTTCGTATGCCGACGGATAGCCTTGCTGATGTTCGATATGGTCGGTGATCCGTTCCACCTCCGGCGTGTCGATGAAGGCGCACTGCACGCGGGTGATCTCGCTCCCGGTGGAGATGAGCATGTCTCCGCGCCCCACCAGCTGGTTGGCTCCCGGTTGGTCGAGAATGGTTCGCGAGTCGATCATGCTGGTCACCCGGAACGCGATCCGGGCCGGAAAGTTTGCCTTGATGACCCCGGTAATGATGTTGGTCGTGGGTCGCTGCGTGGCGATAATGAGGTGTATCCCCACCGCCCGCGCCAATTGCGCGATCCGGGCGATCGGTGTCTCGATCTCCCGTCCGGCGGTCATGATCAGGTCGGCGAACTCGTCCACAATAACCACGAAGTAGGGTAGGTACCGATGTCCTTTCTCCGGATTGAGCCGCCGGTTGATGAATTTTTCGTTGTATTCCTTGATGTTCCGCACTTTGGCCGCCTTGAGCAGGTCGTACCGGGCGTCCATCTCGATACACAGGGAATTGAGGGTGTAGATCACTTTCTGTGTGTCGGTAATGATCGCCTCCTCTTCGGTCGGCATCTTGGCCAGGAAGTGCTTTTCGAGCTTGGCATACAAGGTCAGTTCGACCTTTTTCGGATCGACCAGGATGAATTTCAACTCTGCCGGGTGTTTCTTATACAAGAGCGAGGTGATGATCGCGTTCAGCCCCACCGATTTTCCCTGTCCCGTATCCCCGGCCACTAACAGGTGCGGCATTTTCGCCAGGTCGAACACGAAAGTTTCGTTCTGTATGGTCTTCCCGAGCGCCACCGGCAGGTCGGCTTTCGAGTCGTGGAATCGCGGCGATTTGATGACCGAGTACATCGAGACCACCTCCTTGTCCTTGTTCGGCACTTCGATCCCGACGGTTCCCTTGCCCGGTATCGGCGCAATGATACGGATTCCCAAAGCGGCGAGGCTCAAGGCGATGTCGTCCTCTAAGTTCTTGATTTTGCTGATCCGGACGCCCGGCGCGGGGACGATCTCGTACAGCGTGACGGTCGGCCCGATGGTTGCTTCGATGGTGTCGATCCGGATGCCGAAATTCTCGAGCGTGGTCACGATCCGGTTCTTGTTTTCGACCAGCTCTTCGTCCGTCACGATAACCCGCTTGGTGTGGTCGTCCAAGAGTTCGACCGGCGGCTTGCGGTAGTGCGAGAGTTCGAGTGTCGGGTCGTACAGATCGCTGTTGTTGATCACTTCGTCATCGACTTGTTCTTCCTCCGGTTGTTCGACGATAAAACCGGGATCGTCTTCCTGCGGCGCGAATGCCTGAACTGCGGGCTCTATGGCGGAGCGCAACGGAACGGACTGAGGCTCTGTCTCGGAATAAGGAACGGTCTCCTGCGCCTGTTCTTGTTGTAACGGCCTGGTTTCCAGTGTGAAATTCACCTCCTCTTCTATGGGCGTCGTTTCCGGCACGGGATTCGGAGCGGCAGCCGCGACAGGGTAGCCGTTGCGGTACAGGTAGCTTTCCCGGTCGAACGAGTAGATGATCGGCTGGTTCCATTCGTCGTATCCGATCAGGTAGCCCCATGAACCGTCGTAGTTCTGTACCAGTCTGGCCCGGTCTGCCGGCGGGCAAAGCATGGGCTCCTGCATCGCCGGAACAGGCGGTGAGACGGGCGCTTCCGAGACCTGAGGAACCGGATCGGGCTGAAATACCGGTGTTATCGCCTCCGTTGTTCGATCGGGTAGGGGGGCGGCGGTGTCGACGGCTGAAAAACCGGGCTGCGGTTCCGGCATGATCGGCTGTGCCGCCTGCCGCATGGCCAGTTCCTGGCGTTGCTTTTCCATGGCCTCCTGCATCCGGAGGATATTTTCCTTAGCCCGGAGGCGTTCTGTTTCCTGCCGGATACGGCGTTCTTCCCGTTTGCGGCTGTTATAGGCTCTCAGCTTGGCCCCCCAGCTGCGGATCAGCAGCCCGTTGGCGTAGTATAAGGTGCCGCAGAAGGCGGCGATAATCAGCAGGGTGGTTCCTTCGTAGCCGATCATGGCGTCTAACCATCGGGCGACGAATACGCCGTGGACGCCTCCCCAGCCGCTCCCGAAAACTTGCGGGTCGGCGCCCCAGAAGTGTCCCGCGGCGATCGAACCCACGATCATCAGCAGAATCGTCGAACGGATCGCCCGTCTCAGCCGCAGCGATTTGATCCGGAGCAGCTTGATGGCGATGAAGAAGACGACGAGGGGCAAGAGTTCGCCGAAGATGCCGAACCAGCGGCCTATGATGCTTTGGGAGGCTATCGCTCCGATGCGGCCGCCCCAGTTCATGGCGTCCTGCCGCACGTTGGTAAAGAGGTTGCCCCAGGTGGCGATATTTTGATCTACATCCCAGTAAATCAGATAGGAAATGACCGATACGGCCAAGTATCCCGACAGAAAAAGCAGGATCAGGCTGAGCCAGATATAGCGGTCGGTGGTACTTTCTTCTTCGGGAGCGGGAGGGGTGCTGTAGTTTTTCGGGGCGGGGCGTTGTCTCCGTTTGGGTTGTTGGGCAGGGGGAGTGGAACGACGGTTGCCTGCCGGGTGTACCGGTACGGCCGGCTGCCGGCTGGCGACCCGCTGCACGCGTTCGGTACGCAGTCTGTCCGGTCGTTTGGCTTCTGCTGCCGTGGCTGCGGTCTGCCGGCGCGAAACGGGACGACGGGACTGTGCCTCCTGTCCGGAGGCGCGCGAAGTCCGTCGGTCTTGCACCGCCCGCTCCGCGAGTTTGTCTACCTGTCGTTTCGCTGCCATTTCTACTTTTGCTCTCTGTTTTCCGTTTCGTTGAGTTTGTTCCGGTATTGTTCCGCCCGCGTCCGAAGCTGGCGGATGTCGTGCTCTGTTCCGCTGCTCAGAAAATCATGTTCTCCTTGTTTCGTCCGGTCGGTCAGCAAGCCGCGTTCCCGGAGCAGTTCGAGGGTGTGCCGGGCGATGGCCGGAGCGGGATTGACGATCTCCATCTCCCGATCACCGATGATGCGCCGAATGGGTTCGACGAGCAGCGGATAATGGGTGCAGGCGAGCACCAGCCTGTCTGCTCCCGCTGCTAACATCGGTTCGATGTAGCGCCGCAACAATATTTCCGTTTCCGGTGCGTTTTCCCTGCCGTTTTCCACTTGTTCGACCAGGCCGTTTCCGGCGGTGGCGATGACTTGTATGTGGGAAGCGTATTTTTCGGCCGTGTGCCGGAACATTTCGCTGTTCACGGTATATGCCGTGCCCAGCACGCCGATCACGCCGCTGCGGGTGGATTGTGCGGCGGGCTTGACGGCGGGTTCCAATCCGACGAAAGGCATTTCCGGCCACTGTTCTCTAAGTGTGCCGATCGCTGCGGTGGTCGCGGTGTTGCAGGCGATGACGATGATCTTGACTCCTTTCCGCATCAAGGTTTCCACTCCGACCTCGACCAGCGAAACGATCTCCCGTTTCGTCCGCCCTCCATAGGGGCAGTTGGCGCTGTCGGCCCAGTAGACGACATCTTCGTGCGGCATGGCCCGGATGATCTCTGTCCAGATGCTGATGCCGCCCATGCCGGAGTCGATGATGCCGATGGGGGAGTGTTTGTCGGGTGCCATGTCTGCCTGCTTGGTTACGGTGAACAAAGATAAGAAAAAGAGGTCGCGTCCGAAAATTCCGGGCGCGACCGAATGAATGTTTCGGATGATTCCGAATGCCAGTTACTTGATTCCCAACGATTGCTTAACCAACGGCAGCAGGTTGACCATCTGCGCTTCGTTGTAGTAGGCCAACGCTCCACTTGTCAGATCGAATACGGCGGTCATTCCTTGTTCTTTGGCGACTTTGGCAATGGCGCCCTGTGCTTTTTCCATGACGGGTTTGATCCATTCCAGTTGTTTGCTCTGAATCTCCTGCTGTGCGGACTGCTGGAACTCTTCCAGACGGGTTTGCAGGTCGAAGAGGTCTTTTTCTTTCTGTTTGCGGATGGTTTCGGACAGGGTGCTCAGGTTATTGGCCAGATCCTGCGCTTTGGTCGAATATTCGTTCCGCATGGCGGTGAATTGTTCTTCCAGCTCTTTGCTCAGATTGACCACTTTGGTCTGCACCGAGTCGGTTTCCGGCATGGCGGAGAGCAGTTCCTGCGAGTTGATGTAGCCGAGCTTTTGTTGCGCGTTCGCCGTTCCGTTCCCCAGGAACAGGAATGCTGCAACGGCTGTCAGTGCCCAGGTCAGTTTCTGTAAGGTTTTCATAGTGTTGAATGTTGTGTTGTTGATTTTCCGTTTGTCGCGCTTCTGCAAACCTCGTGCTTTTTTTCGAGATTAAAAAGTCTGGCCCAGCGAGAAGCTGAATTTTCCGCCGGCGGCTTTGCCGTTCGAGTCCGAGGTCTGGTCGAATCCGTAGCCCCAGTCGATCCCCAGCATGCCCAGGAAAGGCAGGTAGACTCGCAGCCCGATCCCTGCCGACCGCTTGAGGCTGAAGGGTTTGAATTCGGAAAGGCTCTGGAACGCGTTCCCGGCTTCGCCGAACGCGAGTGCGTAAACCAGCGTTCCGCCTGTCCGTACCAGCGGGTAGCGCATTTCGAGGGTATATTTGCTGAATATCCGGGCATAAATCCCGTAGTCCGCCAGCGGGGTCAGTGCGTTTTCCTTGTAGCCGCGCAACCCTATGGTCTCGACCCCGTAAAGGCTGTATCCCGACAGTCCGTCGCCGCCCATCTGGAAGCCTTCAAACGGTGAGGGTTTGTTTTTGTTGTAGCTTCCCAGATAGCCGAACTGCGCCCTGGCCATCAAGACTAATTTGTTGTTTGCGGACAGCGGCACGAACCACTGTGCGTTGAATTTCCATTTGTGGTATTCGATCCAGTGGTAGCGTTCGCGGTCGGTCATGGGTTTGCTGTAGTCCTTGCCGTCGAATGCCGACCACGGCGGGGTCAGCGCCGCCGAAAGGTCGAATTTCGATCCGGTGGTCGGGTATTGCATGATGTCGTCCACCGAGTTGCGCGAAATGCCCAGATTCAATGCCAGCGTGTTGCAGGTGCCGTCCTTGACGATGAAGTAGTCCCAGTTGTAGAGGTTGTAGCTCTGCATGGTCAGCCCGACGGAGAGGGTAAAGTAAGGGTCGGGCCAGTTGAGCCGCTTGCCGATGCCGATGCTTCCGCCTATGGTTCCGAAGTGGGCGGTGGCTTTCTGCCCGAGATAATAAGCATTCGTTTCGCGCGAGGTGTAGAACGACACGGACAGCGAGGTCGGTTTGCGCCCGCCTAACCAAGGTTCCATAAAGTTTACCGACAAGGCCCGATAGTAGCTCCCGTTGGTCTGCACTTTCAGTCCGATAGTCTGGTTGTCCCCTGCCGGATAAGGCCGCCATGCTTGTTTGTCGAAGAATTTGCGAAGCGAGACGTTGGTGAAGTTGATCCCCACCGAGGCGATGAACATGCCGGCTCCCCAGCCTCCGGAGAGTTCCAGCTGGTCGTTCTGCACTTCCTTGAGCGAGTAGTTGATGTCCACCAGCTCCTGCTGGATGTTCGGGGTGACATTGGGCAGCAGGGTCTGTGCGTCGAACTGTCCCATCGAAGCGAGCCGCTGGTAAGTCCGCATCAGCAGGGCCTGGCTGTACAGCTCGCCCGGCATAGTGGAGAGTTCGCGCCGGATCACGTGGTCGTTGGTGCGGGTATTACCGTCGAAAGTGACGTTTTTGATCCGGAACTGGCTTCCTTCGATGATGCGTATCTCGACGTCGACCGAGTCGCCCGGAACGACGGTCTCGACCGGATCGGCCTGAAAGGCCAGGTAACCCTGGTCTTTATAGGTGTTGGCGATGGACATATCCGTCGGACTTTGTCCGTTGAGCCGGGAGTTCATGGTCTCGCTGTCGTAGACGTCGCCGGATTTCAGGCCGATGGTCTGTTCCAGCAGCGAAGTGGGGTAGAGCGTATTCCCCAGCCACGTGATGTTCCGGTAGTGGTATTTGTCGCCTTCGCGGAGCTTGATGTATACGCCCATCCGTTTCGGTTTTCCCGGTATGGCGTAGGTGGAGTCTTCCTCGATCACCACGTCGCGGTAGCCTTGCGACCGTGCATAGTTGCGCACGTTTTCCAGGTCTTCTTCAAAGTCTTTCTCTTTGAATTTGGAGCTGCGCAGGAAGTTGATGCTGACTTTGTGGGTCTTTTTCATCGACCGGGCCAGCTTTTTCGCCGGCAGGTGGTCGTTGCCTTCGAATCGGATTTCCCCGATCCGCACTTTGTCGCCTTTGTCGATGTTGAAATGCACGACCACGGCTGTCTTGATCAAGGTGTCCGGCGTGATGGTGTAGTCGATCTTGGCGTTGCGGAATGCCTTTTCGTCGTAGTATTTGCGGATCAGGTCCATGCAGGTGGTGAGCAGGTAGTCGGAGAGTTCCGCGTTCTGCCGCAGCCGCAGTTTTTCCTCCAATTCTTTCTTCTCGCCGCTTTTGATGCCGATGAAGTCCCATCCGCGCACTTGTATCCGTTCGCGCAGGTAAATGTCCAGGTCGATGGTGTCCGCCCGAAACGAAGTCCCGACTTTCATGTTGGCGAAGAATCGCCGGTCGAGCAGGCTGCGGGTGGCGATCGTAATGGCGTCGCCCGGCACGGTGATGGTGTCGCCGGTCTCGATCCCGAGGTTGTCGATGACCATCTGCGGGTCTACGGCAATGGCCCCGTGCACCCTCACTTCTCCCACGATGTACGGTTTGGGCGTTTGATTGTAATCCACGCGCGGCAAGACGTTCAATTCGTTTTCCACCGACTGGCCGAGCAACGAATCGTAGATCGGCATGACGGTCGCCATGGCGCGGGAGATCGAATCCGGAATGGCTATCTGTTGGGCCCGGGCCGGATGGGCGGCCCATAGTATGGTGACCAGCGTCGCGAAAATCAGTCGTCTTGCAATCCTCATTAGTCTGTGTGAATGTGGGTTTGGGTGGTTTATAGGCGTCCGAAGCGCCGTTCGCGCCGTTCGTATTCGTGCAGGGCGGCCAACAGACCGTCCCGGCCGAATTCCGGCCACAGGGTGTCGGTGAAGTAGAGTTCGGTGTAGGAAAGCTGCCAGAGCAGGAAGTTGCTCAGGCGCTGTTCGCCGCTGGTGCGGATGAGCAGTTCCGGGTCGGGCATTCCTCGGGTGGCCAGGTGCTCCGATATGAGTTCAGGGGTGATTTCCCCGGGTTGCAGCCTTCCTTGCTGGATCGAGCCGCCGATCTGTTTCACGGCTTCGGTGATCTCCCACCGTGCGCTGTAGTTGAGGGCCACGTTCAGCGTCATCCGCAGTTTGTCTGCCGGTATTTCCACCGCTTCGGCTATCCGGATGCTGTGGCGGAGTTTTTCCGGCAGCGAGCCGGTGTCGCCGATGAATCTCATCCGTATCCCTGCCCCCGTCAAGGTGTCGAGTTCGGAGAGTATCGCGTTCGCGATCAACGACATAATGCCGTCCACTTCCGCCGCCGGCCGCCCCCAGTTTTCGGTGGAGAAAGCGTAGATCGTGAGGTATTCGATCCCCACTTCCGCCGCGGTGCGGACGACCTCGCGCACCGCATCCACGCCGTGCCGATGTCCGTAGAGCCGTTCCTCGCCCTGTCCTTTCGCCCACCGGCCGTTGCCGTCCATAATCACGGCGACGTGCCGCGGCAGGTTGGTAAAGGTCGTCGCGGAAGATATGTGGTTGTCGTTCTGTATCATGGAATAGTCGACCCATCTCCCCCTGTCCGAAAATCGGAGCGGGGAAACACTCCCCGTGCAGGGTATAAAGGCCTTGCAACACGCAAATATAGGACTTTTTTCGGCTTTGTAGCTATAGCTTTCCTTTTTTATAGGCGGTTGCTGCGAGCGGGTGCGGGCTTCCCGGCATCGGTGAAGGTCGGGATCAGTTCTGTTCAAACCGCTGCCGGCGCGCTTCAAACAGAATGACGGCCGCTGCCGCACTGACGTTCAGCGATTCGATCCGCCCCGCGAGCGGAATCCCTGCCTGGATGTCGCACAGCCGCAGCAGATCGCGCGAGATTCCGCGGTCTTCGGCCCCCATGACGATCACGGTCGGCCCCGTCAGATCGGTTTCGTAAATCAGCGTATCGCTTTTCTCGGTCGCCGCCACGCATTGCATGCCGATGTTTTTCAGCAGGGTGACAGCCCCCTTGAGCGAACCTGCCCGGCAGACCGGAATCAATGTCAATGCCCCTGCCGAGCTTTTGATGGCTTCGGCATTGACCGGCGCGGAGTTCTTGGCCGGCATAATCAATGCCGTCACCCCCGCACATTCCGCACTCCGTGCGATCGCGCCGAAGTTGCGGATGTCGGTCACGGAGTCCATCGCCACGACGATCGGCGCTTCGCCCGCTGCGATCTGCGCCTCTACCTCCTCAGCCAGTTCGTTAATGTCCTTATAGGCAATCGCCGCGACCACCGCCGCCACCCCCTGATGATTCCCGTTCCGGGTCAGCCGTTCGAGCCGTTCGACCGGCACTTCCTGAATCCGAATCCCGGCTTCTTCTGCAATTTCGCGCAAGGCGTTCGCCGCGCCGATGTTATTCCGTTCCGTCAGCGACAGGGTCTCGCCCGCCGTCTTCCGGAAGTAAATTTTTTCGATCTCCGTCCCTGCCTCGATCGCTTCGCGCACGGGATGAATCCCGAAAATAATGTTCTCCGGGGCCGCCTTTTCGCGCTTATCGGTATTCGGTCGTTCGGGGCGCCGATTCGGCCGGGAATCATTCCGCGGCTCCGCGTCCGACGGCCGCCGGTAAAAATTCCGTTTCGTCGAGGGGTTGTCGTTATTGAATGCCATACTTTTCCAATTTTTCAGTCGTTTCGGCCCACTCCCGCATCCGGTCGTCCAGCTTGGTTTTCAATTGATTGTATTCTTCAAACAGGGCCATCGTGTACTGCGCCGGATCCATCAGTTGCGCCTCCAACGCCGAGGTCTGCTGTTCCAATTCCGCGATCTCGGTCTCTAAGCGCGAAACGGCGTTCCGCAGCCGTGTCACCTGCCGATCCCGCTCCTTTTTTTCCGCATACGAGAGTTCCGTTTTTTTTTGCGCCGCAGTCTGCTGCGACGGCTCTTTCCGGGCCGCCGGTTTGGCAGGTGCGGTGGTGGAGGCGCTGCGTTCGATCTCGCTCATGTTCTCGATCCGCCTTGCCCGCAGAAAATCGTAAATCCCGCCCAAATACTCCTTGACCCGTCCGTCGCGAAATTCGTAAACTTTGCTCACCAGCCCGTCTAAGAACTCGCGGTCGTGCGAGATCACTAATACGGTTCCGTCGTAAGCCATCAATGCCCGTTTCAGTATATCTTTCGACCGCATGTCCATGTGGTTGGTCGGTTCGTCGAGGATCAGCAGGTTGTAGGGTTCGAGCATCAGACGCGCCATCGCCAACCGCGACCGCTCCCCTCCCGACAAAACCTTGACTTTCTTGTCGATCTCCTCGCCGCGGAACAGGAACGCTCCCAATATATCCCTGAGCCGTGTCCGGATCTCGCCCACGGCCACGCGGTCCAGCGTGTCGAAGACCGTAAATTCGCCGTCCATCAGGTCGTCCTGGTTCTGGGCGAAGTACCCGATGTGCACGTTATGTCCCACGCGGATAGCCCCCTCGGTCGGCGTCAGTTCGCCGAGCGTCATCCGCACAAAGGTGGTCTTCCCTTCGCCGTTCCGCCCCACGAGCGCCACTTTCTCGCCCCGTTCCACCATGATGTTGGCCCCCGAAAAGACATGTTTCTCCGCCTTATCGTCTTTGGCCGGAAAGGTCATTCCCGCCTCTTTCGCTTCGATCACCACCTGTCCCGACCGCGGTGCCGCCGGAAACCGGATATTCAGCGTCGCGGTATCCTCTTCTTCGATCTCCAACCGGTCGAGCTTCTCGAGCTGCTTGATCCTCGACTGCACCTGGTTCGACTTGGTGGGCTTATACCGGAACCGTTCGATAAACTCCTCGGTCTTTTCGATCATCCGTTGCTGGTTTTCGTAGGCTGCGATCTGCTGCTGCCGCCGCTCGGCGCGTAACTCCACGTATTTGCTGTACGGCACCTTGTAGTCCGTCGCCCGCCCGCACGAAAGCTCGATCGTCCGGTTCGTGACGTTGTCCAAGAAAGCCCGGTCGTGCGAAATGAGGATCACCGCCCCGCTGTAGTTCTGCAAATAGGCCTCTAACCACTGGATGCTTTCGATGTCGAGGTGATTGGTCGGTTCGTCGAGCAGGAATAGGGTAGGGCGTTTCAAAAGCAGTTTGGCCAGCTCGATCCGCATCCGCCACCCGCCCGAAAAGGTCGAGGTGGGCCGGTTGAACTCTTCGCGTTTGAACCCCAGCCCGAGCAAGGTTTTTTCGACTTCGGCATCGCGGTTGTCGCCGTCCAACAGGTGGTACCGCTCGGTGGCATCGTGCAGCCGGTGGAGCAGTTTCTCGTACTCTGCCGATTCGTAGTCGGTGCGGGCCGAAATTTCGGCTGTGCAATAAGCGATCTCTTTTTCGAGCGCGATGATTTCGCCGAAAGCTTTCCCGCACTCGGTCACCAAGTCGGTGTCGTCGGCCACGCGCATCTGCTGCGGCAGGTAGCCGATGGTGCAGTCGTCGGTCTTCGACACGCTCCCGCCGGTGGGCGTTTGCAGCCCGGCGATGATCTTCAGTATGGTCGATTTTCCCGCTCCGTTCTTGCCCACCAGCCCGATGCGCTCCTTGGCGTTGATGAGAAATGAAACGTCGCGGAACAGATCGGTTCCGCCGAACGAAACGGTCAGATTATCTACGGATAACATATAAGGTCTAATTTCTACTGTAGGAACTGTCCCTTTTCTTCAGAAAAGGGAACAAGTACCCTGCTGTAATCAAAGAACAGGCACACAAATGAAAATTATACTTATGCTTCGATAAGCTGCTGAATGGCTGCCACGGAATCCGCCGCCCCGAACACGGCGTTCCCCGCCACCAAGACATCCGCTCCCGCAGCGAAAAGCTGTGCGGCGTTCTCCGCATTGACCCCTCCGTCCACCTGGATCAAGGCGGAACTGCCTTTGCGCAGCAGCAGGTCTTTGGTGCGGCTGATCTTGTCCAGCGACGAGGCGATGAACCGTTGTCCGCCGAATCCCGGATCGACGCTCATAATGAGCACCATATCGACCATGGCCGCCACCTCTTCCATGGAGCAGACCGGTGTGCCCGGATTTAATGCGATCCCCGCCCGCATCCCGGCATCATGGATGGCTTCGATGGTTCGGTGCAGGTGTGTGGAGGCCTCGACATGCACGGTCAGGTAATCCGCCCCGGCAGCCCGGAAGTCGGCCACATACCGTTCCGGCTGCACGATCATCAAGTGTACGTCGAGGATTTTGTCCGTGGCGCGGCGCAGGGCTTTCACTACCGGCAGTCCGAAACTGATATTCGGCACGAACACTCCGTCCATCACGTCCAAGTGGAACCATTCGGCCCGGCTGCTGTTCACGCTGTCGGCGGCAGCGCCGAGGTGCAGGAAGTCAGCGGAAAGAAATGATGGGGAGATAATGCGCGGCATGGTGTGTGAGGCTTAATAAAACGGCCCTTTTCGGGCGTCAGTTGCAAAGGTAACATTAATTTGCTTAATGTGTAGATTTTGTATTCTCGTTTTTAATATTTATTTTTGGAAAAATAAATTATTATGAGGTTTTTTTTATTGCTTTTATTGATTTCCGGGATGATTTCCTGTGGGGAAAAAGCATCGGATGCTTCCGGTGGAATGGCCTGCAAAACGCTCCGGATCGACTTGGATGCGATCTCCGAACCAGAACTGAAAATCTCGAGTTTCGTCGACTCCATCCAATTCATCAGATTGGAGACAACCGAACGGTGCATGGTTGGACAAATCTCTAGACTGTTTTTCATAGACAGTATGATCATGGCCATAGACAGCAAGGCAGGGACGCTGTTATTCTTTGATAATCAAGGGAAATACCTACGCACTTTTGATAAACGAGGGAAAGGGCCCGGTGAATATATACGGATTACTTGCGCCCTTTACGACTCGATCAGGCAGCAAATCGTGTATTCAAACGGGACGATGGTGGATTTAGAATTGCTTAATCCTCAATTAACTTACAAATCAGGGAAAAGCGTTTGGTAGTCTTTTGATGATGAAAAAGTTGCTGAATTTTTTAGTTTTTGCAAGCTTATGGGGTACGGCTCAGGCTGCTCCGTTGAAACTGACCGTTCATAGTGATGCCGGTGAGGCGTTGTGGTACGCTTATGTCTATGTGAACGGTCGGGCGGTGGCCGTGACTGATACTTGCGGGGTTGCTCAGGTGCCGGACGAGAAGCTTAATCTTGGAGATACTTTGTCGGTTCGTATGTAGGAACTGAGTCTCAGTGGGTGGTTTATGATAAGGGCGTGCAGAAGCGGGGAAAATATGCTTTTGTATTGCCGGAAGAATAAAACGATGGCGGATATTCGGAAGATACTCGAAAAGTACTGGGGCTACAAGGAGTTCCGGCCTTTGCAGCGGGAGATCATCGCGTCGGTGCTGGCGGGATGCGACACGGTGGCGCTGCTGCCGACCGGGGGCGGGAAGTCGCTGACGTACCAGGTGCCGGCGCTGGCGTTGCCGGGGGTGGCGATCGTCATCACGCCGCTCATCGCTTTGATGAAAGACCAGGTGGATGCCTTGCGGCGGCGCGGGATTCATGCCGTGGCGATTCATTCGGCGATGTCGGCCAAGGAGATCGACATTGCACTGGATAACTGTGTCTATGGGGATGTAAAGCTGCTTTATATCGCTCCGGAACGGATCGACACGCGCATTTTCCACATGCGGGTGAAGAAGATGGCGGTGTCGCTCGTGGCGGTGGACGAGGCGCACTGTATCTCGGAGTGGGGGTACGATTTCCGCCCGGCTTACCTCAAGATTTCGCGGCTGCGGGAGTGGCTGCCGGGGGTGCCGTTCCTGGCGGTGACGGCCACGGCGACGTCGTTGGTGCTGGAGGATATCAAGCTGCATTTGAAGCTGGAGGAGCCGAAGGTTTTCCGGGGCTCGTTTGCGCGGCCGAATATCCGTTTCGTGGTGCGGCAGGGGGAGAACAAGATGGAGCAGATGCTCCGTGTCATTCGCGGAGTCGAGGGGAGCGGGATCGTCTATGCCCGCACGCGCAAGGCGGCGGAGGAGATCGCGGCGCAACTCCTTCAGGAAGGGGTGTCGGCGGATTTTTACCATGCGGGGCTGGGGTTCCGGATGCGGGCGGTGAGGCAGGAGGCGTGGCTGCGGGGCGAGGTGCGGGTGATCGTGGCCACCAATGCGTTCGGCATGGGGATCGACAAGGCGGATGTGCGGTTCGTGATCCACGACCGGATGCCGGCTTCGCTGGAGGCTTACTACCAGGAGGCGGGACGGGCGGGGCGCGATGGATTGCCGGCCTATGCGGTGCTGCTGTACAATGGGATGGACTCGCTGGCGGCCCGGCGGCGGATCGAAACGTCGTATCCGCCGCTGGATACCATACGGAAGGTGTACGAGGCGATCTTCAACCACCTGCAAGTGCCGGTGGGGGGAGGAAAGGAGGCTGTTTTCGATTTCGACATGCAGGCGTTTGCGGCGAGGTTCAAGCTGTTTCCGCTCACGGTGTTCAACTCGATCAAATTGCTGGAGCTGAACGGCTACATGACGCTGACGGATGTGCTGGACAATCCCACGCGGATCATGTTCCGGATGTCGCGCGAGGAATTGTACAAGTTGCAGGTGGATCGCACGGAGCTGGACAGTTTCCTGCGGATCGTACTGCGGCTCTATACGGGGCTGTTCTCGGAGTTTGTGGCGGTGGATGAGAAGTATATCGCGCGGATGTCGGGCTATACGGAGCAGAAGGTCAAGGAGTTGCTGTACCAGCTGTCGGTGATGCGGGTGATTCGTTATATTCCGCGGCGCAGTTCGCCGCTGCTGATCTTGCATGGGGAGAGGCTGCCGACGGAGGATGTGACGATCGCGCCGGCGACGTATCACCGGCGCAGGGAGATGGAGGAGCTGCGGGCGTCGGCGATGGTGGAGTATGCGGAGAATGGGTCGCAGTGCCGCAGTGTATTGTTGCGGGAGTATTTCGACGAGGAGGGGCCGGAGCCGTGCGGGGTGTGCGATATTTGTCTGTCGAGGCGCAGGGAGGATATGTTCCGGGAAAGCGATGCGTTTGCGGGGATCGAAACGGAGATTCTGCGGGTGCTTTCCGGGGTGCCGAGGGGGTGTTCGATCACGCTGCGGGCTTTGATGGCGCAGGTGCCGGGGCGGCCGATGATGGTGCTGACGATGCTGCGGCGTTTGCTGGCGGCGGGGACGGTACGTCAGTCGACGGACGGGGGTGTGGCGCTGGATCGGTGAGGTGTTTTCTGTTTGGTTGTCGGGTGATTTTTCTTCGGGTAGGGGGCTCACGGAATGTGTGTTTCCCGGAATTTTTCGTATCTCTGTTATTTCCGCGTGATTCCTCAGGCTTTCCTGTCGGGCGGGCGCTTTTTTTCACTTCACCGCTCATGCCGCGGAGGCCCTTCCTTTCTTGGGTGACCAAGAACCGAGCAGCGTACCGAGAGCAGAGACCGCTTGCGGGCTATGCCGAGGCAGCGCGAGGAAGACCGTAGGTCAAAGGAAGCAAAGAAGTCACCGGGA
>NZ_CANQYJ010000041.1 GCF_947628055.1 uncultured Rikenella sp.
TGCGGAGCCTAAGGAGTAGCGCAGCTATCTGAAAGTTTCTTTGGTTCTTTCTTTTCAAAGAAAGAACAGTCACTCACGGCACAGTGCAAAATAAACCTACAAATAATCGTCTGAAATATAGAGCCCTGATGAACATCATTTCGACACCCCTCGCCCTGCTCCACAGCGCATTAGCCGCCGACCCGACCCTCGCAGCCCGCATCCACACCGTCGCCCACGCTCAGAGCCACAGCCCCAGATTCTGGATCGTGGAAGACCTCTGGCAATGGCTCCACAGCCACGGCATCGGCCCCGGCTGGAGCAGCGCAATCGCCTTTCTGGCCGTTTGCGCCGGCCTGGCACTGGCCGTCTGGCTCGTCGATTTCATAATCTCGCACTTCATCATCAGTTTCATCGAACGACGCGTCCGACGCCACAAAAACCCGATCGGCGCAATCCTCTATAACCGAAAATTTTTCGACCGGACACTCTACCTCATTCCCCTCGGAGTGCTTCTGCTCGGGCTGGAAACCTTCTTCCGCGGCTTTGCGCCGGCCTTGAACACCGCAGCGAGGATCGTCACCGAGAGCGCCATGATCTTCACCCTGCTGCTCGTATTCTTCTCGATGCTCGATGCCCTGAACGACGCCTACCAGCGGTCGCCCGAAGCCCAGAAACGGTCGATCAAAGGATATATCCAGATCGGCAAGATCATTCTGGCATTCTTCGCAGCCATCCTGATCGCCGCCGACATCCTGCAAAAAAATCCCGCCAGCCTGCTGGTCGGCTTGGGCGCCGTCGCCGCCGTACTCTCTTTGGTCTTTCGCGACACCCTGTTGGGATTCGTAGCCTCCATCCAGCTCTCGGCACAAGACATGGTGCGTCCGGGCGACTGGATTGAGATGCCCGGCAAAAAGGCCGACGGCATGGTGCTGGACATCAACCTCAACTCCGTCAAAGTGCAGAACTGGGACAACACCGTGACGATGATTCCGATTTACTCCATGGTGTCCGAATCATTCATCAACTGGCGCTGCATGGAGACCAGCGGCGGACGGCGGTTCATCTGCCGTTTCCAGTTGGATGCGAACACCGTCCGGCCCGCCGGCGACGAGCTGCTCGCCCGGATCGGGTCGGACCCGCTGACCGCCTCCGAATCGAAAGCGGCGGCCGAGCTGGCCCGGTCGAGCAGTCCGCAGGGGCCGACCAATCTGGCGCTTTTCCGCGCCCACATCGAAGTATGGCTCTTTCGGAACCCGCAGCTGAACCATCAAATGCTCACATTCGCCCGGTATCTGTCCGACATGACCGACAAGGGAATCGGATTCGAGGTCTACGCTTTCACGAACAACACCGAAGACGAATACGTGTACGACGCGGTAAAGCGTTCGGTCGTGGAGTACGTGATCGCTTGCGTGCCTGTTTTCGGTCTGCGGCTCTACCAAAGCCCCTCGGGGGCGGAGATCGCCGAAGCGCTGCGGGGGAGACAAGGAACGGCAGACGGCAGGTAATTCCTCCCGGCGAACATCCGGATTCGGGCGCCCTTGTTCTCCTCGGTAGCCCCGGCGATACTCGTTTATTCCCTTGCAGCGGGCGCCATTTTGCCGTACGGAGGCCCCTGTTGCGGAAAAAACCGTAACTTTGTCCTCAGCTTACGAAATAAACCCATACTACCATGTCCGAATTCAAATACCAAGAGCCGTTCCCAATGGCGGAAGATACGACGGAATACCGTCTGCTGACCAAAGATTATGTTTCGGTCGTCGAGTGCGACGGGCGACGGATTCTGAAAGTGTCTCCGGAGGGGCTGAACCTGCTGGCGCGCGAAGCGTTCCGCGACGTGTCGTTTTACCTGAGGGCTTCGCACCTGCAGATGCTGGCGAACATTCTCGAAGACCCGGAGGCGAGCGACAACGACAAGTTCGTGGCCTACACCATGCTGCTCAACCAGACGGTGGCGGCGGCAGGCGAACTGCCGACCTGCCAGGACACCGGCACGGCGATCGTGATCGGGCGCAAAGGCGAGGATGTCTACACCGGGGCGAACGATGCCGAGTGGCTCTCGAAAGGGGTGTACGAGACCTATCGGGACTGCAACCTGCGCTATTCGCAGGTGGTGCCGTTCACGATGACCGAGGAGAAGAACAGCGCGACGAATCTGCCGGCCCAGATCGACCTCTATGCGGAGCCGGGAATGGCCTATAAGTTCCTCTTTTTGACCAAGGGGGGAGGGTCGGCGAACAAGACTTTCCTCTACCAGCAGACCAAGGCGCTGCTGAACGAGGAGTCGCTCACGGCGTTCATCAAAGACAAAATCAAGGATCTCGGGACGTCGGCTTGTCCGCCGTACCACTTGGCGGTGGTGATCGGGGGAACGTCGGCGGAGGCGAACCTGACGACGGTGAAAAAGGCGTCGGCACACTATTACGACCACCTGCCGATCAGCGGGAACGAGGGGGGACGGGCGTTCCGCGACCTCGAATGGGAGGAGAAGATCAAGCGGATCTGCCGGGAGAGCGGCGTGGGGGCGCAGTTCGGGGGCAAGTATTTGGTGCATGACGTGCGGGTGATCCGGCTGCCGCGGCATGCGGCGAGCTGTCCGGTGGGGATCGGCGTGAGCTGCTCGGCCGACCGGAACATCAAGGCGAAGATTACGGAGGAGGGGATTTTCCTCGAACAGCTCGAAAAGAATCCGGCGCGGTTCCTGCCGGCTCAGGCGCCGGGGCTGGCGCCGGCGGTGGAGATCGACCTCGACAAGGGGATGGATGCGGTGCGGGCGGAATTGACCAAGTATCCGATCAAAACGCGCCTGAATATCCGGGGGACGCTGATTGTGGCGCGGGATATTGCGCATGCGCAGATCAAACGGATGCTGGACGAGGGGAAGCCGATGCCGGAATATTTCAAAAATCACCCGATCTACTATGCGGGGCCGGCCAAGACGCCGAACGGGATGGCGTCGGGGTCGTTCGGGCCGACGACGGCGGGACGGATGGACCCGTATGTGGACTTGTTCCAAGATCACGGCGGATCGCTCATCATGGTGGCGAAGGGGAACCGCTCGAAGGCGGTGACGGAGGCGTGCAAAAAGCATGGGGGCTTCTATCTCGGCTCGATCGGCGGGCCGGCGGCGGTGCTGGCGAAGAACAGCATCAAGTCGGTCGAGGTGGTGGATTTCCCGGAATTGGGGATGGAGGCTGTGCGGAAGATTTATGTCGAAAATTTCCCGGCGTTCATCATTGTGGACGACAAGGGAAACGATTTCTTTGCGGAGTTTGCTCACTAAAGCTCTGTGTCACAGATTGTACTGGGCCGGTTTCTCCATTGCGGGGAACCGGTTTTTTAATGGTCGCACCCGAAGCGACCCGGGAGCCGCAGACGCAGACTGTGGCGCAAGCCGTCGCCGGATTTACAATATCTCCGACGGAGTGCCGAGCGACGCCGGACCTCTGCCGGGGGTGGCTCCGGGCAAGAATGCGACCGGACAATAACTCGGATCGGGCACCGAGCGGTACCGCTGGTTCGGGGTCGTACTCGTGCTTCGGAACCCTATTTGTCTCGAGTGCCGATGAGAATCCGGTTCGCAGAACCGGGCGGGCCGGACGCCTCCCCCACGGGAGGCCGCAACTCGGCAGTGCTCGTTGCGTTCTCTCCCGGGCGCCCGACCCGGTGCCGCTCGGCACGCAAACCGGGCTGTAGCTACCCGAAATATCCTCTGCAGGCTGCGTCCCTATTGAAAAATGTACGCTTTTTCTTCGTTGCCCTCATGCCGGGTGGGCACTTTTTCTTAGTCGCCTCAAGCCGGCAGGGCTCTGTTAGCTGAGAGTTATTTTGCTATTCAGGCGTTCCCTCGCTGGGAAAGGTTTTTCTTTCGATCCGCTCAGGCCGCGGGGGGCCCTTCCTTTCTTGGGTGACCAAGAACCGAGCAGCGTACCGAGTGCAGAAACCGCTTGCGGGCTATGCCGGGGTAGCGTGAGGAAGACCGCAGGTCAAAGGAAGCAAAGAAGTCACCGGGAATCGGTTTTGCCTTATTGAAGCCCGCGCACCCGCACGGGCTTCTCAAGTCAAAACGCGACATTCCCGGATATGCCGTGTCTACCCGCAATTAAGGAAGACACTGATTTCAAGAGCGCCGCTTCCGGATGTGCTTTCGCGCTCGGAGAAAACAGTTTTCGCATCAGCGGGCGAGACGAGAATGGTTATTTGCGATCTCCCTATGCCAGCCCGGAGCCACCCCCGGCGAAGGGCTGCAACCTCTCTGCGTTCGGTTCTGCCCTCGCTGGCTCCGGCCTGGTCGCTGACACGGGAAACAGTTTTCTCCGTACGCGAAAGCCTTTCCGGAAGCGTCGAGTTTTGCCTTGAGGGGGCTGCGCAGGACGCGCGGACTCCCGACAAGGCGAAACCGGCTGGAGGCAGTTTGGCTTCGCCTTCCTTCTGGCGTCTCGGCCATTCGAGCAAGCTCGATGGCACTCGCCTGCTGCGTCGGTTCTTTGTCTACTTTCTTTGCTGACAAAGAAAGTAGAAACCCCGCTGGCTCGAGGCGGCTAAGAAAAAGTGTCTCCACGGCTTGAGCGGTGAAGCGGGAACAAAGAGCCCGCCCGGCGAGGAACGCCGAACAGCAGAATAACTCTCGGCTAACAAGCCCCGCCCGGTTCGAGGGCCGCAAAGATGGAGTAAGAACCCCGCCAGCCTAAGGCGATTACCAAAGAAAAAAGCCCCGCCCGGCATGAGGGCCGCAAAAAAGTTTCTTATAAAGAACAAACCCTCCCCCGGCTCGAGGCGGCAAAGAAAAATGCCATTCCCGCGAAGCGGCCAGCCCGGAGCCACCCCCGAAAGGAGAATTAGGTAAAACAAACTCCCCGGTTCGAGTGCCGAGCGGCACCGCCGGCTCGAAGCGATAAAAAATCTATTTTTAAATAAATTCAGGCTTCCACTGCCACGGGTAACCGGCGCGAGCGGACACGCAATTAAAGGCAGTTACAGCCCGGCCGCCGACACTGATTTTATTCGCCAGCCCTATCCTTCCCCGCGTGCAATTTCATTACCTTTGCGGTAGTATGAAAAAACAGAAGATCAATATCGTCACCCTCGGGTGCGCCAAGAATATCGTAGATTCCGAGCACCTCGCCGGACAGCTCGGCGCCGGGAACTGGGAAGTGATGTACGACAGCGACTCCACCGACGCCAAAGTCGTCGTTATCAACACCTGCGGCTTTATCGGCGACGCCAAAGAAGAATCGATCGACACGATACTGCGCTTCGCCGCCGCTAAGGAAGCAGGGCAGATCGACCACCTGTTCGTCATGGGCTGCCTCAGCGAACGCTACCGCGACGAACTGCGGGACGAAATACCCGAAGTAGACCAATTTTTCGGCGTGAACAGCCTGGCCGACATTCTCCGCACCGTCGGCGAACGCTACCGCGACGAACTGCGCGGCGAACGACAGCTCGCCACACCGAAACATTATGCCTACCTCAAAATCTCGGAAGGGTGCAACTGGGGATGCGGCTACTGCGCCATCCCGCTGATTCGCGGCCGGCACGTCTCCGTACCTTTCGAGGAACTGCTCGCCGAAGCAGCCGCACTGGCAGACAAGGGAGTGAAAGAACTCATTGTCATTGCCCAGGACACCACCTACTACGGCCTCGACCTCTACGGCAAGCGGCGGCTCGGCGAGCTGTTGCGGGCACTGTGCCGCATCGACGGGATCGAATGGGTACGGCTCCACTACGCCTATCCGGCCCACTTTCCGCACGACGTGATCGAAGCGATACGCGACGAACCGAAAATCTGCAAATACCTCGACATCCCCCTCCAGCATATCTCCGACCCGATGCTGCGCTCCATGCGGCGGGGACTGTCGAAAGCAGAGACCATCCGGTTGATCGGCGACCTGCGGCGCGAGATTCCGGACATCGCCTTGCGGACAACGCTGCTCGTGGGCTATCCCGGCGAAACGGAAGCCGATTTTCAGGAACTGCTGCACTTCGTCGCCGAAACGAAATTCGACCGTCTCGGCGTATTCCCCTACTCGGAAGAGGAAGGCACCTATTCCGCCACAGAACTCACGGACGACGTGCCGCAGCAGATAAAGGAAGCCCGGGCGGAAGCCGTGATGGAACTTCAGCGGGAGATCGCCCGGGACGCCAACGAACGGTTCGTCGGCACGCTTCAAAAAGTGATGATCGACCGCCGCGAAGGGGACTTCTGGGCGGGACGCACACAATACGACTCGCCTGAGGTCGACCAGGAAGTGCTGATCCCGGCTTCGGCTCCGCTGCAGGCGGGCGATTTCGCCACCGTCCGCATCGTCTCGGCAGACGATTACGACCTGTACGGCCAGACACTTTGACCTCCTCCCGGGAAGCGACATTTGCAAATCCGAAGGGAAAGCCGTAGCTTTGTCAAACAGATCAGCAGACGATTGCCATGACCGAAATCTCGGAGTTGAACCTCGTAGAACGCGTAGAACGCAATGTCGAGCGTGTGCTGTCGCAGAACGCCGAATTGCGCGAAGCGAACGCGGGGCTGGCGGCCGAGAATGCGAGGCTCGAAGCCTTGGCGGCATCGCAGGCGGCAGAGATCGAAAACCTGCGGACACGCTTGGACCGGCTCTTGCTGCACAAATCCGTCACCGAAGTCTCCGGCGGGGTTCGGGCGGCCAAACTGCGCATCAACCGTCTGCTGAAAGATGTGGATCGCTGTATTGCCCTGATGAATAAGTAAATGCAACGCATTCGCGCAATCCCGTACCGGCCGGATTTTTCTTTTTTCTAAAAAAACCGCCGCGCGGGCATACGGGATGGCACGGATATTGCAAGCAGATCATGTACACGAGGTATGGAACGGAAGATGATGAAGATACGCGTAGAGATCGCCGAAAAACCGTACCGACTGACCATTCCTGCCGACGAAGAAGAGCGGGTCAGGCGTGCCGCAAGGCGCATCAAGGAACAGATAGACGCCTTGAAACGCCACTACGACGCATCGCTGACCGAATACTTGGCCATGGCTGCCATGCGCATCTCCCTCGAGAACGAGGAGAACAAGGAGCGCCTCGAAATGGCACCGGAGGCTTTGAAGCTCAAGGCACTGGTCGCAGAGCTCGACCAATGGGCCGAGACGGACGGAAACCGGGAGGCCTGCACGGCACCGACAGAAAAGCAGCCGCCCATCGTGAAGCCCAAAGCCAGACGGGGAAGACCCAGGAAAAAGCAGGAAAACGCACTTTGATGCTTTAGAAATCTTACGCACCGCTTCTTCCGAAGCGGCGCCGCATTCCGGCAAAAGAGAGACACACCCTTTTCCGGAGAAACGTTCTTTCGGGAAAAGATACCTAAATGAATCGAACGGGGCACGGGAGGCAAACGACATAACCCTCCGGTCGCCGCATGCTCCCATCCACCCATCGCCGCAACGGCCTGGAAGACAATCGGGGGAGCCTCTGTTACTCACCCCCACCGTGCCCGGAAAAACAACATTACCTTCCGCGTCCCGTTCCTATTAGCGAACAGTATCTCTTTTTCCGGTACATACCAGAAGAAACCGAAAAATGCCCGCATGGTTTCCTTTTGCTTTGCGATACTCAACATTAACTACTTGGAGCATATAACTCTATGGACGTAGGACAGGCCTTGCCCCGCTTCGGCGGGTTCCCGCACACCAAACGCCGCCACGGCGCGGCGGCGGGACGTTGG
Organism: uncultured Rikenella sp.; assembly: GCF_947628055.1. Lineage (GTDB taxonomy): Bacteria > Bacteroidota > Bacteroidia > Bacteroidales > Rikenellaceae > Rikenella. The sequence goes on from NZ_CANQYJ010000041.1 coordinate 7,678, forward strand.
AAGTCCCAAATTCAAAGGCGGCTCCACCCATGATTTGACCGGAGTTTTCGTCAAACCATCAAAGGAAACCATGCTTTTTTTATATCCGCACATCATGTGCCCCACTCCCTGAAACCAAACCGATAACCGAATATAAAACAACTACTTAACAACAAACGAATGGACATACTGATCATAGTGATAAGTGCCGTAATCGCCGCTGCGGTGGTGGGATACGCCACTTACATGTTTACCTACAAATCGACCGAAAAGAGGCGTTCCGCCATCCTGCGCGAAGCCGAGCAGGACAGTGAAATGCTCAAGAAAGAGAAAATTCTCCAGGCCAAGGAAAAATTCCTCCAGATGAAAGGGGAACACGAGAAACAGGTGGCCGAGCGGAACACACGTCTGCAACAGATCGAAGCCAAAATCAAACAGAGGGAATCGCAGCTGAACCAGGAAAGCGAACAGCTCAATAAGCGCATCAAGGAATTCGAGGGAACCAAGGCCAAAGTCGAAAGCGAGCTGCAATCGCTGGCGGGGCGCAAGGAAGAGCTCGACCGGCTGACCAAAGAACAGATCGTGAAACTGGAACAGATCAGCGGCCTCTCGATCGAAGAAGCCAAGGCGCAGCTGATCGAACAGCTCAAGTCGGAGGCGAAGAGCGAAGCGGCGGCCTATATCAACGACATTATCGACGAAGCCAAGATGACCGCCAACAAGGAGGCCAAGAAGATTGTGGTGCAGAGTATTCAGCGGGTGGCGACCGAAGCGGCGATCGAAAACTCGGTGACCGTGTTCAACATCGATTCCGATGAAGTCAAAGGGCGGATTATCGGACGAGAAGGGCGGAATATCCGGGCGCTGGAGGCGGCTACGGGGGTCGAAATTATCGTCGATGATACGCCGGAAGCGATTATCCTGTCGGGATTCGACCCGGTGCGGCGGGAGATTGCACGGCTGGCGCTGCACCAGTTGGTGACGGACGGACGGATCCATCCGGCGCGTATTGAAGAGGTGGTGGCCAAAGTCCAGAAACAGATCGAAGAAGAGATTGTCGAAGTCGGAAAACGGACGGCGATCGACCTGGGGATACATGGTCTCAACTCGGAGCTGATCCGCTTGATCGGGAAGATGAAGTACCGGTCTTCTTACGGGCAAAACCTGTTGCAGCACTCGCGCGAGGTGGCGAATCTGAGCGGCATTATGGCGGCGGAACTGGGGCTGAATCCGCAGCTGGCGCGGCGGGCAGGGCTGCTGCACGACATCGGGAAGGTGCCGGACGACGAACCGGAGCTGCCGCATGCGATCATCGGTATGAAACTCGCCGAAAAATTCAAGGAAAAACCGGAGGTGGTGAATGCCATCGGGGCGCATCACGACGAGATCGAGATGACCACGCTGATCGCGCCGATCGTACAGGTGTGCGACGCTATCTCGGGGGCGCGGCCGGGGGCGCGGAGAGAGGTGGTCGAAAGCTATATCAAGCGTCTGAAGGAGATGGAAGACCTCGCTGCGGCGCATCCGGGCGTGCTCAAGACCTATGCCATTCAGGCGGGGCGCGAGCTGCGGGTGATTGTCGGAAGCGAAAAGATCAGCGACCAGCAGGCGGAAATTCTGTCGCACGATATTGCGAAAAAGATTCAGGACGAAATGACCTATCCGGGGCAGGTGAAGATTACGGTCATTCGGGAGACGCGGTCGATCAGTTACGCGAAGTAACTGCGGCCGGTTTCTCACTCGGTCATTGCGGGGAGGCGTTTTTCCACAAAGTGGAAAAACGCCTCTTTTTTGCACGTTATTTGCCATCGACCAGTACGGTTGTTCATTGGCATGGTTTTCGGTTGCGGGGTTGGGGCGAGAGGTTGCCCCTCGCCCACTGTGGGCCCCGTTGGGGCTTTTGTTGGAGTTTGAGGGGACTTGTTTAAGCGGGGCCTGCCCGGCCCGAGGGCAGTTTCCTCCTTTGGAACAGAATTTTCGCCAGAGCGTGGACAAGTATAGTTTTGGGTCGCAGCCTGCGGAGTTGGGGTAGTTACGGCCCGGATCGAGTGCCTCGCGGCACCGGCCTCCGCTACGGGAGGCTACGGCCCGACATAGGAAGATCGCAGCTAAACCGAATTTCTACCGGCGCGCGGTTTTTGTTTGAGATAGTTTTGACTCCAGCGAAACGCAGTTTCGCAAGCCCGGCGGGGGGCGTTGGGGCTTTTGTTGGAGTTTGAGAGGACTTATTAAGCGCGGGCTGCCCGACCTGAGAGTGGTTTTCTCTTTTTTGCGGCGCGCAGTTTTTGTTTGGGGGACCTCCAGTTCCAGCGAAACGCAGTTTCGCCCGTCCCGCCGGGGTCACCCGGACGCCGCCCGCGCAGGGCAATACCCTCTTTGGGGTAGTTTATCTTGCTACCGGCAGGCCAATAGAACACCCGAAGGATGCGGATCGCGTGCTGAGTGGTACCGGCCCCGTGCGCGACGGCTGGAACAGGAAATCGTTCAAAAGCAGTTTGCGCTTTTGAACAAGATTTCCGCCAGCGCGCGGACAAAGAATGTTCATCCCGGCACGCGGGTAAAGAATGATTCTGAATAGTACCGGGTCGCCGCCAGCGGAAAGAGCAACAAGCACCGTCGAAGTTGCTCGCGTCGCATGGGGTGGCGGCGACTCGCGCGACCGAAGGTCGCGGTTTACTTGGCTTCCGACAGGGGAATGGTCGGGGCCAGCGGAGATGATTGAGAGAGAGGCTGACCGGCACAAGGAGATTGCCGCAGAAAAGTCTTTTTGCATCCCGGCGGCACCGGGTCTGACGCTCGGAAGACCTCGGGTAGTTCCAGCCCGGCTCGAGTGCCGAGCGGCACCGGGCCTCCGCTACGGTGCGGGAGGCTGCGGCCCGACATAGGAAGATCGCAGTCGAACCGAGTTTCCGCCGGCGCGCAGGTAATGAGTATGTTTCTGAAATGTGCAGGCTGTGCGACCCAAAATGATTTCGCCAGTGCGTGGAAAGTGGATTTCTCGGTATCCGACTCGGAGAGTCGGGCGCCCCGAAGCCCCCGGCTGCGGAGGGGCGCAACGCGCACAGCTTGTTGCTCCTCCGCTGGCTTCGGGACGGGGCTGCGGCCAGCCCGGTTCTTTGAACCGGATTTCCGCCAGCATGGGGATAAAACGGGTTCATCCTCGCGCGCCGACGCCGAAAAAGGAAAATCGTACAGTTTATTTTCAGTCCGGAGCCTGCGCGGGCAAGACCTTCAGGTTGCAGCCCTGCGCCGGGGGAGGCTCCGGGCTGCCCGCTTCGCGGAATGATCATTAATCGTACCGATAAACGAGAGTTTGTCGGGAATGCTTTCGCCCTGTAAGGCACGGTGCGCAGGGACAAAGAGTGATTGCGGTTTTCGGCTCTAACCGGCCGAAGCTAACGGGGGCTTTGGGGTAAAGGCGGTCAATAAAACAGCCAACGGCTGCGGCTCGAGTGCCTAACTGCACCGGGCTTCCCGAGGGGGAGGCGTCCGGCCCGCCCGGTTCTGCGAACCGGAGTTTCACGGGTGCGCGGGCAAAGCATAGTTCTTTGTCTCAAAATGGGTCGCAGCCCGCGGAGGATATTTCGGGTAGTTCCAGTCCGGCTCGAGTGCCGAGCGGCACCCCGACCGCTGCGCAGGGGCAAACAAAAGACACCCCCCCAAAAAATGCGCCCCCAGCCCCAAAATAACCAACGTAAATCAAAACAAATATCAAAAAATCATCAGTAAATCAGATTATCATGAAAAACTTGAGACACACCCTTTGTTGTCTGGCCGGCCTGCTCGTATTCTCCGGCTTTCCGGTCCAGACCGCCGAGCCCTGCACCCGCGCCGTCTACCTCGGCTCCGACCGGATGATCGTCACCGGCCGCACCATGGACTGGCGCGACGAAATGCCCACCAACCTGTGGCTGCTGCCCCGCGGCATACAACGCGTAAGCTACGACCGAGGGCCGCACCTCAGCTGGACATCCAAATACGGCAGCATCGCCGCCGTCTCCTACGACATCGGCACCTCCGAAGGGATGAACGAGAAAGGCCTCGTCGCCCAGCTGCTCTACCTGACCGAAACCCGGTACGACCGTCCCGGTCCCGACCACCGGCCCGTCATGGGGATGAGCATCTGGTGCCAGTGGGTGCTGGACAACTTCGCCACCGTTTCGGAAGCCGTCGCCGAGATGGGAAAAGACAGCTTCCGCATCGACGCGCCCGCCATGCCCGGCGGACAAGCCTCGACCATGCACATGGCCCTCTCGGACAGCACCGGGAACAGCGCCATCATCGAATACCTCGACGGGAAAATCACCATCCACGAAGGACAACAGTACCAAGTGCTGACCAATTCGCCCCCCTACGACCGGCAGCTTGCCGTTCTCGATTACTGGAAACCCATCGGCGGGCTCAACATGCTGCCGGGCACCAACAAATCCTCCGACCGATTCGTGCGCGCCAGCTTCTATATCAACGCCGTGGAACAGACCTCCGACCCGAAAACAGCCGTCGCCGCCGTATTCAGCGTGATGCGCGCCGTATCCGTTCCGTTGGGCATTTCGGTTTCCGACCACCCGAACAACTCCTCGACCCGCTGGCGGTCGGTCAGCGACCAGAAAAACCGGATATACTACTTCGAGACCACGCTGGCCCCGGCGATTCTGTGGGTCGACCTGAAAGCAGCCGACCTGGAACCGGGAGCTCCGGTCAAGAAACTGACACTTACCGGCGGCCAAGAGTATGCCGGAGATGCGACAGCGAAATTCGCAGAGACGAAACCTTTCACCTTCCTCTTTGAGCTCCCGGCCGGATTCGGACGCTAAATTCCCATTCTCGGGCGGACTCCCTCCGCAAGCGAAACGACAGGCCCCCTTTGCGGGGCCTGTCGTTTTGAGAAAAGGGATAAAAATATCTATTTTTACAACGGATTAAATAGTAAAGAGAAGGCCTCATACGTTATATCGATATTAGGAACCCATACACAAACACAAAACCATGTTCACCCCAGAAATTTATATGGCGCGCCGGGCCGCACTGCGCAAAAAGATCAAGAGCGGCGTCATTCTCCTGCCCGGCCTCGACGATGCGCCGGTCAATTATCTCGCCAACGCTTACGACTTCCGGCAGGACAGCAATTTCCTCTACTATTTCGGTCTGACACAGCCGGGCTTCGTGGGGGTGATCGACGTCGACCGCGACACGGACTGCCTCTATGCCGACGACTGGACGATGGACGATCTGATCTGGATGGGGCCGCAGCCGACGGTGCGCGAACTGGCGGCCCTTTCGGGCGTCAAGTCGTCGGGCAACCTGCAGGAACTGGCGGCCACGCTGAACAGCGCGATCAAAAAGGGGCGCAAGATACACTATGTGCCACCGTACCGCGGGAAGACGCGGCTGCAACTCTCCGCATGGCTGGGGATTGCGGCGGAACGGCTCAAAGACCATGTGTCGCGGGACCTGATCCGGGCGATCGTGTCGATGCGCGAGATCAAACAGCCGGAAGAGATCGCCCAATTGGAAGAGGTGGCCATGACCGGCTACAAGATGCACACGACGGCGATGGGCATGTGCCGCGAAGGATTGAGCGAGCTGGACATTGCGGTGGAGCTGGACAAGATTGCGGCGCACGGGGGGGGGCGGACGTCGTTCCGCAGCATCGTGTCGCAGCATGGCGAGACGCTGCACAATTTAAGCTACGCGGGGCGGCTGAAGAACGGGAAATTGCTGCTGATCGACGCGGGGGCGGAGAATGCGATGGGGTATGCGAGCGACCACACGCGGACGCTGCCGGTCGGCGGAAAATTCACGCAGCAGCAGCGGGAGATTTATGACATCGTGCTGGCGGCGAATGCCAAAGGGCAGGAGCTGGCGGGGCCGGGGGTGACGTATCAGAGCGTGCATATCGAGGCGATGCGGGTCATCGCGCGGGGACTGACGGCGCTGGGGCTGATGAAGGGCGATCCGGACGAAGCGGTGGCGGCAGGTGCGGCGGCGCTGTTCATGCCGCACGGGCTGGGGCACCAGATGGGGCTGGATGTGCACGATATGGAGGGGCTGGGCGAGAAATATGTGGGCTATGATGATGCTACGACGCGGAGCACGCAGTTCGGGCTGGGGGCTTTGCGGATGGGCAAGGCTTTGCGGCCGGGCCATGTGGTGACGGTGGAACCGGGGATTTATTTCATCCCGGCATTGATCGAAAAGTGGGAGCGGGAGCATATCAATTCGGCGTTTATTCATTTTCAGAAGCTGCATGCCTATTTCGATTTCGGGGGGATTCGGCTGGAGGATAATATCTTGATTACGCAGACGGGTAACCGGTTGGTCAGCAAACACCGGCCTCCGATCGCGGCGGACGATGTGGAAGCGGCTATGGCTAAATAACCGTTCGTTTAATCGCTACCCTATGTTTGAGGGTACCGTTCTCTTTGTGAACAACCGACGCTGCCAGCGAATCCAGAGACCGCTTGCGGACTATGGTGAGCGGCGAGGAGGAAAACAAGCGCAGCGCAGTTAGCGAGAACCAGAAAAACTTTCTGAGATGCTTACGCATCTCTTGAGCCTGCCGGGTACCCTTGGCTTTGATTTGTCGGAGTGCGGAGAATCGGGCCGACATCATGAAGTTTAGCCCTTATCGGCCCGATTCCCGCGCCCCGAACCAAATGTAAAGAAAGAGGACTGCGGAGCCTAAGGAGTAGCGTAGCTATCTCAAAAGTTCTTTGCGTCGCTTTCTTTCAAGAAAGCGACAGTTGCCTCCAATTAAGGCAGAGAATAAACGAACAGATAATTTCGACAATGAGCACAAACGACTGGAAAACGCGCCTCGGGACAGTTTACTCCACCGACCCCGATTACAAATACACCTTCGAGACAGCAGAGCAACCCGAGACCCTGGCCCCGGAACGGCAGAAACTGCGCGTAGCCCTCGACAGACGGAATCGAAGCGGCAAACAAGTCACCATCGTAGCCGACTTCGTCGGCACAGACAACGACCTCAAAGAACTGTGCAAACACCTCAAACAGAAATGCGGCGTCGGCGGATCCGCCAAAGACGGCGAAATCATCATACAAGGCGACCTTCGCGACAAAATCGTAGCGATACTCACCGCCGCCGGATACAAAGCCCGCAAAATTTAACACCCCCTTCAGCCGTCCAGCCCATGCTCCGCCTCCGAACCGTCCTCCGCGCAATCCTTTTCCCGCTTTTTGCGAGCCTCATGTCTCCACAAATCGCGCAAGCGCAATTCTACTACAACGGACGCGGCCCGATGAACATCCGGTGGCAGCAGATCAAAAGCCCGCACTACAAACTCATCTATCCCGACTATTATGTCCCCACCGCAGTCGCGCTGGCCGGATTCATGGACAGCATCGCCCCCGGCATTACACACGGCTTTACACGTAAGCCGCAACGGTTGCCGATCGTTTTGCATACCGAAAATCTCTATTCCAACGGCGAAGTGGTATGGGCCCCGAAGAGGATGGAACTGATGACGACCGCGCCGGCAGGGGATATTTATGCCGACCCGTGGCTCAAACAGCTCGCCGTACATGAAAGCCGGCACATCGTGCAGCTCTCCTCCCTGCGCAGCGGCGTCACGCGAGTGGCCTCGTGGCTCTTCGGACAGGCAGGAACCTGCGTGGGCATGTTAGTCGTGCCCAAATGGTTCCTCGAAGGCGACGCCACGATGGCCGAAACGCAATTCTCCGAATTCGGACGGGCATTGCAGCCATCGTTTACCGTCGGGATGCGCGCCTTGTTCGCAGCAGACAGCACTTTCGTAAGCATGAAAAGCGACAAATGGATCGCAGGTTCCTACCGCACCTACATTCCCGGGATTTACGAATACGGCTATCAGATGGTGGCCGCCGGCGAGCGTTACCACGGGCCGGAAATGTGGGGCCGGACAGTGGAATACGCCGGCAAGTGGCCGATCTTCATCGTCCCCCTGCGCATCTACCTCAAACGGCATTATGGCGAGCACCTGAGCGATCTGAGCCGGAAAGCGCTGGGCGACTTGTACGAACACTGGAAACCTTACGCCGCAGAGGCGGACAATTACCCGACCCTGACCGCGCCGCAAGACCGGCGGAGCGGATTCACGACCTACTCCGACCCCCTTTGGGGACCTCAAGGAATTCTGGCGACCAAGACCGACTACAACACGCCGGTGCGGTTCGTGACGATCGATACCGCCGCGAATGCCGAACGCACTTTACAGTGGATCGCCCCGCCGTCGAGCCGGCCGGTGCGGGCAGGAAACACCCTCTGGTGGACAGAGTTCAAGCCGCATCCGGTCTGGGAATACAAAACCTACTCGGTGGTGCGGAGCCTCGACCTCGCGACCGGGAAGCGGCGCATTTACGGGCGGTGGCAAGCCAATTATTTCGTTACGCCGTTGACGGTCGGCGGTCGGGATTTTATCGCCACCGTGTCGCCGGATTCTTTGGGAGGGAGCGACTTGGTGCTGCACGACGCCGCAGACTTCCGGGAGACCGACCGCCTGCGGTTCGACAGGCTCACCACACTCCACGGCCTGGCGTGGGACGAGGCGACCCGGACACTGGCATTTATCGCGTTGGGCGAACGGGGGATGCACCTGCGCCGGACCTCGGTATCGGAAGCCGGGAGGCTTATGCCGGCAGAGGATATTACCGCGCCGTCGATGGTCACCGTCAGCGGCCTGACGGCGGATGGGAACGGACATCTCTATTTCAGCTCGATCCAATCCGGGAAAGACGAGATACACACGATAGACCTCCTCTCGCCGGAGCGGACGGAGCGGCGGCTCACGACCTCGCGGTTCGGGGCCTACTCCCCTTCGGCGGCCGGCAGCGGCAAGGAGGGCAGTGTACTGTTCACCACCTATACTGCGGATGGGTACTTAGTGGCTTCCGCGCAAACGGGCGCTGATGCTACCCAAGACACCGTTCGGTGGTCGCGGCTGCCGAAAAACCTGCTGAATATTCCGGCCCCGTCGTGGAATGTGCAGAAAATGAGTGCTTTGCCGATGGAAGACACGGCAACCACCCACAAGGTGCGGCGCTACGGCAAGGGGTTGCGGTGGTTCAACGTCCACAGCTGGGCGCCGGTGGCGGCGGATGTGGACGACCTGCTCAACTCCAGCGAGCGGGAATTGAATATCGGCTTCGGAGCCAGTCTTTTTTTCCAGAGCGTGATGGGCGACAGCTACGGCTCGGCGACTTACGGACGGCTGCACGGCGACGACTGGCTTCAGGCATCGTGGACATACGCCGGTTTGCCGGTACAGATCACGGCAGGCGTGGAGTACGGCGGCGGAAAACAGGGGGTCTATATTCCGGTGAACGACTACATCGCCGGGGTGCGGGTTCCGGAAAGTCTCAAGAACTACCTGCATGTTCAGGGAAGTATCGCAGTGCCGCTCAATTTCTCGGGCGGGAGCCATTACCGGCTGTTGCAGCCTTCGTTCACGGTGACGCACTACAATTCGCTGCTTTACGACCCGGACGAGGCGCGTTTTGCAAAAGGGTATCAGAAGTACCAGGCATCGCTGTGGTGGAGCGACAACCGGCGGGCATCGGTGCGGAGCATCGTGCCGCGGCTGGGCTATGCCCTGCGGGCGGATGCGGCGGGAGCGTTCAACGACCGGTTCGGAATGCTCTACAGTCTTTACGCGCGGGGCTACCTGCCGGGCCTGATGCGCAACCACAGCATCACGCTGCGGGCGGCGGGGATGTGCCAGACGGAGGCCGAGCTGGGCTTCACGCAGAAACCGCTGTTCCCGCGCGGAGCGTACAACGGTTGGGCGGCGAAATATTACGGCGCGGCGGCGGTCGACTACACTTTCCCGCTGTGCTATCCGGACGGAGGGATCAACGGGCTGATCTACCTCAAACGCATCTGGCTCAATCTGTTCGGGGATTACAGCCGGGGGGCCTATTTCGCCGCAGGCGGCTCGACGCGCAACCGGGACATCTGGTCGTATGGGGGCGATATCGCGTTCGAGGTGAATGCGGTCGGCTCGACCAGCCCGGCGACGGTGAAGTTCACGCTGGCCTCGCCCTCGAACGACAAGTTCTATTTCGGGGTGGGCCTGTCGATGGATTTCTGACCGGAAAAATAGCGGATCATCTCGCGCATGCCGGGGTGTCCGACCGGGGCGCCGCCGGCGGCCGATAAGCAAATTCGACAAAAAAGACTTAACTTAGCCCCCGCTAATACCTGTTAAATTACACACCCAAGCCCATGAGCAGCTTCAGCAAGCGCAGCGTCTGGGGGGGATGGATCGTATTCGTCATCGCCAGCCTCACCTACCTGCTCACCATGGAACCCACGGCCAGCCTGTGGGATTGCAGCGAGTTCATCGCGACCAGTTACAAACTCGAAGTGGGGCATCCGCCGGGAACGCCTTTCTTCTTCCTCATCAACCGGTTGGGAGCGATCTTCGCCGGCGATCCGACCCGGGTGGCGGCAGCGATCAACGCCTTGTCGGCGTTGGAGAGCGGACTGACCATCGCGTTCCTGTTTTGGACGATCGCACACCTCGGGCGGAGGCTTTTCCGCAAGGAAGAGAGCGAGCTGACCGACGGGCAGAGCTGGGCGGTGCTCGGGGCGGCGGCGATCGGGTCGCTGGCCTATACGTGGACGGACACCTTCTGGTTCTCGGCGGTCGAGGCGGAGGTCTATGCCTTGTCGTCGCTCTTCACGGCGGTGGTGTTCTGGGCGATCCTCAAGTGGGAGAACGTCGCCGACCGGCCGGGGAGCAACCGGTGGTTAGTGCTCATCGCTTATCTGATGGGGTTGTCGGTGGGGGCGCACATTCTGAACCTGCTGGCGATTCCGGCCATCGTCTTCATCTACTACTTCAAACGATTCCCGGGCAGGCCGAAGGCGGATTTGTGGAAACCGGGCATCGTGTCGATTTTGCTGACCGGTGCATTCTATATGCTGACCCCGACCGTGGTGTCGATCGGGGCGTTCGTGGATCGGATTTTCGTGAACGGCTTCGGATTAGGGATCAATAGCGGGTTGGCTTTCTTTGTCGTGGCCTTGCTGGGGCTGCTCGGCTGGGGCGTGTGGCGGACCCGGCAGCGCGGACTGGCGGGGTGGAATACGATTCTGCTTTCGGCTTTTATGGTCATCGTGGGGATTTCGACCTACGGCATTGTCTTGATCCGGGCGAGCATCGACCCGCCGATGAACAGCAACGACCCGAGCAATCCGTATGCGCTGCTCTCGTTCCTCAACCGTGACCAGTACGGCGCACCGCCGCTTTTGTATGGGGAAACCTATGCTTCGCCGGCGGTGGGAACGGAGTTCGACGACACCTATTATGTGGACACTGCGGGCAAATACCAGCCGATGGCGCGCCCGAAAGGCTATGAATTCGACGGGAATACGAAAATGCTCTTTCCACGGATGCACAGCGCGGATGCGAGACATGTGCAGGAGTACAAACGGTGGGCCGACATCAAGGGGCGCCGCGTGCGGGCCGAGGACGGGACGATGGTGACGGTGCCGACGTTCGGGGAGAACCTCAAGTTCTTCTTCGCTTACCAGCTCAACAACATGTACTGGCGGTACTTCCTCTGGAACTTCGTGGGGCGGCAGAGCGACATTCAGAACAACACGATCGTGGACGGCAACTGGATGAGCGGGATCCGGCCGTTAGACGAGCTCTACCTCGGGCCGCAGGACGGCCTCCCGTCGGAGGTGGCGGCCAACAAGGGGCGGAACCACTACTATTTCCTGC
>NZ_CANQYJ010000042.1 GCF_947628055.1 uncultured Rikenella sp.
CCAGGAGGAAGGCGAAGCCAAACTTTTTGAGATGCTTGCGCATCTCTTGAGCCTGCCGGGTACCCTTGTTTTCGATCCTCTTGGGCCGGGAGTAATAGACCGCTCTGTCATATCCTTAGTTCGACCTCGCGCCCACCCCCCGAGCGGCTTCGCCGCTGGGCGCAGAGGTCGGCGGTTCTAAAGAACCGCTATTAAGAGCGGTCTATTGCCCCGGCCCAAAGAAAAACGCAATGCAAGAGGACTGCGGAGCGTAAAGATTCGGGTAATTACAGCCCGGAAAGCCCCAATGGGGCCTTTCTTTTCAAAGAAAGAACAGTCACACACGGAACAGTGCTAAATGAAACCTACCATTAAAAAAATCACGAAATTATGTCGACACAAGTAAATACCAACACAATAAACATTCCGATCGTAAAACGTAAAAACAGCAAAGCCATCATCACCAGTATCGGCCTTATCCTGTTCGGCATCGCGTTTTACATTCTTTCGACCACCATTCACGACACCACCTCGTCGCTTTACATGTTCTGCGCCGTCAGCGGCTTTTCCCTTCTGTTCATCGGCCTTCTCAAGCTCTTCGTAGGCGGCAAAGAGACCGTCTACCTGCCGACCAAAAGTCCCGTGAAAAGCTACGCTCTCTACTTCGAGTCCCTCTCCGGCGACGAACTCGTGCGTCTGATCGAACAAGGCAGATTCGACGAAATCCGCACCGCCAGACGCAAAGAAAGCGGCCCCGTGCGGCTCGACGTGCAGCGTTCCCGGGACAACTGTTTCATCGCCCTGCAAGTGATGCAGTACGTACCCTATGCTTACGAAAACGTTTCCTGCGTCCATTGCTTTGAGCAAGAGCAGGCTTCCGAGGTGGCCGCCTGCGTCGGCAATCCCGTAAAATAATCGTAACTTTGGCGGTGTTGGAAAATCAAAAGACACGACTTTATGAAAACCTTTAACGTCGCCATCGCCAGCGACCATGCCGGATACAGCCTGAAAGAGTTCGTCGCCGGATACCTCCTTGCCAAAGGATACGTCGTTCGGGATCTCGGCACCCACAGCGCTGACAGCGTCGATTATCCTGTTTATGCCCATGCGCTGGGCAGGGAGGTGGCCGAGGGACGCTGCGATCTGGGCGTGTCGCTCTGCGGCAGTGCCAATGGGATCAGCATGGCGTTGAACAAGCATCCGAAGGTGCGGGCCGCTGTTTGCTGGTGTCCGGAGATCGCGGCGCTGGCGCGTCGGCATAACGATGCTAATGTCTGCTCCTTGCCGGCCCGCTTCCTGACGGAGGAACAGGCGGCGGAAATCCTCGATGCTTTTTTCGGAGCTGAGTTCGAGGGGGGGCGGCATCTGCGGCGTGTGGAGATGATCGACTTGTAGGTGTTTCGGGTCGGATGGCCACATCTGGGGCCGGGCGCTGTGAATTTGTCGTAGGTTTATTTTGGACACTGGCAAGCGTTTCCACCATGTTGTCGGCAATCTTCCTGTGTCAGGCCGGAGCCACCCCGGGCGGAGGCCTGCAATCTCACTTCGTTCGGTGCAGTCCCCGCTGGCTCCGCCCGTGCGAAAGCTGTTGTAAAAATTGTAGGTTTTATTCATTTATTTATGGCTTACTATTTCGCGTCGGACATACATTTGGGACTTGCCTACCGCGGCACCGACCCGCTTGAGCGGGAACGGCGCTTTGCAGCCTGGCTCGACTCCGTCGAAGCCGACTGCGAAGGGCTGTTTTTAGTAGGAGACATTTTCGATTTCTGGTTTGAATACAAACGTGTGATACCGAAAGGGTTTGTCCGGACTTTGGGAAAACTGGCCGAATTCTGCGACCGGGGGATTCCTGTGCACTTTTTTGTAGGAAATCACGATCTTTGGATACGCGATTATTTTGAAAAAGAGATCGGAATGACCGTGCATACCGGCCCCGAAGTATTTGTCCTGTATGACCGATCCGTATTCATCGCCCATGGCGACGGCCTCGGCAAAACAGGGGACTGGAAATACGCTCTGCTTCGACGCATTTTTCACAGCCGATTCCTGAAACGGATATTTTCGGCGATCCTGCATCCGAACGTGATGATGCGCTTCGGCCACTGGTGGTCGTCGCACAACCGGCACGGGCGCAAAGAAGGCGTAGCGCATGAATTCAGGGGTGAAGAAGAGCCGATCGTGCGGTTCGCCCGGGTCTATATCGCCCAGCATCCTGAAACTTCGTACCTGATTTGCGGCCATATCCATACACCCGTGGTTCACCGGCTCAGCGACCGGAGCAGCGTAGCGATTCTGGGCGAATGGATCGAGCGGCCGGTTTACGGGCGGCTGGCGGTTGGCGGGACGTTGGAACTGATGGAATGGAATTAAAACAGAGGAAGATATAAATGCAACAATATTTAGATCTGCTGCGGCATGTGCGCGACAACGGCATCCGGAAAAACGACCGCACCGGAACCGGTACGATCAGTGTTTTCGGATACCAGATGCGCTTCGACCTGAACGAAGGCTTTCCTTGCCTCACGACCAAGAAACTGCACCTGCGGTCGATTATCCACGAACTGCTCTGGTTCCTGAGCGGCGACACCAACATTAAGTACCTGAACGACAATGGGGTGACGATCTGGGACGAGTGGGCCGACCCGCAGACGGGGGATTTGGGGCATGTGTACGGTTATCAGTGGCGCAGCTGGCCGGCGCCGGACGGGAGGCATATCGACCAGATCGCTCAGTTGGTCGAGGCGCTGAAGAATAATCCGGACAGCCGCAGGCATATCGTGAGTGCGTGGAATGTGGCCGATATTCCGAATATGGCGTTGCCGCCGTGCCATGCCTTGTTCCAGTTCTATGTTGCGGATGGGAGGCTCTCCTGCCAGCTTTACCAGCGGTCGGCGGATCTGTTTCTGGGCGTGCCGTTCAACATCGCTTCTTACGCGCTGCTGACGATGATGATGGCGCAGACGGTGGGGCTCAAACCGGGCGAATTCATTCATACGCTGGGCGATACGCATATCTATCTGAATCATCTGGAACAGGTGGATACGCAGTTAGCCCGCACGCCGCGGGCGCTGCCGACCATGCGGATCAATCCGGAGGTGAAAGATATTTTCGGGTTCAAGTACGAGGATTTCACGCTGGATGGGTATGACCCATGGCCGGGTATCAAGGCGCCGATCTCGGTATAAGACGATCGTTTATTTGCACTGTGCTGTGTGTGACTGTTCTTTCTTTGAAAAGAAAGGCCCCATAGGGGCTTTCCGGGCTGTAATTACCCGACTCCTTAGGCTCCGCAGTCCTCTTGCATTGTGGTTTCTTTGGGCCGGGGCGATAGACCGCTCTTTATATTGCGGTTCTTTAGAACCGCCGACCTCCGCGCCCAGCGGCGAAGCCGCTCGGGGGGTGGGCGCGAGGTCGAACTAAGGAGCAGTAGAGCGGTCTATTGCTTCCGGCCCAAGAGAATCAAAGACAAGGGTACCCGGCAGGCTCAAGAGATGTGTTAGCATCTCAGAAAGTTTGGCTTCGCCTTCCTCCTGGCGCCTCGGCCATTCGAGCAAGCTCGATGGCACTCGGCTGCTGTGTCGGTTTTCTGGTTCTCGCTAACTGCGCTCCGCTTGTTTTGCCTCCGGCTTCCTCGCGCTACCTCGGCATAGTCCGCCAGCGGCCTCTGCCCTCGGAACGCTGCTCGGTTCCTCCTCGCCGCTCACCTTATTCAGGGTAGAGGCCCCGGTTCGAGTGCCGAGCGGCACCGCTGGCAGCGTCGGTTGTTCACAAAAGGAACAGTTCTATGTGGGTACGTACTAATTACCGATCGTTATGCTGTGTGTTGGAGGGATTGATACGCTTCGCGCGCTGCGATCTGCTCCGCCTCTTTTTTCGACCGGGCGTCGCCGTAGCCCATCCGGACACCCCCCACCAGCAATTCCGTCTCGAAATGAGGCGCCAGCTCCACATGATCCGCACATTCGCTGCTGCGGAACTCTACCGTTCGGTGGTGTTTCTGCCCCCACTCGATCACACGGCTTTTGAAATCCTTTTCCGTCTGTTCGAGTGCCTCCATATCGACGTACTCCGAGAAGATTCCGTCGATCAGCACCCGATTGGCGGTCTCGTATCCCCGATCTAAGTATAAAGCCCCGATCAGCGCTTCCAGCGCGTCGCCGTAGATATTGTTCCGGCTCGCCACCAAGCTCGACGGATGGGCCACTATCGCTTCGTCCAGTCCCAGTTCGAGAGCCACCCGGTTCAGCGTTTCGCGGCTCACCATCCGCGAACGCAGCTTGCTCAGGAAACCTTCGTTGGCGTCCGGGTATGCGATAAAAAGCAACTCCGAAACCACCGCTTCGATCACCGCATCGCCCAAAAACTCCAGCCGTTCGTTGTTGACTGTCCGCCCGTCGCCGACGGTGACTGAGGCGGAACGATGCACTAATGCCAATTTGTAGAGCTCCACATTTTCCGGTACGATGCCGAATATGCGCTTCAATAGCGTATAATAGGGTTTGTCTGCGGGCGAAGGACGACGGAACAGATGACGCAGGTCCATAACAAAACTATTTGTTAAATATATTTGATCGGTTATTTGCACTGTGCCGGATGGAACCGTACCTTTTCTGAAGAAAAGGTACCCAAAAGACTTTCAGATAGCTACGCTACTCCTTAGGCTCCGCAGTCCTTTGGCATTGCGTTTGGTTCGGGGCGCGGGAAGCGGGCCGATTAAGGGCTGAACCTTATCATATCGGCCCGATTCCCCGCACCCCGACAAATCGAAGACAAGGGTATCCGGCAGGCTCAAGAGATGCGCAAGCATCTCAAAAAGTTTTTTCGGTTCCTTTTGTTCACAAAAGGAACAGTTCCCTCAAACCGGGTATGTACAATAACCGATCGAAAAATCGGACAAGCAAAAAGGCCGTCCGTATCCGATAGGAAAAAGGACGGCCCCGTAATAGACATGACGGCAGTTGGAATGAAAAACAGCCGTTAATCGTTGACTTTCTTGAAAATCACAGTCGAATTGTGTCCCCCGAATCCGAAAGTATTGCTGAGCGCACAATTCACCTCCCGCCGCACCGCATGTCCGAGCGTCAGGTCGATTCGCGGATCGATCTGCGGGTCGCGTTCGGTCACATTGATCGTCGGCGGCACGATCCCCTTGTCGATAGCCATGATGCAAGCCAGCGCTTCGATCGCTGCAGCCCCGCCCAGCAAATGCCCCGTCATGGACTTGGTCGAACTGATATTCACGCGGTAGATATGGTCGCCCAGCACCGCCTTGATACCCGTCAGTTCCGGAATATCCCCCGCCGGCGTAGAAGTTCCGTGGGTATTGATATAGTCCACCTCCTCCGGAGAAATTCCCGCATCTTTGAAAGCCTCTTGCATGGCCCGCGCCGCTCCGGCCCCGTCCGGATGCGGTGCCGTCAGGTGGTACGCATCCGCGCTCATCCCCCCGCCGACCACTTCCGCATAGATTTTCACCCCCCTTGCCTTGGCATGTTCGTATTCTTCCAGAATGAGAGCCCCCGCGCCTTCGCCCATCACGAATCCGTCCCGCCCCGTGTCATAAGGCCGCGACGCCGTTGCCGGATCGTCGTTCCGCGTCGAGAGCGCCTGCATCGCATTGAATCCCCCGATCCCCGCCGGATTGATCGCAGCTTCCGAGCCGCCCGACACGATAATATCCGCCTTGCCCCACCGAATGAGGTTCAGGGCGTCGATAAACGCGTGGTTGGATGAAGAGCATGCCGAAACCGTACAGTAGTTCGGCCCGCGGAACCCGTATTTCATGGAGATATGTCCCGCGGCAATATCTGCGATCATTTTCGGGATAAAGAACGGGTTGTATTTCGGCGTGCCGTCCCCTTTGGCGAAGTTCATCACTTCATTGAAGACGGTTTCGATGCCGCCGATCCCGGATGCCCACACGGCGCCGACCTGATCCAAGTCGATATCGCCCGATGTGTTTCCCTCCGGACCGACAAGGCCGCTGTCCTGCAATGCCTCTTTGGCTGCGACTAAGGCGAACTGGGTGAAGCGGTCGTATTTTCGCGCCTCTTTGCGGTCGAAATGTTCGTTCGGATCGAACCCTTTGACTTCGCAGGCGAACTGCGTTTTGAATTTCGAAGCGTCGAAATGGGTAATGGGCGCCGCTCCGCTGATTCCTTTTTCGAGATTCTCAAAGTATTGCCCGATGTTATGTCCTAAAGGGTTGATGGTACCGATACCCGTTACTACTACTCTTCTCAATTTCATAAGGATTCATGATTGGTTGGTATGACCGAAAAGGTCCTCCGCACAGTTCGGCCTTTCGCAGACGAAAAACGCGATACCGTCCGGACGCCCCCTCAGTCGGGAGACGGGCCGAGCCGCGTCCCAATAATTACAAAAACTGTTCCGAACGCTATATTTCTAAAGTGTCCGAAACAGTCTTATGCTCAGTACGATCGTATCGGCCGCTTAGTTCTTTTTGCCTTCGATATAACTGATGGCATCGCCTACGGTAGCGATCTTTTCCGCATCTTCGTCCGGGATGGAGATCTCGAATTCCTTTTCAAATTCCATGATCAGTTCCACGGTATCCAGCGAGTCCGCCCCCAGGTCGTTGGTGAAGCTGGCGGTAGGTACTGCTTCCGAAGCGTCTACACCGAGTTTGTCAACGATGATTTCGACTACTTTTGAAGAGATGTCTGACATAACGTTCTTGATTTAGAGTTTAACAATTGTTCTGGTATTCGTTTTGTGGATCAACGCAATTGTCCAATTCAAGGCAAAAGTATAGTTTTTTTCTCAAAGTCGGGTACAGCGCCGGTTTTTTTTGTACTTTTATTTGCCGTTTGCGGCTCAATCTGTTCATTATGACTAATATAGCTATATTCGCCTCGGGGTCGGGCACCAATGCGGAGGCGATCATGAATCACTTTTCGGACTCTTCGTGCGGCCGGGTGGCGCTGCTGCTTTCCAACCGGGAGGATGCCTATGCCTTGCGGCGGGCGGAACGTTTCGGGGTGCCGACGGCGGTCTTCTCGCGCGAGGAGTTCCGCGATCCGAACGGCAAGGTGGCTTCGCTGCTGGGCGAGTATCATATCGATTTTATCGTGCTGGCGGGGTTCCTGTGGTTGGTGCCGCGTTATCTGACGGAGACTTATGCGGGGCGGATCGTCAATATACACCCGGCGCTGCTGCCGAAATTCGGGGGCAAAGGGATGTACGGCGCGCATGTGCACGAGGCGGTTATCGCGGCGGGCGAAAAAAAGTCGGGGATCACGATCCACTGGGTCAACGAACGGTACGACAGCGGGGATATTCTGTTCCAGGCGACGGTGCCGGTGGACGCCGACGACACGCCGGATACGCTGGCCGCGAAAATCCATGTGCTGGAGCACCGGCACTTCCCGGCCGTTATCGAACGGACGATACGTAATCTCCGATAACGCATGGATGCCGTTTCTTCCATACTCCTCCGCTACTTGCTGCAGCACCGTGCGGTCGCTGTGGAGGGAATCGGGACGCTGCACACGGTTCGCAGCGGCGCGCGGTTGCTGCCGGGGCAGCGGCTCGACCCGCCGCGTCGGATGCCCGAGTTAGCGGAGACGGAGTACGGGGACTTGCCGCTGACGGAGATCGTAGCGGCGGAACTGGCCGTCGACTCGGTGACGGCTGACGGATTGTGCCGCCGTTGGCGGGAGGAGGCCTATGCCGGCGCCGAGGCTGCGGGGCTGTCTGCCGGCTCCATGCTGTTGGAAGGGGTGGGGACGATAGAGGCCGATCCGGAGCGGGGAACCTCTTTTTTCTATGCCGATCCTTTGTTTTTAGAGCTGCTCAACCCGCTGCCTGCAGAACCGCTGGTCGTGCCGTCTCCGGCGCGCCGGAGTACGGCGCTCGTTCCGGCTCCCGGAAATTCTCCCCGGACGGGCGGAAGGCCCCGTCCGAGGAGGAGCCGGCCGAGAGGAAAGAATCCGCACAACTACACGGTATCTTTTTTTGCCGTATTGATTGTCCTGGCGGCGCTGGGCTACCTCTGCTACTATCTGTGGAAGCACACCGGCCTTTTTTCGGATTTTCTGCCGCGCTGAGTCCGGCTCGGGCGACGGACACCGATAAAAAAGAGCAGCATATCCTTGGCATTTTCGCCAAAAACCGCTAACTTGGGGGTATTAAATACAAGACAGACTATGTTTCCGATACTCAAAGACTCACCGCTGTTCCGGGGCCTGGATCAGCAGACCATAGACAAACTGCTCGAACATGCGTCGTATGCGACCGCGACATACGGTCGGGACGACTGCATCGCCAGACGGGATACGGCCTACTCGGGACTGATGATTATTCTGAAAGGGTCGGTGCGGGGCGAGATGACCGACGCGGCGGGGCGCAGACGGATGATCGACAATATCGCGGCGCCGCAGCTGATCGCGCCGGCGTTCCTGTTCGGAGGCTACAACCGGCTGCCGATCGACGTGGTGGCCAATGAGGACGGCACGGAGATCATGACCTTGCACCGGGGCGGACTGTTTGAAATGATGCAGGACAACACGATCATCCTCTCGAATTTCATCGACATTATTTCAAACCGGGCGAACTACTTCTCACGGAAAATTTATGCGCTGTCGGTGCTGATGCTGACGGAGAAGGTGGCGGCGCTGCTGCTCTCGTCGGCTGCCGCGCAGGAGGACACCGTGCCGCTGGAAATCGAAAAGATGGCGGACGAACTGGACATTACGCGCAACGCTTTCGAGCAGACGCTCTCGGAACTGGCAAAGAAAGGGTATGTCGAACTGTCGGCCACGCAGATCGTGATCAGGGACAGGAGGGCGCTGGAAGCTATGGTTGCGCCGCAATAGGCTGTGCTCTTAGCTTCGTATGCCGGGTGCTCGGTCTTGCCGAAGTTGCCGGCTGAGAACGAAAGACGGACAAGAAAAGAAAGGTCGGGGGCCTCTGTAATCGCAGATGCCCCCGGCCTTTTTGAATACGTCTCGAGGCGGGGACGACCCCCAGCTCAGAGATCGAGATACATATAGTCGTAATGCACCACCGGCCTGCCGCCATGCTTCCCCGCAGCGGCAGAGACGGCCTCGCTGTCTGCCGTCACCAACCCCACGCCGATCTGCACCCCGTCCGGCCCTACCAGCCGCACGATATTCCCTTCGTCGAAAGTTCCCTCGACCGACACGATCCCCACCGGCAGCAAGCTCGTCGCCTCCGGCCCCGAAAGAGCCTTCACCGCTCCTTCATTCAGATGCAGTTTCCCTTTGGCAAAGCTCTCCGAGTGGGCGATCCACCGCTTGACGCTCGACGGCGCCTTCCCGCTCGGCACAAAGCGGGTGCACACGACGTCCTCCCGCTCAGCAGCCGTCCCCAGCAGCAGAGCCGGCAGAATATCGTCCCGCTTCCCGTTGGCGATGATCACCTCGACCCCTTCCGAAGCCACTTTCCGCGCAATCGTGCTCTTGGTCAGCATCCCGCCGCGGCCGAACTGAGACTTGCCGCTCTGAATATACCGCTCCAGCGGCGAAGAGGGCTCCACATGCCGGATGACCTGCGTCCCCGGACACGACGGATCGCCGTCGTAAATCCCGTCGATATGGCTCAGAATAACCAGCGCCTCGACGTCCATCATCGTGGCGATCAGCCCCGACAGTTCGTCGTTGTCGGTGAACATCAGTTCCGTGATCGAGACCGCGTCGTTTTCGTTGACGATCGGCACTACGCCCGCCGCCAGCATAGTGCCGATGCAGTTTTTCTGATTCAGATAGAGATTCCGGCTGCCGAAGTTGTCCTTCGTGGTCAGCACCTGTCCGCAGGCGATCCCGTAGCCCCGGAACAGGTCGTAGTAGCGATTGATCAGCTTGGCCTGCCCCACGGCCGAGTAGAGCTGCCGCGAAGATACGTCGTCGAGTTTCAACCCCGTGCCGAGCTCGCTCCGTCCCGACGCCACCGCCCCCGAGGAGATGAGAATCACCTCGATTCCCGCCCGCCTGAGGGTCACCATCTGATCCACCAGGGCCGACATCCGGGTCACATCCAGTGTGCCGTCGCTCCGCGTGAGTACGTTGCTGCCCACCTTGACCGCCACCCGCTTGTATGTTTCCATAAGGTTTGGAGTTATCTTTCAAAACAATCGCTTTCATTGTACGGCTCGTTTTTCCCGTTTACTGGAAAAACTCGTCGCCGCCGCCTTCACCCGTCGCGCCGGCCACCGCCGCCGGAATCGTCTGCTGCGGATCGCAGTCGTACTTCACCACACCGATCGGCTCCATGAACCGGTCGTTCATCGCGATCCCCAGCGACTTGTCCTTGTAGACTTTCGTCATGAAAATCCCGAAGATCGGCAGCGCCACCCGCGAGCCGTCGGCGCCGCTCTGCAGGTGCGTCGCCGGATCCTCGCCTCCGACCCATGTCCCCGCCACCACTTGCGGCGTCACGCCCATAAACCACGCATCGGCATTGTTGTTCGTCGTCCCCGTCTTGCCCCCGATGTCGCCGCTCAGGTTGAACTGGTGGCGGAGCCGTCCCGCCGTCCCTGCCGTCACCACCCGCTTGAGCATGTCCAGCATCGTGTAGGCCGTCTGCTCGCTGATCGCATCGTGGGTCTGGGGCGAGAAAGAGGCCAGCACGTTGCCCTGCTTGTCCTCTATCCGGGTGACGAAGAACGGATCGGTATGCACGCCGCGGTTGGCGAATGTGCAGAAAGCTCCCGCCATTTCAAACACCGATACCTGGGGCGTCCCCAAGCACATGGCATAGACCGGGTCGATGTAGCTGTCGATGCCGATCTTGTGGATCATGTCGGCCACGGCTTGCGGCTGAGCCTGTTTCATGATCCAGGCCGAGTAGTTGTTGCGGCTGTTGGCCAGCCCCCAGTACAGCGGATGCAATTCCCCCTCCTGCGGCACATTCCCCGCCTCCTTGGGCGACCACGGCCCTTGGACGGTTTCGATCGTCACGGGCGAGTTGGGCACCAGCGTGCAAGGGTTGTACCCCAGCATGTCGAACGCGAAAGTGTAGATGAACGGCTTGATGGTCGATCCCACCTGCCGTTTCCCCTGGCGCACCATGTCGTATTTGAAATTGCGGAAGTCGGTGCCTCCCACATAAGCCGTCACATAGCCCGTCGAAGGGTTCATCGCCATGAATCCGGCCCGCAGGATGGATTTCATGTGCAGGATCGAGTCTTTGGGCGAGAGCACCGTATCCCGTTCGCCGGCATAGGTGAAGACGTTCATAGGCACCGGCTTCTCGAATTCGGCCAGGATGCGTTCTTCGCCGATTCCCGCCTGTTTCATCGCCCGTCCGCGGTCGCTCTGGAGCATGGCGCGCCGCATGATTTTATCCTGCTCCGTTTTGTTGATGCCGTAGAAGATCGTCTTGTAGGTCTTGCGCTGCCGGTCGAACAGAGGCTGCACGGTGCGGGACATGTGCTCCTCGACCGCTTCTTCGGCATACCGCTGCATGCGGGAGTTGATCGTGGTGTAGATTTTCAGGCCGTCCTTGTAGAGGTTGTACGGTGTGCCGTCGGCTTTGGTGTTTTTGTTGCACCAGCCGTAGAGCGGGTCGTTCCGCCAGCGTTCCATCTCCTGCTCGTAGTCCCAGTCGGTGGCGAACTGTTTGCGCTGCGGCTCGCCGGCGGTCATGTACTGGCGCAGCATCTCGCGGAAATAGGTGGCCGTCCCTTCGTTGTGGGAGACCGGGTGGTAGTCGAGTACGATGGGTTTCGCGGTCAGTTCCCGCACTTCGGCCTGGGTCAGAAACCCTGCGCTGCCCATACGTTCGAGCACGGTATTCCGCCGCCGGAGCGCCCGTTCGGGATTCCGTTTCGGGCTGTAGCGGGTCGGGGCGTTCACCACGCCCACCAGCATGGCAGCCTCTTCCGGGGTCAGTTCGGCCGGGGCCTTGTTGAAGAAAGTGGCGGCGGCGGACTTGATGCCGTAAGCGTTGGAGCTGTATTCGACGGTGTTGAGGTACATCGCCACGATTTCCTCTTTGGTGTAGTTGTGTTCGAGCATCACGGCGGTGATCCATTCCTTGAGCTTGGCGATGACGAGTTTGCCGGCCTTGGCGATCCCCGAGCTGTGGGTGGTGTCGCGGGGATAGAGGTTCTTGGCGAGCTGCTGGCTGATGGTCGAGCCGCCTCCCTGTCCCCGGTCGCCGAGCAGCACGGTCTTGATCCCCACGCGCGCCAGCCCCTGGAAGTCGATCCCGGAGTGGTTGTAAAAGCGGGCGTCTTCGGTGGCGATCAAAGCGGCGACAAGGTTCGGCGACAGGTCGCCGTAGTCGACATACGACCGGTTTTCAATGAAAAAGCTGCCGATGTTTTTGCCGTCGGCCGAGATCACTTCGGTGGCGAGGTTGCTGCGGGGGTTTTCGAGTTCTTCAAAGGTGGGCAGTTTCCCGAACGCGCCGAAGCCGATGAGCAGCAGCAGTATCCCGAGAATGACGGGCGGGGCGGCGATGATGCTCCAGAAAACGAGGGTGATCCGCCGGTGATGGGCGGGGTCGTTTATGTAATTCCGTATTTTGACGAAGGTCTTGCTGGCCATGCGGTTCTTTTTTTAGTTTACAAAGGTACGATTTTCACCGTCTGTTTGATCATCGGATCGGTTCCTGTTTCATCGGCGTGTCCTGCCTGTCCGGCCGTAGAGATGCGTTCAGAAACGGCGGGAGGAGAAGAGCGTGTAGCCGAAGTTGAAGACCAGTTGCCAGTTCGACTTCCCCGTGCTGTATTTGTTGAGCGTCAGCGATGCCGGGCCGATAAACGTCTGGTAGACCAGCGAGCCGCCGAACACGAATTCCGTGCGCTTGCGCAGCCGGTTCCAGACATCGCCCGTCCAGCCGTGGTCGTAGACCACCTCCTGCGGCACGAAAGCGTAGACATACGACTTGACATACAGGTTATTGACGATATGGAAAACCGGGATCACCCCCGCCGCCGCATACGACCGCGAGCGGAACTCCGGCATGAACAGCGTCCGCATCAGCGGGATCGGCTGGAACGCCGGCAGCGACATGGCCGTGACTAACGGATTGTCGAAATCCGGATGGTTCGATACCGTCGCCTCTCCCAGAACTCCCAGCGTGAACCACTTCGAGGCCGGAATGTAGCGTTCGTACCGGTAGCGCGCCTCGAACCAGTTGCGGTTGCGTCGCCGGAACGTCGGCGAAGCGCCGGCC
Organism: uncultured Rikenella sp.; assembly: GCF_947628055.1. Lineage (GTDB taxonomy): Bacteria > Bacteroidota > Bacteroidia > Bacteroidales > Rikenellaceae > Rikenella. The sequence continues at coordinate 13,147 of NZ_CANQYJ010000042.1, forward strand.
AGCGTTCCCGGATAGTAGCTCTCCAGCCCCTCCGTAAAACGCAGCTGGAGGATATGTTCCGTTCCCCGGTTCGGATAGAGCGTGTAGTTCATCGACTGCTTCTGCACCTCCAATGTCAGATTCGCATACGAGAAACTGCTCCGGTCCGGTTTGTCGGTATTGGTGAACTGCTCCCGGAAGTAGTAATCGTCGGTGACCCCCAGCGTCACACGGCCCCGGAACGCCGCATTCTCCAGCACCGGAATCGCGACGGAAGAGGTCAGCGTGTTTGAGTTCCGCGTCCGGTAGCGCCAGTCCTTGTCCCGATAGTACCGGTTCATGTGGTTGGCCGAATAGTCGTAGTGGTCGTAGGTGTAGTTGTAATCGATGTAGAACGGGAAATTGGTGTAGATGTCGTGGCGTCCCCCCACCTTCAGCGAGTTGTAGAACGTTCCGAAGAATCCCTGCACCGCATAGGTCGACACTTTGTGCCCCACCGTCCGATAGCTGAACGACGCATAGCCCATGTTCAGCGCCGTGGACGAGATGTTGCCCCCCAGCTCAAAGCGTATGCTCGCCTGGGTGTGCAGCGTTAGCTTCAGGCGGAAAAATCCCGTTTCGGGATTGAAAGCCACCTCCGGAAACTCGCCGGTGAATACTCCTCCTGCCAGAACCTGCATATATTTCCGCGTGAAATACGCCTCGTCGAACAGCTGGTTCGGCTTGATTCCCAACTGCCGGTAGACGTATTCCGTCTGTTTCAGGGTCAGCCCTTCGATGTCGATCCGCTCGAAAATCAAGGGTTTGATCTTCGCCTTGAAAGCCGCGCGTTTGGCTGCGATCTCGCCGTCGGACACCCGCCGCGCGATCCGCTCCCGGATAAGCGGCATCTGCCGCATGGCATCTTCATACCCCCGCGCGATGATGTAGCTGGCCTTGTCGTAGTCCAATACGCCGACCTCCTTGAACCGCCGCCGGATCTCCACGTCGAGGCTGTCGGGCAGCGAGTAGTCCGTATTGTTGGTGGCCATCACGCTGACCTGCTGCACGATATTGTCGGCCGACGGGTTTTCGTAGTTGGCTGCGCAGATTCCGCCGATCAGTATGTCCGGATGGAACGCCGTGTCGAGCGGCTGCCACGGGTAGTTGTTGTAAAGTCCCCCGTCGAACAGCACGACGGTGTCCCGGGTCAGCGGCTTGAATACCAGCGGGATCGTCATCGAGGCCCGAATGGCGAAAGGCAGGCTGCCCCGGTCGAATACGATCGTCTTTTTGTTGTACACGTCCGAGGCGTTGCACCGGAACGGCACCATCAGGCTGTCGAAATCGTTCCCGGCTGCCGCCGAAGCCGGCGCGAGCATCCGCATGAATGCCAGGTCGAGTTGGTAAGGCGAAATGATGTTGGTCGGGAGTTGAATGGCGGTTGATTTGACGGCTTTGGGGTCTATTCTGACCGAAACCATGGACGGGGTCGGCTCGAACTTCTTGAAATAGTAGTTGTTGTCCAAGTCGGAGCTCTTGGCCGACAGCCAGTGCTGCACGGTGTCGGTAATGAAGAAACGGATCATTTCGTCGGGCGAATATCCGGCGGCGTACATCCCGGCGACAATGGCCCCCATCGACGCCCCGGAGATGTAGTCGATCGGTATATTGTTCTCTTCCAATGCCTTGAGAATGCCGACGTGGTAAAGCCCCTTGGCTCCGCCGCCGCTGAAAACAACGCCCACGCGCTGTCCCCATGCGCTGCCGATCGACAGAAGAAGCAGTATCCGTATGAGAAATCGTTTCATATGCGCCGGCGTTTTATCCGAAATTTAATAAATTTGTTCTTTGAAACTTCTATCTCCGACCTATGGCAGAGCAAAACGTAAAATTAGTAAAAAATATCCGCTATTCGCTATTGACGGCGGCTTGCTGTCTGCTCGCGCTGCCGGCGCCGGCAAAGAGGAAAGCGCTTGCGGCGGGCGAGGGGGCTCATTACGTGGTGACGATGCAGACCTCGAAAGGGACGGTGAAGTTCCGCCTTTTCAACGACACGCCGAAGCATCGGGACAATTTCGTGAAGCTGGCGGAACAGGGGTTCTACAACCATCTGCTGTTCCACCGGGTGATCCGGGATTTCATGATCCAGACGGGCGACCCGGAGAGCATCGAGGCGTCGTTGGTGAAGGTCTACGGGAATGCGGATGCGGGGTATAAGCTCGATGCGGAGATCGTGCCGCGCTATTTCCATAAACGGGGGGTCGTGGCGGCAGCCAGGGAGGGGGACGAGGCCAATCCGTCGCGGCAGTCGTCGAGTTCGCAGTTCTATATCGTGACGGGCAAGGTGCAGAACGACAGCACGCTGACGGCGGCGCGAAACAGAATCGCGGAACGGGCGGCGAACCCGGCGGGGGCGCAGATCACGCCGGATCGCGAGAAAATCTACCGACGGATGGGCGGGGCGCCTCATTTGGACGGCAGCTATACGATCTTCGGCGAGGTGGTGTCGGGAATGGGGACGGTGCTAAGAATATCGAAACTCCCGACGGATTCGCAGGATCGTCCGAAAAACGGCGATGTCTATATCAAAAAGATGAAAGTCAGATTGGTCAAAGACGGCAAACGGGACCGATAGCGGGAAGAATTTGAAAAGACATTCTCCGGCCTCGCGCAACAACGGGGAGGGGAAATTCTATGCGGATTTAAATTAAACAAACAAGCATATGAAATGGTTATCCGAATTTAAGCAGTTCGCCATGCGCGGCAATGTCGTCGATATGGCCGTCGGTATCATCATCGGTGCCGCTTTCGGGAAGATCGTCAGTTCGCTGGTGAGCGATGTGATCATGCCGCCGATCGGGGTTTTGTTGGGCGGTGTCGATTTCTCCAACCTCGCAATCACCATCAAGAAGGCAGTCGGCGAGGAGCCGGCTGTCGTGATCGGGTACGGCAAGTTCATTCAGACCGTGATCGACTTCGTCATCATCGCCCTCTCGATTTTCGCCCTCGTGAAATTCGTGAATGCCTTGAAGAGCAAGGCGGAAAAGGCGGCTGCGACTGCCGAAGCGGCGAAACCGGCGGTGCCTTCCAAAGAGGAGCAGCTGCTGACCGAGATCCGCGACCTGCTGAAAGAGAAAAAGTAATCCGCACGGGCTGCAATGGGACTGATCGCCACCATAAATAAGAAAGACAAGAAAGAGATTCCTTCGCTTGCCGATTGGATGCGAACGGGAAACCACAAGACTATGAGAAATCTGTTGATTACCGGCGGCGCCGGATTTATCGGGTCGCACGTCGTGCGGCTCTTTTGTCAGAAATATCCCGACTACCGGATTTACAACCTCGACAAATTGACTTATGCCGGGAATCTGGAGAACCTGAGCGATGTGGCGGCGGAGTGTCCGAACTACCGCTTCATCAAGGGGGATATATGCGACATCGACCACATGCGGCGGATCTTTGCCGAGTGCGAGATCGACGGGGTGATTCATCTTGCTGCCGAGAGCCATGTCGACCGGTCGATCAAGGATCCGTTCGCCTTTGCGCAGACCAATGTGCTGGGGACTTTGTCTCTGCTGCAGGTTGCCAAGGAGGCTTGGACGGGGCATATGGAGGGGAAGCTGTTCTACCATGTCTCGACGGACGAAGTCTACGGGTCGCTGCACGAACCGGGCACTTTTTTCGTCGAGACTACGGCTTACGATCCGCAGTCGCCTTATTCGGCTTCCAAAGCGTCGAGCGACCATTTCGTGCGCGCTTTCCACAATACTTACGGGCTGCCGGTCGTGGTCTCGAACTGCTCGAATAACTACGGGCCGAACCAGTTCCCGGAAAAGCTCATCCCGCTCTTTATCAACAACATCCGGCACAACAAGCCGCTGCCGGTGTACGGGACGGGCGAGAATGTGCGGGACTGGCTCTATGTGATCGACCATGCGCGGGCGATCGACACCATTTTCCACAGTGGCCGGGTCGGGGAGACTTACAATATCGGCGGGTTCAACGAGTGGCGGAATATCGACCTGATCCGGGTGATGATTCGGACGGCGGATCGGCTGCTGGGACGGCCGGAGGGGGCGTCGGAGGGACTGATTACCTATGTGCAGGATCGGGCGGGGCATGACAAGCGGTATGCGATCGACTCGACGAAACTCCACGAGGAGCTGGGGTGGGAGCCGTCGCTGCAGTTCGAGGAGGGGATCGAAAAAACGATCCGGTGGTACTTGGATAATCAGGAGTGGTTGGATCATATCACTTCGGGGGCCTACGAACGGTATTATGCCGAAATGTACGGCGACAGGTAGGCTTTACACTTGTCTGGCTGTACATTGACTGTTCGCGGGGACTGTCGCTTCGCCGGTTTGCATAACGTGGGCGCCTTTTGCAAACTTGTTGCGGGGGGCGGTGGGGTTTTGTTGAAGATTGAGAGGACTTAGTTAGTCCCGTGCGGTTTTTGTTTGAGATGGTTTTGACCCAAACGAAACGCAGTTTCGCTCGCCCAGCGGGGGCACCCGCGGCCCGCCCGGCCTGAGGGCGGTTTCCTCTTTTGGGACAGGATTTCCGCCAGCGCGCGGGACAAAAGAATGTTCACCTCGCGCGCCACGCCGAAAAAGGAAAATCGACGGTTTCAACGAGAGTTGAAAACGAACGATTTTCCCGGCGCGCGGTTTTTGTTCGGGATAGTTCCGATCCAAGCAAAACGAAGTTTTGCAAGCCCGCCGCGGGGCCCCGTTGGGGCTTTTGTTGGAGTTTGAGAGGACCTATTAAGCGGAGCCTGCCTGGCCTGAGGGCGGTTTCCTCCTTTTGGACAGAATTTCCACCGGCGCACGGGTTTTGTTCGGGGTGCAGCCTGCGGAGCTAAGCAACGAAGTTGCGGGCCTCCGCTGCGGGAGGCTGCGGCCCGACATAGGGAGATCGTAGCCAAACCGAATTTCCACTGGCGCGCAGGTTTTGTTCGGGGTAATTCCGATCCAAGCAAAACGAAGTTTTGCAAGCCCGCCGCGGGGCCCCGTTGGGGCTTTTGTTAGAGTTTGAGAGGACTTAGTTAAACGGCCTGCCCGCCCCGAGGGCAGTTTCCTTCTTTGGGGTAGTTTATCTTACTGCCGGCAGGCCAGCAGAACACCCGAAGGGTGCGGTTGGAGTGCCCAGCGGCACCGGCACCCGCGCGCGATTGCTGGAGTAGGAAATCGTTCAAAAGCAGCTTGCGCTTTTGAACAGGATTTCCGCCAGCGCGCGGGAAAAAAGAATGTTCACACCTCGCGCGCCACGGCGAAAAAGGAAAATCGACGGTTTCAACGAGAGTTGAAAACGAACGATTTTCCCGGCGCGCGAATCACAAGCAATTTG
>NZ_CANQYJ010000043.1 GCF_947628055.1 uncultured Rikenella sp.
TATGCCGAGGTAGCGCGAGGAAGCCGGAGGCAAAACAAGCGAAGCGCAGTTAAAGAGAACAGTTCCCTCAAACATAGGGTAATGAAATAAACGAACGGTTTAAAATCAAAATGATCTTCCGGCGCCGCCACCGCCGCCCATACCGCCGCCGAAACCCCCGAAACCGCCACCGCCCAAGCCACCACCACGTCCCCCGAAACCACCTATGATCGGAGGAAAAACGATCGGCCCGCGCCGGTACCTCCGCCAGTCATCCGAGCCCCCGCCAGAGCCACCCTCGTCATCGCCCCCACCCTTGTACGACTTGCTCAAAATAATAAAAATGAAAACAATCACCCCCACCGAAAACAAGCCGCTGATCCAGTCGAAAACATCCCCCTTTTTCTTCTTCGCCACAGCCTGATATTCGCCCCGCACCGCCGCACGCACCGCAGCCGTTCCCGCCGCCACAGCCCCGTAATAATCCGGATCGCCTCCCTGCAAGTAAGGCATCATGTCATTGTCGATGATCCGCCCCGCCGTGATGTCCGGCAAAGCCCCCTCCAAGCCATATCCCACCGCAATGAAAACCTCCCCGCCGCCATACCGGTTCCGCGGTTTGACCAGCATCACCACACCGTTATCATGTTCCTTGCTGCCCACCCCCCACTTTTCGAGTATCCGCGTCGCATACTCCGAAGCCGGATATCCGTCCAGATCGTTTACCGTCACCACCGCCACCTGCGTCGACGTGGCCCGGTCGAAAGCCACGAGACTGTCCTCCAGCGCCCGCAACTGCGCCCCCGAAAACAGATGCGCATAGTCGTTCACCAACCTCGGCGGCGACATCGGCTGCGGAATCGGCTGGGCATAAGAATCCCCCGCCCCGAAAACCGCAAAACCCGCAACCAGCACCAAAGCGACGACAAAACTCCTTATGTTCCGGACACGAAGCATCACAGGCAAAATCCTTAAAACTGAACCTCCGGCGCCTTCTCAGCCCCCGCCGCAGCCGCGAAGAAACTCTTAGGCGTGAAGCCGAACATACCTGCAATCAGGTTGCGCGGAAACTGCTGCACGTAGACATTGTACGACTGCACCATCTCGTTGAACCGGCGCCGCTCCACGGCAATGCGGTTCTCCGTCCCCTCGAGCTGCGTCTGCAAGTCGCGGAAGTTCTGGTTCGCCTTCAGATCGGGATATGCCTCCGAAATGGCCATCAAACGGCTCAAAGCCGACGAAAGCTCGCCCTGCGCCTGCGCATACTCGGCCAGCGTCTGCTCGTTCAGATCGTTGAAGTTCACCTGCATCTGCGTCGCCCTGGCCCGCGCATCCACCACTCCTTCGAGCGTCGATTGCTCGTGCGCCGCATAACCCTTCACCGTATTGACTAAATTCGGAATCAGATCGGCACGCCGCTGGTACTGATTCTCGACATTGGCCCACTGCGCCGCAACCCCCTGGCTGCGACTCACCAATTCATTATAAGTTCCTTTGAGCCAGAAGAAAATCCCCAGCGCGGCCACGATGACGATCACGAGAATCCAAATGCCTTTTTTCATAACGATAATTCTTTACGTTCTACAAATATAGGATTTTACTCCGAAAAACGCGAAACGGCAGCGAAATTCCGACGCTCGTAGAATCCTTGCCAATCCCGCACCGGAATGCCAGGGGCCACCCAAGTCCGGTTGCCGGGGCACCGCCTCCGGCCACTCCCCTACTCCGCCTCCGTTTACCCGCTGCCGCCGGGCCTGTTCTCCGAACGCCCCTTTCCGCCCCCGGCGAATAAATAGGATCGCGGCTCTTTCCTTTCCATAACGGCGAATGTATGGATCTCGGTTGCACGTTCCTAATTTTTACATACATTTGTCATATACCATCAAAATACACCGAAAAATCGCTGGTTATGGGCGACATTCTATCGGCGGAGAACATCATCAAACAATATGCCGGACACCGTGCGCTGGACGACGTGAGCCTTTCGGTGCCCGAAGGTTCGATCTACGGGCTGCTGGGGCCGAACGGCGCGGGCAAAACCACGCTGCTCCGCATCATCAACCGCATCACGGCGCCGGACAGCGGGACACTGAAATTCGACGAACGGCCCATGACGGCGGACGACGTCTGCCGGATCGGCTACCTGCCGGAGGAACGGGGACTTTACAAAAAGATGAAGGTGGGCGAACAGGCGCTCTACCTCGCGCGGCTCAAGGGCCTCGACAAGACGGAGGCCCGGACGCAGTTGGAGATGTGGTTCCGCAAGTTCAATATCATGGGGTGGTGGGATCGCAAGGTGGACGAACTGAGCAAGGGGATGGCCCAGAAGGTGCAGTTCATCGTGACGGTGATCCACCGGCCGCGCCTGCTGATCTTCGACGAACCGTTCAGCGGTTTCGATCCGATCAACGCGCAGCTGCTGCGGGACGAGATACTGAACCTGCGCGACGAGGGGGCGACGGTGATCTTCTCGACGCACAACATGGCTTCGGTGGAGGAGATTTGCGACCATATCACGCTGATCAACAAGTCGCGGAACATTCTGACGGGGCCGGTGGACGAAATCCGGCGCAGCTGGGGCACGGGGAGCTACCGGGTGGATTTCGCCGGCGATCCGGTGCAGCTGGCCGGAGCGGTGGATGGGCTTTGTTCGTCGGAACCGGCCGCGCCGGAAGCGTCGGCGGATGCCGACCGGCTGAACTCGCTTGTATTGACGCCTTTGACGCGGGACATCCGGGTGCGCGAGCTGGTGGGACGGATCAACGAGACGGTCGAGATCCACGGCTTCCGGGAGATGATCCCTTCCATGAACGACATCTTTATCCGGGCGGTGGAGGCTTCCGACGATCCGACGGAAAAATAACTTTCCACCTGCCCTGCGATTCGACGGAACCGCCCCGCAGCTTCCAAAGCCTGTCGGGACGCCGCAGGCCTCGGCCCGAATCCAAATCCTAATCTACAAACATCATGAGCAAAATAGCCCTTATCATACAGCGCGAGTTCAACCAGCGGGTGCGCAAGCGCAGCTTCATCATCATGACCATCCTGATGCCGATCCTGATGGCGGGCCTGATGATCGTGCCGGTGCTGATCGCCCAATACGGCTCTTCGCCGTCGGCTGCGCGGGAGATCGTGGTGGTCGATTCGTCGGGTGTCGTGGCCCCGGCCCTGCGCGACGAACAAGGTTTGGCTTTCACGGCGACGGCTATGACTTACGACAGCGCCCGCATGGCTCCGCAGTACAGCGGGGCGTTCGGATTCCTGGTCGTCGGGCCGCAAGTCGTCGGGAATCCGTCGGAACTGACGCTCTACACGCGCGAAAGCTCGACCCTGGCGATCGAGAACAATATCCGCGAGCAGGTGCGGCGGGCCGTCTACCAAAAACGCATCGAACAGGCGAATGTGCCGGGGCTGGATTCCATTCTCGAGCGTTTGCAGGTCTATCCCGTGCTGACTACCTACCGGCTCGACGCGCGGGCGGGTGGTGAGGGGGCTGCCCGCGAAAGCTCGTCGGCGATTTCGATGGGGGTATCCTATGCCTTGGGATTCATCATCTATCTGTTCATCTTTATTTACGGGGCGGCGATCATGCAGGGGGTGATCGAGGAGAAGAGCAACCGCATCGTGGAGGTGATCGTCTCGTCGGTGAAGCCGTTCCAGCTGATGATGGGCAAGATCATCGGCATGGCATTGGTGGCTTTGACGCAGTTCGCGGTCTGGGTGGTGCTGATCGGGGGCACGATGCTGGCGATCCAGCATTTCGCCCTGGGCTGCGCAGATGCGATGCCGGCCGAACTGACCACGGCGGTCAAGTCGCTGGACGGAATTTTCCTGCTGAAAATGGCGGGGGCGTTCTTGCTTTTCTTCACGGGGGGCTACTTGCTCTATGCCTCGATGTATGCGGCAGTGGGGAGCGCGGTGGAGAATGTGCAGGACACGCAGCAGTTGCAGCTGCCGATCACTATTCCGCTGTTTCTGGCTGTCGTGGTGATGATGAATGTGATGCACGATCCGACCAATACGGTGGCGTTCTGGTTCAGCATCATCCCGTTCACTTCGCCGATCATCATGATCGCGCGCATTCCGTTCGGGGTGCCGGCCTGGGAGGTCGCCTTGTCGGCGGTGCTGCTCTACGCGACATTCCTGCTGATTGTCTCGCTGGCGGCCAAGATTTACCTCACGGGTATTTTCATGTACGGCAAAAAACCGACGCTGGGCGAGATGTTGCGCTGGATCCGGTACAAGGGATAATTCCGGCTTTTCGGATATGTATTCTACGGCACCGGCGGTGGAAACCGACGTTACAACTGCCGCGGGCGGCTTAAAAATCAGGTACGGTTCCATACAGAATAGTGCCAAATAAACCTACGATTACCTTTTTCTGTCGGAGTGCATAGGGTACAAAAGCCAGAAAACATATATATTTACCGTAATAACTATAAAAATAAAATCACGCAAAATGGTATGGACCTTCATACTGCGGCTTGCAGTAGCCGCCGCAGTGGGCGGCATCATCGGTTTCGACCGCGAATACCGGGCCAAAGAAGCCGGACTGCGCACACACTTTCTCGTTGCGTTAGGCAGCGCCCTCTTCATGATCGTCTCGATGTACGGATTCGGCGACGGAGCCGTCGGCGATCCGGGGCGCGTGGCCGCGCAAGTGGTGACCGGAATCGGCTTTATCGGCGCAGGCTCCATTATGATCCACAAACAATTCGTAAGAGGGCTGACCACCGCGGCCGGATTGTGGGCGACAGCCGGAATCGGACTGGCCATCGGAGGAGGAATGTACTGGGTCGGCATAGCAGCCATGCTTCTGACACTCGCCGGACTGGAACTCTCCACACTCATCTTCAAAAGCATCGGGATCCATACATCGTTGTTGATATTCTCCACATCGGACGACGAAAACTTAGCCAAAGTGCTGGCGCAGATCCATGAAAAAGGATACAACTTAGTGAGTTACGAAGCATCTCATGAAGCGGTGGGCGACAGCGAACTGTTCCGGGTGACGATGGTAGTCAAGACGCGGAATTATGCCGACGACACGCATTTGTTCCAGTTCATGCAGTCGCTCCCCGGGCTGACTATCGAGAAAATGGAGTAATACCTGACTGAAACAATGCACATATTGATCTTTTTCGACGGCATTATACCTGCTGTCAAATACGGAGGAACCGAACGCGTGATCTGGGGATTGGGCAAGGCTTTGAAACGGCAGGGACACCGGGTGACTTATCTGGTCGGCAAAGGTTCGCAGTGCGACTTTGCCCCCGTATTCATCTATGATCCTTCGCGTCCGTTTCGGGAGCAGATTCCGGCAGGCGTCGATCTGGTTCATCTGCACCAGAACCTGGCCGAGGAACTCGACCGGCCGTATGTCTATACCGAACATACCAACGGGGCGGGCGACGCCTTGCTGCCGCTCAATACGATTTTCATATCCTGCGATCAGACCCGGCGCTACGGCGGAGCGACATACGTTCATAACGGGTTAGAGTGGGACGAGTACGGGACACCGGATTGGGGGGCGAAACGGTCGTACTTTCATTTTCTGGGCAATGCAGCCTGGCGGGTCAAGAATGTACGCGGAGCCATCGACGTGGTGCGGGGGATGCCGGGCGAGCGACTGGTCGTGCTGGGGGGTACACGGCTCAACTTCAAGATGGGATTCCGCCTCACCTTATCCCCGAAAATCCGTTTTGCCGGAATGGTCGGCGGAGAAGAAAAATTGAAATGGTTAGCCAGGTCCAAAGGTCTTGTCTTTCCGGTCAGATGGCACGAGCCTTTCGGTCTGGCCATCATAGAAAGCCTGTATTTCGGCGCTCCGGTGTTCGGTACGCCTTACGGTTCGCTGCCGGAATTGGTGATTCCCGACGTGGGATTCCTCTCGTGCAGCTGTTCCGAGTTGAGGCGGGCGGCGGAAGCGGCGGAAGGGTATTCGCGGCAGCGATGCCATGAGTTTGCGCGGGAGACGTTTTCGTCGGATCGGATGGCGGCGGGCTACGTGGCGTGCTATGAACGGGTGCTGAACGGAGAAACGCTCAACCCGGCACCCCCTCGGCTTCGGAAAATCCCGGGAGAGGGCCGATTCCTGCCGTGGAATCCTTGAGAAACGCGACGAGGGCCGTTCAGCATGAACGGCCCTCGTCGCATTCGGGAAAATATCCGGTGTTATACCAACGCCAGCTTCAACACGTCGTCTAATGTCTCCACATAATGGAAAGTCAATCCTTTGACGTACTCCGCCTTGATGTCCTCGATATCCTTGCGGTTTTCGGCGCTCAGGATAATATCGGTAATCCCGGCCCGTTTCGCGGCCAGAATCTTCTCCTTGACACCCCCCACCGGCAAGACCTTGCCCCGCAGGGTCGTTTCGCCTGTCATGGCATACCGCGCCTGCACTTTCCGTCCCGTAAAGACCGACGCCAGCGCCGTCACCATCGTGATCCCGGCCGACGGGCCGTCTTTCGGGATCGCCCCTTCCGGCACGTGAATGTGGATATCGTTCTCCTCGAACAGTTTCTGGTCGATGCCCAGTTGATCCGCATGCGCCTTGACCCAGCCCAGCGCAATGGATGCCGACTCCTTCATCACGTCGCCCAGATTCCCGGTGATGATCAGGCCGCCTTTGCCTTTGCTGAGCGACGACTCGATGTAGAGAATGTCGCCGCCCACTTCCGTCCAGGCCAGACCCGTCACCACCCCTACATGTTCGTTGCCCTCATACATTTCATTGAGGTAGCGCGGCACACCGAGTATCTTTTCGACCATGGCCGGAGTAACCTCCGCTTCGTAAGTCTCTTCCATGCCGATCTCCTTCGCCCGGTACCGCACGATCTTCGCGATCAATTTGTCCAGCGTCCGCACCCCCGACTCGCGGGTGTATTCCGAGATGATCTTCTCGATGGATTTCTTGCCCAGCTTGAGCTTTTCCGCCGGCACCCCGTGCGCCTCCAACTGTTTGGGCAGCAAGTGCCGCCGGACGATTTCGACTTTTTCCTCCAACAGGTACCCCGAGACGTTGATCATCTCCATCCTGTCCCGCAGCGCCGGGGAGATATTCCCCACGTTGTTCGCCGTGGCGATGAACAAGACTTTAGAGAGGTCGTACTCCGTGTCCAAGTAGTTGTCGTGGAACGTGCTGTTCTGCTCCGGGTCGAGCACCTCGAGCAAGGCCGACGCCGGATCGCCGTGGTTCGACTGTCCGACCTTGTCGATCTCGTCCAGGATAATAACCGGGTTCGACGACCCTGCGCGCCGGATCGTCTGCAAAATCCGCCCCGGCATGGCCCCGATATAAGTCCGCCTGTGCCCCCTGATCTCCGCCTCGTCGTGCATCCCGCCCAGCGAGATACGTCCGAATTTCCGCTTGAGCGATGCCGCCACAGACTTGCCCAAAGAGGTCTTCCCCACCCCCGGAGGCCCGTACAGGCACAGGATCGGCGATTTCAAGTCCCCCTTGAGTTTGAGCACCGCGAGGTGTTCCAATATGCGTTCTTTCACGTCATCTAACCCGAAATGGTCTTTGTCCAAATGTTTCTTGGCCCGTTTCAGGTCGAGGTTATCCTTGGTCACTTCGTCCCACGGCAGCTCCAGCATCAACTGCAGATAATTCATCTGCACCGAGTACTCCGCCACCGCCGGGTTCATCCGGTCGAGTTTGCCCAACTCCTTGTAAAATAGTTCCTTAACGGAGTCGCTCCATTTCTTGGTCTCTGCCTTTTCGCGCAGTTCGTCCAGCTCCCGTTCCGACGGGTTTCCGCCCAGTTCGTCCTGGATCGTCCGCATCTGCTGCTGGAGGAAGTATTCCCGCTGCTGCTGGTCGATGTCCTCCTTGACTTTGCTCTGAATCTCGTTCTTGAGCTCGATGAGCTGCAGCTCGCGCACCAGGATTTCCAGCAGTTTCCGTGCCCGCGCGATGAGCCCCGGCGCCTCTAACAGCGCCTGCCGGTCGGTATCCGGCAGATCGATGTTGGAACTGATGAAGTTGATGATGCCGCGCCGGCTGTCGATGTTCTTGATGGCGAACGTAGCCTCCTGGGGAATGCTCGACGACTGGCCGATGATTTTCAGGGCGATCTCTTTGACCGATTCGATCAGCGCGTCCAGTTCGATGTTCGATTTCTCCGGAGTGAGGTCTTTCAGCGGGCGCACATGGGCCTTGAAGAACGGGTCGGAGCTGATAAATTCCCGTATCTCGAACTTCTCGACGCCGTGCAGAATGACCGTCAGATTTCCGTTCGGCATTTCGAGCACTTTGAGTATCCGCGCAGCGGTGCCTACCGAATACAAGTCCTCCGGCCCCGGATTTTCGACTTCGGTCTCCTTTTGGAGCAGCGCGCCGAGCATACCGCCGTTCTGATCGACGTCCCGCACCAATTTCATCGACTTTTCGCGCCCCACCGTGATCGGCGTAATGGCCCCCGGAAACAGAACCGAGCTGCGCAGGGTCAGGATCGGCAGGGTGTCGGGCAGTGTCGCCCCGTGCGGAGTGTCGTCGTCGTCCGGCGAAATGATGGGTATGACCTGGCTTTTACCGTCCAGCATATCCGATATGCCGGAGAGCCGGTCGAATAGTTTATTATCTTTTTTATTGCTCATATTTTCTCTTTGCTTCCGGGTCTCCGGGTGGCCGGGACCGGATATAAATTACGAAGGTACTAAAAAAAACGCGGAACGGGTATATCTTATAGTGCTCATTCTGCGCATTGGGTGCGGTTAATCGGAAACTGTTTTGTATTTTTGCATTTCGAGTTTTTGCAAAAAGTGTGCAAAAGAGCGATTGGTTTAAAAATCGGACAAAATGACAGAGATACCTGCCAAATACGACCCGGCCGAAAAAGAGGACAAGTGGTACCGCTATTGGTTGGACAACGGATTTTTCCATTCGGAACCGGATGGACGGGAACCTTACACGATCGTGATTCCGCCGCCCAATGTGACGGGGGTCTTGCATATGGGGCATATGCTCAACAATACGATTCAGGACGTCTTGGTGCGCCGGGCGCGGATGCAGGGGAAGAATGCCTGCTGGGTGCCGGGGACGGATCATGCGTCGATCGCGACGGAGGCGAAGGTGGTGCAGAAGCTGGCGGCGGAAGGCATCCGGAAAACCGATCTCACGCGCGAGGAGTTTCTGAAACATGCGTGGGCGTGGAAGGAAAAACACGGGGGGATCATTCTGGAACAGCTCAAGAAGTTGGGGGCTTCGTGCGACTGGGCGCGGACGAAGTTCACAATGGATCAACGCTTGAGCGACGCCGTGATCCATGTCTTCGTCGATCTCTACAACAAGGGGAAGATTTACCGCGGGGTGCGGATGGTGAACTGGGACCCGGCGGCGCTGACGGCGATCTCGGACGAAGAGGTCATTTATAAGGAGGAGCACGGGAAACTCTATTATCTCCGCTACCGGGTTGAGGATGATCCGCAGGGGCGGTATGCGGTGGTGGCGACGACGCGGCCGGAGACGATCATGGGGGATACGGCGATGTGCATCAACCCGAACGACCCGAAAAATGCGTGGCTCAAGGGGCGGCGGGTGATCGTGCCGCTGGTGGGGCGGTCGATTCCGGTGATCGAGGACGAGTATGTGGACATCGAGTTCGGGACGGGGTGCCTGAAGGTGACGCCGGCGCACGACGTGAACGACTATATGTTGGGGGAAAAGCACGGGCTGCCGAGCATCGACATTTTCAACGACAACGGGACGATTTCACCGGCGGGGGGGATGTATGTGGGGATGGATCGGTTCGAGGTGCGGCGGCAGATCGAGATCGACTTGCAAAATGCCGGGCTGCTCGAAAAGGTCGAGGCGTATACCAACAAGGTGGGAACGTCGGAGCGCAGCGGGGCGGTGATCGAACCGAAACTCTCGATGCAGTGGTTCCTGCGGATGAGCGACCTCGCGAAACCGGCGCTGCGGGCGGTGATGGAGGATACGATTCGGTTGGTGCCGGCCAAGTTCAAGAATACCTATCGGCACTGGATGGAGAATGTGAAGGACTGGTGCGTGAGCCGGCAGCTGTGGTGGGGGCAGCAGATTCCGGCGTATTATATCCCTCAGTCGATGGGGGGCGGATTCGTCGTGGCGGAGACGCTGGGTGAAGCGGTTGCGCTGGCGCGGGCAAAAACAGGGAACGACGGCTTGACGGAGGCGGACTTGACGCGCGATCCGGATGTGCTGGACACGTGGTTCAGCTCGTGGCTGTGGCCGCAGTCGGTCTTCGACGGGATATTGAATCCGGGGAATGCGGAAATCAAATACTATTACCCGACCAACGACTTGGTGACGGCGCCGGAGATTCTGTTCTTCTGGGTGGCACGGATGATTATGGCGGGGTACGAATATCAGGGGGAACGGCCTTTCAGTCATGTTTACCTGACGGGGATCGTGCGGGACAAGAAGCGGCGGAAGATGAGCAAATCGTTGGGAAATTCGCCCGACCCGCTGGACTTGATCGCCAAGTACGGGGCGGACAGCGTGCGGGTGGCGATGATGCTGTGCTCTTCGGCGGGGAACGACATCATCTGGGACGATTCGCTGATCGAACAGGGGCGGAATTTCGGGAACAAGATCTGGAATTCGTTCCGGCTGGTCAAGATGTGGGATGCCTCTTCCGCGGAGGCGGCGGTACCGGCGGAACAGCCTGAGGCTGCCAAAATGGCGGTCGAATGGTTCGGGGCGAAATTAGCGATGACGGTGGCGGAAATCGACGAACATTTCGCGGCGTTCCGGATTTCGGATGCGTTGATGGCGCTGTACCGGCTGTTCTGGGAGGATTTCTCGGGCTGGTACCTCGAAATGGTGAAGCCGGCTTACGGGATGCAGATGGACGGGGCTACGTATCAGGCTACGATCGGCTTTTTCGAGCAGCTGTTGCAGCAGCTGCACCCGTACATGCCGTTCATCACGGAGGAGATCTGGCACTACATCGCGCCGCGGGGAGCGAAGGATTCGATTATGGTGAGCCGCTATGCTCCGGGCGGTGTGACGCCGGAACAGACGGCTTGTGTCGAACGTTTCGAGCTGGTGAAGGAGATCGTGGGGGGGATTCGGAATGTGCGCAAGACGAAGAATATCGCGCAGAAGGAGGCATTGACGTTGATCTGTGCGGCGGACGAGAACTATCCGGCGGAATTTGCAGCGGTGATTGCGAAGATGGGGAATCTGTCGTCTATCGTACCTTTGGCTTCCTCGGCGGGGGATTCGGAGGCGGCTAAGCCGGCGGGTGCGGCGGCATTCATGGTGAAGACGACGGAATACTTTATTCCGCTGGGTTCCATGATCGATGCGGAGGCGGAGCGGGAGCGCTTGACGAAGGAGCTGGACTATGCGCGGGGCTTTTTAGCGAGCGTGCTGAAGAAGCTCTCCAACGAACGATTCGTGCAGAATGCGCCGGAGCAGGTGGTGGCGAACGAGCGGGCGAAACAGGCGGATGCGCAGGCGAAGATCAAAGCGTTGGAAGAGCAATTGGCGGCATTGGAATAGCCGATCATAAATTAAGGCTCGGCCGGCCGGTTTCCGGCGGCTGTCGAACGTATAGGAGAAACTGAACATGGCAATGGCGGCGTAGCACATGCGTCGTCGACTGGACATATGTTTCGCAAGTCGATTGCCGGAACGAGCGGTTTTGGTTCAGCAGGTCGCAGCCTGTCACGCGGAACTCCGCATAGCGGCGCTTTTGCCGAGCCGCGCGCTCGCGGTAATCCGCTTGCGTATTCCGCCTCAAGCCTTATAGATTCTCGGGACCCAGTCTCCGCTCATACAAGCGGACAGGAGCAACTGTCCGTCTATTCCAAAGCAGGGCTTATTTTTCTCCCTTTTCCTCCACCCGCGCCGTCCAGTCCGGGGCCTGAATCCGGATCTCGCCCCCGTCTGGCGTCACCAAAGCCGCTCCTTCGGCCGCCGGCACGATATGTCCGATCACATCCACTCCCGGCATCGCCAGCAGTTCCTGATGCTTGTCCAGCGGTGCGGCAAACAGCAGCTCGAAGTCGTCGCCTCCGTTCAGAGCCGCCACCACCGGATCGATGTGCATCTCTTCCGCCATCTTGAATGTGTCCGATGCGATCGGGATGCGGTTGAGGTAAATCCGCAC
Organism: uncultured Rikenella sp.; assembly: GCF_947628055.1. Classification (GTDB taxonomy): domain Bacteria; phylum Bacteroidota; class Bacteroidia; order Bacteroidales; family Rikenellaceae; genus Rikenella. The sequence goes on from NZ_CANQYJ010000043.1 coordinate 12,084, forward strand.
CCCGACGTCCGACCGCCGGCACAGGTGCAGTGCCGCCGATGCCAGCCCCCGTGTCACGTCGATCATCGCCGTCGGTTTGATCTTCTCCTCGCGCAGCTGCTGCAGGATGTCCACCCGCGCCTCCGGTTTCAACTGCCGTTGCAGAATATAGACCTGGTCTTTGCCGATCTCCGGCCGGCTCACGTTATTTCCTGCCAGCACCCGTTTCTCCCGTTCCAGAAGCTGCAATCCCATATAAGCCGCCCCCAGGTCGCCTGTCACGCACAGTAAATCCGTATTTTTCGCCCCGCTGCGCAGGGTCAGTTCTTCGTCCGATGTCGAACCGATCACGGTCGCCATGAGGTTCAGCCCTGTCAGCGATGCCGAGGTGTTGCCGCCCACCAAGTCCAGCTTGTATTCGTCCGTGGCCCGCTTGATTCCGTCGTACAGGGCGGTGGCGTCTTCCACCGAGAATTTGGCCGACAGCCCGATGCTGACAGTCAGATACTCCGCCCGGGCGTTCATCGCGCAGATATTCGATACGGCTGCTACCACGAGTTTGTATCCCAAATGTTCCAAAGGGGTGTAGGTCAGGTCGAAGTCGATCCCTTCGAGCATTGTGGCCTCGCTGATCACTTCGTACCATCCTCCGCGGTCGATCACGGCACCGTCGTCGCCGATCCCTTGCCGGATGTGGGTGTTGCTGCTGGTGGCGAAGGGCTGGGTCAGCTGTTCGACGAAGGCGACTTTGCCTAAGGTTGATATTTCGGTGTGTTTCATTTTCTTCGGACTTGTCTTGTTGCTTGCAAATTTAAGATTAAAAAAATATCTTTACCTCTTCGTTTTATTCAACTGTTCGTTTAATCTTTACCCTACTGTGAGTGACTGTTCTTTCTTTGAAAAGAAAGAACCAAAGAAACTTTCAGATAGCTGCGCTACTCCTTAGGCTCCGCAGTCCTCTTGCATTGCGTTTTCTTTGGGGTGTGGCAATAGCGGGTATAAGGTAATCACTCGATAACCCGCTATTGCTCACACCCCAAAAGAATCAAAGCCAAGGGTACCCGGCAGGCTCAAGAGATGCGTAAGCATCTCAATAAGTTTTTCTGGTTCTCTTTGTTCACAAAGAGAACAGTTCACTCAAACATAGGGTAATGAAATAAACGAACAGTTAAAAGATCAAAGAATATGTTAAACATTGTGTTATTCGGCCCTCCGGGGGCCGGCAAAGGCACCCAGGCAGAGAAGCTACAGAAAAAATACGGGATTCTCCACCTTTCGACCGGCGAAGTGATCCGCGACGAGATGAGCCGCGGCACAGAGTTAGGCAAACAAGCCGCCAGACAGATGGAAGGAGGGAAACTGGCTTCCGACGAATTGGTGTTGGGAATCATCGAGAAATACATCGAAGAACACAAGTCCGCGCCGGGCGTCATTTTCGACGGCTTTCCGCGCACCTTGCCGCAGGCGGAAGCATTCGACAAAATGCTGGCCCAAAAAGGCACCGGAGTGACCATCATGCTGGCGCTCGAAGTGCCGGAGAAAGTAGTGATCGACCGTATTCTGACCCGCGGCAAGACCAGCGGCCGGGCAGACGACCAAAACATCGACACGATCAAAAACCGCATCGAAGTCTACGAAAAACAGACGGCCGTGGTAGCCGATTTTTATAAAAAAGAGGGTAAGTTCCGCGCCGTGGATGGAGTGGGAACGATCGACGAGATTTTCGGACGCTTGTGCGAAGCGATCGACGCGCTCAGATAAGGAATCAGAGAATAAGGAAAGAACCGGATCGCCCGTTCAACGGAATTATTTCATCTGGCGGCGGCACCGTATAAACCCAACGGCCCGATCCCTTTCGCCGGCCGGCGAAAGGGATCGCTCTGTTTTTGGAACAAAAGAAAATCCATTCTCAATACAACAAATAACGTTCTCTGGCGGCGAGAAATGCCGCAGAAGGCCGCCACAAAGCCTTCATTTCAGGCGTCACCCGACAACCCGCACCGACAAAGAGCCGCCGCAGCCGATCCGTCCCCAGCACCTTGTCGAACATCGAGAGGCGCGAACCCGCAGCCGCCGAAATCGGTTTCCGGGCCGGATACATCGCCGCCAGCTCCTGCATCACATAGAACGGCACCAGGGTCAGCACCGCCCCCGTTGCAGACGAATCAGTCAGATAGATCTGCACTCCGTGCTGCTCGACATCCTTCCCCGCCCCGTAGAACGGTTTGTAATGGATAGGCCGGAACCGAAATCCCTTGAGCTCCGGCAACGCATTCAGCCTTCTCGCCAAAGAATCGGCATCCGCGATCCACGGCGCCGCGATCGTTCGGAACGGCAAAGTGTACCCCACCCCGATTTGCAGCGTCCCAAGTTCGCCCACCGTGCCGGTCACCGGATAATAGAATGCACTTTCCGGAGTCGGTATGTGCGGCGAGGTCGGCACCCACGGCAGGCCGCAGTCATTCCACGTCCTATTCCGCCGCCACCCTTGCATCGGGATCACGGTCAAATCGCACTGCACCCCGCCTTTGAGCATCTTCTCCCCGTTCAGCAACCGCGCCAGCTCTCCCACCGTCATCCCGTGCACGTAAGGCACCGGATAAGCGCTCACGAAAGACGAGAATCCCGGGTCTATCGTCTCACAGCCCTCGATCCGCAAACCCCCGAGCGGATTCGGCCGGTCGAGCACCATAAACGGCACTCCGCATTCGGCAGCGGCTTCCATCGCCAGCCCCATGGTCGAGATATAGGTATAGCTCCGCGACCCGATGTCCTGTATATCGAAAACCAATACGTCGATCCCTTCCAGCATCGCCCGCGCGGGTTTCTTCGCCGCCCCATAAAGACTGAACACCCGCACGCCCGACTTCGGGTCGGTTTCCGCCGCCACGGTCTCGCCCGCCGCCGCATTGCCGCGCACCCCGTGCTCCGGCCCGTACAATGCAACCAATCGGAGCACTCCCCTCCGCGACGCACTGTCCAGTATGTCGACTGTCGAGACCAACCGCGAATCCACTCCCGTCGGATTGGTGATCAGCCCCACCCGTTTTCCTCTCAAAGCCGCGAAATCCGTATCCCGGAGCACTTCGATCCCCGTTTTCACCGGCAGCTGTTCCAACCCGTGCGGCACGTTCCCCGTCTGCACCGTCGAATCGCCCCGGCATTCCTCGCGTCCCGCCCCGTCGGGTACCGGCCGCACCTGCTGCGCTCCGGCGAGCACGCTCCAGAAGACCAGCAACAGGATCAGGATTCTGTGTTTCGATTTCATAGACTTTTCCATTTCATGATTTCATACGGTACCTCATCATGCCCGGAACGACACCGTAAAACAAAAAAGGGATACCGTGTGACAAGTATCCCCCTCTGTTGTTCGTAGTAAAGCAACAAGAAGTGTACAGGAAAAATCAGCAGCTATTTAACCCCGCTCTCCTTAGCCTCGATACTGAGTGTCGCATGCGGCACCACCCGCAGCCGCTCCTTGGGAATCAGTTTCCCCGTTTCCCGGCAAATGCCGTACGTCTTGTTTTCGATCCGCACCAAGGCCGCCTCCAAGTTCTGAATGAACTTGTACTGCCGCGCGGCCAACCGCCCGGACTCCTCCTTAGACAATGTAGCCGCTCCTTCCTCCAGAATCTTGAACGTCGGCGAGGTGTCGTCCGTCCCGTTGCTGGAAGTGTGGGTGATGGTGGCCCTCAGCAGTTCGTAGTCGGCTTTGGCTTTTTCGAGCTTGTCCAGTATAATCTCCTTGAATTCAGCCAGCTCAGCGTCCGAATATCTCGTTTTTTCAGTCTCAGCCATAATGCTCCCTCCCTAATCTGTTAATCGGTTAATGTTTATTCGTAAAGATAGGTATTAAAATCAAATTATCCTACATAACGGATCGGGCGCGCTGCAAATTGTCGCCCGGGGCGTGTCAATAGACATGTTCGCTGCTTTCTATTTCGTTACGGGTCACCGGTTTCCGGTTCATCGACCGCCACGCATACCCAATATAGGCAACCACGAAAGGTATCAAAATCGATACCATACTCATCACTTGCAACGTAAATTTCGACGAGCTGCTGTTATAAATCGTCAGGGAGCTTTGCGCATCGGCCAACGAAGGGTAGTAGGCCGTGCCGTTCCACCCTGCCGTCAGCAGCAGGGCCAGCACCGCCGCCACCGTTCCCGCCCCGGCAAACCAGATTCCTTTGCGGCTGCACGAAAATATTCCCCGACCGAGCCCCCACAGCACGGACAATACGCCCCCCGCCAGCAGAACCGCCACTGCCGGCATCTCCAGCAGGTTGTGCCAGTATGCGTACGGTTCAACGGAAATGACACCGGTCGCCGGATCGGCCTTCCAGCCGTCGGAGAGCAGGATGCTGACCAAAAAGATCAGAAAGAAGATGACGAATGCCGGCCCTTCGATAGCCAATGCTTTGCGCGAGCGGACGCGAATGGTGGCGTCGTCGATATTGTTGATGAAATAGAGCAGCCCCAGCGACCGGGCCAGAAACAGCACAGCGAGTCCCAATGCGAGATTCCGGTAGTCGAGTACGGCTTCCAGTCCGTGCCACGGCGTTGTCCAGTGCGAAATAGTCGCTCCGGCGGGGTAAATGTTCCCGACGTTCGCGGTATCGACGATGAAATTGGCGCCGGTGAAGAATGTACCTACAGCAGTCCCGATCAACAAAGGGCCGAGGCTGCCGTTGATAAAGAGAAAGGCGTCGTAGGTTTTCATCCCGAGGAAGTTTCCGGCTTTGGAACGGAATTCGTATGATACGGCTTGTATCACGAAAACGAGCAGGATGGACATCCAGACGTAAAAGGCGCCGCCGAAGCTGGTGGAGTAGAACAGGGGGAAGGAGGCGAAAAAGGCGCCGCCGAATGTCACCAGGGTGGTGAAGGTGATTTCCCATTTCCGACCGAGCGAGTTGACGATCAGGCTTTTGTCTTCGTGGGTTTTTCCGATGGTGTAGAGCTGGCTTTGCCCTCCCTGCACAAATAGCAGGAATACGAGCAGGGCGCCTAACAAGGATACCAAAAACCACCAGTAATGTTGTAGAATTTCCAATGTCGCCATATCCTATTCTGTTTGTTTGACTTGTCTTGTTGTATGGGTTCCTGTCTCATTGGTCGAGACGGGTTCGGTGAACGGGGTAGTCCGGACGCTGCCCCACGCGCCGGGATGCCGCTGGGCACGCGAACCGAGTTATAACTACCCCAACTCCGCAGGCTGCGGCCGAAGTTGTACTTTGACTGCACACAGGCAGAAAGACGGCTCGGCTATGATCTTCCCATGGCGGGCCGGACGCCGCCCCACGGGAGGCCCGCAATAAGGCCGCAAGCGTCCTTGATTGCAGCATCCCGGGCGTCCGACCTCGCTCAAGCATTGACCTCTATCCGCATGCCAGACAAGGGTTGTAACTACCCTCTTATGGCCGGAGCCAGCGGGGCCGTTTAGGGTAATTACAGCCCGGTCGGTGTGCCCGGCGGCACCAGGCCTCCGCAGCCGGGGGCTCCGGCCTGACAAAGAGAGATCATTGAGATCAACCACACTGTTTTTTCGGCACTATTTGTGACCACAGGTTGCGCAGGCCGCAGCCGCCCCCGCGGAGGCCTGGTATCGCTCAGCACCCAAGCCGGGCTGTAACTACCCGAAATATTCTCCGCCGGCTGCACCTCGAAAACTATACTTTGTCCGCGCGCTGGCGGAAATCTTGTTCAAAAGCGCATGCTGCTTTTGAACGATTTCCTTCTCCAGCAATCGCGCGCGGGGTGTCGCTGGGCATTCCAGCGAGGAGTTTGCTCTGCTTTAACAAGAGAAAACTACCCTCGGGCCGGGCAGGCCACTTAATTAAGTCCTCTCAAACTCTAACAAAAGCCCCAACGGGGCCCCGCAGCGGGCTTGCGATACTTTCGTATTGCTCGGGCAGTCTCTACCCCAATTATTCTTTGTTCCGCGCGCCGGGAAAATCAATCGTTTTCAACTTATGTTGAAACCGTCGATTTTCCTTTTTCGGTGTGGCGCGTGGAGATGAACAATTCTTTATCCGCGCGCTGGCGGAAATCTTGTTCAAAAGCGCATGCTGCTTTTGAACGATTTCCTTCTCCAGCAATCGCGCGCGGG
>NZ_CANQYJ010000044.1 GCF_947628055.1 uncultured Rikenella sp.
GACGAGAGGGGCCTATAGCTCAGTTGGTTAGTAGCACCTGACTCATAATCAGGGGGTCGCTGGTTCAAGCCCAGCTGGGCCCACCCGGAAAACGATGCGCTTGCGATTCTCCCGCAAGCGCATCGTTTCGTTTGGCGAGACACGACGCGGCCCGGACGCCGCGAATCGCGCGTCGGAACCTAAGGAATCATCGCCTCCCCCCTTTTTCACTCTTTCTGATAGAGGCCTGCCCGGTACTCTTTCGGCGAGACGCCCTCGTGCCGCTTGAAATACCGCCCCATGTAAGACTGGTCGGGAAAGCGGAGCCGATCCGAAATCTCCTGAATAGTGAGTTCGGTCGATTGCAGCAGCACCTTGATCTCCAACACCGCGAATTTGTCGATGATCATTTTGGCCGAAGCGCCGCTCACGCGGCGGCAGACGGAGGTCAGGTACTTGGTCGATATGCACAATTTGCCCGCATAGAACGCCACCTCGCGCTCGGACGAGATATATTCGTGCACCAGCGTCATGAATTTTCGGAGCAGCTCCTCCTGCCGGTTTCCGCCCTCGATCTGCTGGCGGCCGGCGAAGCGGTAGGACTTGTCGTATATCTCCAGCAAAAGGCAGCGAAGCAGATTCTTGGCGATCTGGGCCCGGTAACGGTTCTGGGTGTCTGCAAAGAGGGTCGATGCGGTCTGTATGATGTTTTCCAGCACCGTTTCGTTCTCGTCCGGCAAGGTGTTGCACGGGTATTCTTTCAGGTAGCCGAAAACGCCGAGATTTATCCGAAAAGAGGCCTCGTGGAACATGACGTTCGGGAAGCCGAAAACCGAGATCGTGCAATCTTCGCTGATGCGGTCGATCCGGAAAATCGACCCCGGCAGCAGCATCACCACAGTCTTCGGAACGATTTCATAGTCTTTCAGGTCGATATTCATGCGGGCCGTCCCCTGCCGGCAGATGAATACGGCCCCGCCCTTCGGTTTCCACAGCCGGTTAGTCGTATGCGTCAGGGTGTAAGTCCCGGCGATAAAATTCTTTGGCAATAAAACCTGTTCCGAATCGTTGTGTGTCATAGCTTTTCATTGGATCGAACTGCAAAAATAGCGATTCCGGCGACTTTGGCAGTCGAAGCTGTTCCGAAAATGAACAGAACTGTATCGTCCCCGAATAGTTTCCGGAAACTTGAAAATACATATATTTGTACTCTAAAATCCAAACAGGTAACGAAAATGAGCAAAATGTTAAGCAAGATGAAGCCGGCGGGACTGTTGGCGGTCTGCTGTCTGGCCGCCGCAGGCTGCCAAGAGGCTCCTACGGTTCAAACGGGGGCGGCGGAATATGAAATGATCACGGTGGAGCCGACCGACCGGACGCTCTCGAGCACTTACTCGGCGACGATCCGCGGACGACAAGATATCGACATCTATCCGCAGGTGGGTGGAACGCTGACTCAGGTATGCGTGACCGAAGGGCAGCGGGTGAAAAAAGGACAGTCGCTGTTCATTATCGACCAGGTGCCTTATCAGGCGGCTTTGCAGACGGCCACGGCCAATGTGAAGGCGGCTGAGGCGGCTCTGGCTACGGCCCGGCTGACCTATGAAAGCAGACAGGAACTGTATCGGCAAAATGTGGTGTCGGAATTCGACCTGAACACGGCGAAAAACTCGCTACTGGCGGCAGAAGCGCAGCTGGCACAGGCCAAGGCGCAGGAGGTCAATGCACGGAACAACCTCTCGTACACCGTGGTGAAAAGTCCGTCGGACGGCGTGGTCGGTACCCTGCCTTACCGGGTGGGGGCGTTGGTGGGCGCCAACCTGCCGCAGCCGCTGACCACCGTGTCGGACAATTCAAACATGTACGTTTACTTCTCGATGAACGAAAGCCAGCTGCTGAATCTGATCCGGCAGTACGGCTCGAAAGACGCGGTGTTGAAACAGATGCTGCCGATCGACCTGATTTTGAGCGACCGGTCGCAATATGCACAGAAGGGGAAAATCGAGACGATCAGCGGCGTGATCGACCGCTCGACCGGGACGGTGAGCCTGCGGGCGGTGTTCCCGAACGAAAACGGACTGCTGCACAGCGGCGGTACGGGCAATGTGGTGCTTCCGGTCGAAAAGAGCGGCGCGCTGGTGATCCCGCAGTCGGCTACGTTCGAGATTCAGGACAAACGCTTCGTCTATAAAGCGGTGGACGGCAAAGCGGTGTCGGTGCCGGTGCAGGTGACCCGCGTGAACGGAGGCAAGGAATTCATCGTGGACGAAGGGCTGGCGGCCGGCGACGTGATCGTGGCCGAAGGCGTGGGGCTGCTCAGGGAAGGGATGCCGGTCGCGCCGAAAACGGCTTCGGCTGCTCCGGCAGATCAGGCACCCGCTGCGGATAATCAAACCAAGGAGGACTAATTCATGAATCTGAGACATTTTATAGAACGCCCCGTCTTCTCGACGGTTATCTCCATCACGATCGTTGTGGTGGGGATCATCGGGTTGTTCACCCTGCCGGTCGAACAGTACCCGGACATTGCGCCGCCGACGATTGAGGTGAGCGCGACCTACTTCGGGGCCAGTGCGGAAACGCTGCAAAAGAGTGTGGTGGCGCCGTTGGAAGAGGCTATCAACGGGGTGGAAGATATGACCTACATGACCTCGACCGCGTCGAATGCGGGGTCGGTGTCGATTACCGTCTATTTCAAGCAGGGGGTCGATCCGGACATGGCGGCGGTCAATGTCCAGAACCGCGTGGCGCGGGCCACGGGACAGCTGCCGGCCGAGGTGACCCAAGTCGGGGTGACCACTTTCAAACGGCAGACCAGTATCCTGCAGATGTTCGCCTTGTACAGCCCGGACAATTCGTATGACGAAACATTCCTGGCCAATTACCTGAACATCAACTTGAAACCGGAAATCCTGCGTATTACCGGGGTCGGGGACCTGATGGTGCTGGGGGACAACTACAGCATGCGCATCTGGATGAAACCGGACATCATGGCGCAATACAACCTGATTCCGTCGGATGTGTCGCAGGTATTGGCCGAACAGAACATCGAGTCGGCCACCGGATCGTTCGGGGAAAACTCGGACGAGACCTATCAATACACGATGAAGTACCGCGGGCGGTTGATTACTCCGGAAGAGTTCGGCGAAATCGTCATCCGCTCGACTGACGACGGCGAGGTGCTGAAACTCAAGGACATTGCCGATATTGAGCTCGGGCAGGAAAGCTACGCTTACAGCGGGCGGATGAACGGGCATCCGGGGATTGCATGTATGGTGTTCCAGACCGCGGGGTCGAATGCGACGGAGGTCAATCAGCAAATCGACCGATTCCTGGCAGAAGCTTCCAAGAGCTTTCCGAAAGGGGTGGAAGAAACCCAGCTCATGAGCTCCAACGACTTCCTCTTCGCCTCGATCCACGAAGTGATCAAGACATTGATCGAAGCCATTATCTTGGTCATTCTGGTGGTGTACGTCTTCTTGCAGGACTTGCGGTCCACCTTGATCCCGCTGGTGGGGATCATCGTTTCGCTGATCGGTACGTTCGCCTTCATGTCGTTAGTGGGATTCAGCATCAACCTGATCACGCTGTTCGCCTTGGTGCTGGTGATCGGGACGGTGGTGGACGACGCCATCATCGTGGTCGAAGCGGTGCAGGCCAGATTCGATGTGGGGTACCGGTCGCCGTATATGGCCAGCATAGATGCCATGAAAGGGATTAGCGGAGCGGTGGTTACCTCGTCGCTGGTCTTCATGGCGGTGTTCATTCCGGTGTCGTTCATGAGCGGAACTTCGGGGACGTTCTACACCCAGTTCGGGCTGACCATGGCGGTGGCGGTGGGGATCTCCGCGATCAATGCCTTGACGTTGAGTCCGGCGCTGTGCGCCTTGTTGCTGAAACCGTACATGAACGAGGACGGGACGCAGAAGAATAACTTCGCGGCACGGTTCCGGAAATCTTTCAATATCGCTTTCGACAAAATCAGTGAGAAATACAAGAAAATCGTACTGGTCTTCATCAAACACCGCTGGCTGACCTGGGGACTGCTCGTTTGCTCGGTCGTTCTGCTCGTATTCCTGATGGGGAGCACCAAGACCAGCCTCGTGCCGCAGGAAGACCAAGGGGTGGTGATGGTCGATGTCAGTGTGGCTCCGGGGAGCTCGCTGCGGACGACGAACGAAATCATGTTAGAGGTCGAATCGCGGCTGCAGTCGATCCCGCAGATCCGGAATTTGCAGGTGGTGTCGGGTTACGGGTTGATTTCCGGAGAGGGGAGTTCATTCGGGATGGTGATCGTCAAACTGAAACCGTGGGACGAACGGCCGGAAGACTCCGATGCGGTCGATGCAGTGATCGGGCAGATCTATGCCCGGACTGCGGATATTAAGGATGCACAGATTTTCGCCATGTCGCCGGGGATGATCCCGGGATACGGGATGGGGAACTCCCTCGACCTCCAGATGCAGGACAAGATGGGGGGGGACATCAACACCTTCTTCGCGACGGTGCAGCAGTTCCTCGGGGTGCTCAACCAGCGGCCGGAGATCGCGATGGCATACTCCACGTTCGACGTGCGCTATCCGCAGTGGATGGTGGATGTCGATGCCGCCAAGTGCAAACGGGCGGGAATTACGCCGAATGCGGTGCTCTCGACCTTGTCGGGATACTATGGGGGACAGTACGTGTCGAACTTCAACCGATTCTCGCGGGTATACCGTGTGATGATCCAAGCCGATCCGGAACACCGGTTGAACGAAGAGTCGCTCAACAACACCTTCGTGCGGATGGCGAACGGCGAGATGGCGCCGCTGAGCCAGTTCGTGACGCTGACGCGGGTTTACGGGTCGGAAACCTTGAGCCGGTTCAACATGTACAACTCCATAGCCGTGAGCGCGATGCCGGCCGAAGGATACAGTACCGGGGACGCGATCCGGGCGGTCGAAGAGACCGCTGCGGCGGCGCTGCCGATCGGATACGGCTATGACTTCGGGGGGATCACGCGCGAAGAAAGCCAGCAGAGCGGACAGACCGGGATTATCTTCGGCATTTGCTTCCTGATGGTCTACCTGATTCTGTGTGCACTGTACGAAAGCTTCGTCGTGCCGTTCGCGGTCTTGCTTTCCGTGCCGTGCGGGCTGATGGGGACTTTCCTCTTTGCCAAGATCATGGGCTTGGAAAACAACATCTACCTGCAGACCGGGTTGATCATGTTGATCGGGTTGATCGCGAAGACGGCGATCCTCTTGACAGAGTACGCCACCGAACGGCGGCTGGCGGGGATGAGCCTGACCGCTGCGGCGGTGAGCGCGGCCAAGGCGCGTCTGCGGCCGATCTTGATGACCGCCTTGACCATGATTTTCGGGATGCTGCCTCTGATGGCGGCGACCGGTGTGGGGGCCAACGGGAACCGCTCGTTAGGTAGCGGCGTCGTCGGCGGGATGGTGATCGGGACGCTCGCCATGCTCTTCGTCGTACCGTCGCTGTTCATCGCATTCCAGTGGCTGCAGGAAAAGATCAAACCCATTCAGACCGAGCCGACCGACGACTGGGAAATTCAGGAAGAGATGGAAAAGACCCAAAAAGAGTTGCGCGATGCCGGTATCGAAGAGTAAGGCCGGAGTTTTCAAACCCATGAAGATTGGAAGTATGAAGAAAATTGTTCTGATGTCGGCAGCTGCGCTCACCTTGAGCAGCTGCGGCATCTATAAAAAATACCAACCCGCCACCTCGGTTCCGGAGGGACTTTACGGCAGCGAATTGTCCGAAACCGGCGATACGGCCAGCTTCGGGAACCTGTCGTGGAGGGAGGTTTTCACCGATCCGTATCTCCAGAGACTGATCGACACCGCGCTGGTGCGGAACACGGACATGCAGACCGCACATCTGAAAGTGCAGGAAGCGGAGGCGACACTGCTTTCCGCACGGCTCTCCTACCTGCCGTCGCTGAACTTCACCCCGCAGGGAACCGTCAGCAGTTTCGACACCAAGAAAGCCGTGCAGACTTATTCGGTGCCGGTGGCGGCCAGCTGGGAGATCGACATCTTCGGCAAGCTCACCAACGCCAAACGGCAGGCGCGAGTAGGATACGAGCAGACCAAAGAGTACGCGCAGGCGGTCAAGACACAGCTGGTGGCGGGCGTGGCCAATACCTACTATACGCTGCTGATGCTCGATGCGCAGTACGAGATCGCGACAGAGACGGAACAAGTCTGGAAAGCGAGCGTCGACGCCACCCGGGCCATGAAGAACGCCGGGATGGTGACCGAAGCGGCTTTGGCACAGACCGAAGCCACTTACTACGGAATCCGGACTACGGTGCTCGACCTGAAAGAGCAGATCAACCAGGCGCAGAACAGCCTTTGTCTGCTGCTGGCCGATGTGCCGCATCCTATCGAGCGGGGCAAATTAGGCGGACAGCAGCTGCCCGAAAGTTTCTCGGCGGGGGTGCCGATCCAGATGCTCTCGAACCGGCCGGATGTGCGGGCGGCGGAACTGTCGTTGGCACGGAGTTTCTACGGAACCAATGCAGCGCGGGCGGCATTCTATCCGACCATTACACTGAGCGGGAGTGCGGGGTGGACGAATAGCGCCGGGGGGATGATCGTCAATCCGGGGAAATTCCTGGCTTCGGCAGTGGCATCGCTGACGCAGCCGCTCTTCAACCGGGCGGCGAATATCGCCCAGCTGCGGATTGCGAAGGCACAGCAGGAGGAGGCACGCTTGAGCTTCGAGCAGACTTTGCTGAATGCGGGCGTGGAGGTCAATGAAGCGATTGAGCAGTACCAGACGGCGCGGAACAAAGCGACGCTCTATGAACAGCAGGTGGCATCGCTGGAGACGGCGACGCGGAGTACGCAACTCTTGATGAAGCATGGCAATACGACCTACCTCGAAGTGCTGACGGCGCAGCAGACGCTGTTGAGTGCGCAGCTGACGCAGGTGGCCAATCGCTTTGCGGAGATACAGGGCGTGATCACGCTCTATCACGCTCTGGGCGGAGGCAGGATGTAGCAGCGCCGAGAGACGACGTGAATGATAACGGGCCGGGCAGGTAATCTTCACCTGCCCGGCTTTTTTATTCCGCGCGCCGGGTACATGCCGGGGGTACGCAGGAGTTGCTTATCTTTACGTCAAAACATCGCCGTTATGAAAAAAGCGTTCGGTATTCTTTTGGGCCTTTGGGCGGTTTCCGCCTCCGCTCAAAACGTCGGGGGGAACTGGGGCGGGAAACTGAAAATCCCGAGCGGAGAATTGCAGATCGTCCTGCACGTGGCAGAGTCCGACACGGGCTATACCGTAACGTTGGACAGTCCCGACCAGAGAGCATTCGGTCTCCGCGCATCGTCCGTCGAATACCGGAAACCGGAATTGTCCGTGAAATGGGACAGGCTGAAAGCCGCTTTTACCGGGAAGATCGAAGGCGACAGCCTGAAAGGGATTTTCGTGCAGGGGATGTTGCCGCTCGCTTTGAATCTGGTACGGGGCGACTTCGCCTTGCGGCGGCCGCAGGAGCCGAAACCGCCGTTTCCCTACCGATCCGAGGAAATAAGCGTTTACAATAGCCGGGATTCCGTGACGCTGGCCGGGACGCTTACTTTGCCGGAAGGCCGGGGGCCTTTTCCAGCGGTCGTGCTGGTGACCGGCAGCGGGCCTCAGAATCGGGATGAGGAGTTGATGGGGCATAAGCCGTTTGCGGTGATCGCCGATTACCTGACGCGGCGGGGGATTGCGGTGCTGCGGTACGACGACCGGGGCGTGGGGCAATCGACAGGAAATTTTGCAGCGGCTACCAGTGCGGATTTTACACAGGATGCCTTGGCAGCGTTCGATTACCTGCTGACGCGGCCCGAGGTGTCGCGCAAAAAAATCGGTATGCTGGGCCATAGTGAAGGGGGAACGGTAGCTTTTATGTGCGCGGCGGCGGATGCTCGGGTGGCTTTCGTGGTTTCGCTGGCGGGGTGCGCACAGCGAGGGGATTCGCTGCTGCTGACACAAAACCGGGCGATCTTTAAGGCTCAGGGAGCGCCGGATTCTTGCGCCAACGCTTACGTGGATGTGCTGCGCGATATTTTCCGCCTGCAGGAGCGCTATCCCTCGGAATACTTGCAGGCCCATCGGGATTCATTGGCCCGAGTGCTTTTCCCGGCAGGGCCGCGCGGCTCGTTACCGGAGCCGATGCGGCAGAATGCGATGACGATTCTGACGGCGCCTCCGGATACATGGCTGCGCTTTTTTCTGCGGAACGACCCGAAACCGTATATCCTGGCGACTTGCTGCCCTGTGCTGGCCCTGAACGGGACAAAGGATATTCAGGTCGATGCGGCAATCAATCTCGGATTGATCGAACGGTATTCCGTCGAATCCGGAAACAAGCGGGTGACCGTCAAAGCCTATGAAGGACTGAACCACCTTTTCCAGCATGCGGAAACAGGTTCTCCGAACGAGTATGCCCGGATCAAGGAGACGATCTCTCCGGAAGTTCTGGAGGATGTAACCGCCTGGATACTGAAAATTACGCGTTAACCGGTGCCGACCGATATTCGTATGGGAAGCCAACAACTGGCCGATCCGCAGTTCAAAGACCCGAGAAAACAGATCGTCTGGGTGGTATGGCTGTCGTCGCGGCGCATCCGGTCGGGATTTTCAGGTTTGAACCGAATGATTATCTTTGCAGCCGTCCGGCGCAGAAGCAGAGGGCCGGGATACGGGATTTTACGAGAACGAGAGATGAAAAAACGGATCACACAAAGCGATTACGTGAAGGCGAACCGCAGGGCGAGCCGACAGGAGGAAATCGCGGCGCACGGTCGTCCGGTCGGGTTCCGGCGCGTGCACGAGTCGAAAAAGAGTTACAACCGTAAAAAAATCAAGGCAGGCCTTAAACGCCTGCCTGATTTTTTATACGTCCGCTTCGTTCCCGGCGGATTTTCCGACCGGGGTGCGGATTACAGCATATTGTCCGTCTTCGGATGCAGGAATTTCAGCTGGATCGCAATGGCAGCGGCGACGATCACGCTCAGCCAGGCGAATCCGGCTCCCAAGTCGCCGCCATCCGTCCACTTGCCCAGTATGTTGGTCACCGCCGCCCCGGCAAACACGCCGATCATATTCATAATCCCGTAAGCGGTAGCCCGGTAGCGGTCGGAAACGAATTGGCAGAGAATCGGCATGTTGTTCGCGTCGAACATCCCGTAGCCCACGCCGAACAGCAGTCCTGCTCCCACAACCCCCACGAGGTTGTGGCTGAACCCTAACAGCAACAGAGAGGGAATAGTCAGCCCTAAGCCGATCGCCCCTGTGTAGACGCGTCCCCGCAAGTTGCGCCGCACCCAGCGATCCGACAAGATGCCGCCCACGATGACCCCGATAAATGAAGATACCGCAATCGTAATGGTGGCAATCGGCCCCGCCTGCGACATCGGTATCCCTAAGCTGTCCGAGAACAGCGTCGGCAGCCAGTTTTTAGTCGCCCACCCCGGCAGGCTCGGCGCGGCGAAGTAGAACAGGATCGCCCAGAATGCCACATTCGAGAACAACAGTCCGAACCCTTTGAACAGCGTTTTGAATTGCCCTCCGCGGCCCGCTTCGCCGGCTGTCATCCGGTTCATCCGCCGCGCGGCGACCGCTTCTTTGTTTTCATGCAGGAACAGCACCAGAATCAACGCATAAGCCATCCCGATGATCCCGAACCAGTGGAAGGTGGTGTGCCACGTAAAAGCCGCCGCTACGGTAGCTCCGAATCCGCCGATGGCCTGTCCGGTATAAAGGCCTGTCATGTGAATCCCCACGGCCAGCGATCGCGAGCGGTCGCGGTGCCAGTCGGCGATCATCGCCAGTCCGGCCGGAATATACAACGCTTCACTAATCCCCATCACGGCGCGCAGGCAATAGAGCTGGTTGAAAGTATTGGCATAGCCCATGCCGTAGGTTACCGCCGACCAGACGAAAAGGCTCGTCACGATCAGCCATTTGCGGCTGATCCGATCGGCCACGGCTCCCGCCACCGGGCTGATCAGCCCGTATATCCATAAAAAGATGGCCATCAGTCGGCCGAAGTTGGCGGCGGACTGCAATTCGGTAATGTCCGCTTCCATCGCGTTTTTCATGGTGGAGAGCATCTGCCTGTCCATGTAGTTGAGCAGGGCCACGCCCCACAGCAGTCCGACTACCACCCACGGATAGATCCGGGAGGCGGTTCGAGTGTCGAGGGTTTTCATAGGCTGTAAGAATTTGGTATTGAATTTCGCCGTTTGTACGGCATTGATGGTTACAAGTAAGTGTTTTGAGATGGTATATATGGTTTGCTGTCGAGGATCGCCCTGTTCTCCTGTTTCGAGGCGGGCGGCGGCCCCTGCCAAAAATCGCAGGATGGACTGTTCGACCATGCGCGCTGTATCGCTCCTCGGTCGCGTTGTAATTTATTTGGCGACGGAAGTAATGATGTCCATATCCAATGCGCGTATACGGGTCGCCACGGCTTCCATCTCTTCGTACGGCACTTTTTCTAAGCCGTCGGCGGGGGTATTCCGGTCGATGGTGTAAAGCATCACTTCCGAAGGGTGTATCTGCCGGATGGCTTCCACATAGGCTTCCACCTCTTCCGGTGTCGTATTGTCTATCCGGTGACCGCCGTAGTCCCCCCTGAGAAACAGGGTCTGCACGACGAGGCATCCCTGGAACGCTTGCAGCAGTTCGATGATCTCGGCTACAGTCCGCGCGTTCCGGGGCTGGTTGATGAGCCGCATGGTGGCGTCGATGGCGGAGTCGAATTTGAGAATATTCCGGTCTACACGCAGCAAGGCTGTTCGCACGGCTTCGCGGTCGATCATGGTGGCATTGCTCAGCACGGCGACTTTCGTATCGGACGCATAACGGTTCCGCAGGTTCAGCGTAGCGTCGACGATCCGGTCGAAGTCGGGGTGCATGGTGGGCTCGCCGTTCCCGGCGAAGGTAATCACATCGGGAAGCTGACTTTCGTCGGCCATGGCTTTCAATTTCGTTTCGAGGGCGGAAACGACTTTCTCATAGGGGTTGAACCCTCCTTTGCCGTGTGCGCCGTTCCATCCGCATTCGCAGTAGATGCAGTTGAAATTGCACAGTTTGGAGTTCGGGGTGAGCAGGTTCACACCGAGCGAGGTGCCGAGCCGCCGGCTGTGGATCGGCCCGACGATGATGCTGTCGAACAAAAAGGTATCCATATTTTGATGAATGTGCGGTTGTCCTGCCGCATCAGCGGTCTGTCCGCCCATGCGGGGAATGAATAATCGTGCTATTTAGGCTCTCGTGTGCGGCGGCTGTTTGTGGCCTGGGGTTTGGCCTGGAGCCTGCGGTGGAGCGCGTGAGCGCGGAGCCAGCGAGGGCGGAACCGAACGCAGAAAGGTTGCAGCCCTTCGCCGGGGGTGGCTCCGGGCTGGCCGCTGACGCGGAGAGTCGGCTGGGTCTGGCCGTATATTCCTGCGCGCTGGCGGGAATCCTGTTCAAAAGCGCAAGCGGCTTTTGAACGATTTCCTGCTCCAGCCGTCGCGCGCGGATGCCGCTCGACACTTGATCCGGGAGCTGGTTCTATCTTAAGGGCGGGCGCGAGGCCGAATACGCAGAACTTTTTATTGTACGGTTTTTATCGTCTCGAGCCGGGTGCCGCTCGGCACTCGAACCGGCGTTTTTTCATTGTCCTCCTGCCGGGCGGGCATTTACTTTCTTGAGTGACCAAGAACCGAGCAGCGTACCAAGAGCAGAGACCGCTTGCGGACTATGCCGAGGCAGCGCGAGGAAGACCACAGGTCAAAGTAAACAAAGAAGTCACCGGGAATGTCGTGTCTACCCCATTCCCAAGAGGGGCTTTCGCGTGCGGAGAAAACTGTTTCCCGGGCCAGCGAGTAAGCCGTTGTGTCTAACGGTGCCCAAGAGGGGTTTTCGGCTGTGATCTCCCGATGACGCCCCGGAGCCATCCCCGGCGGAGGGGCGCAACTCGCCTTGCTCGTTGGTGCGCCTCCGCTGGCTCCGGCCCGACAACAGGTATTTCGGTGAAAGCATAAAAGCCCTTCCGGAAGCGTCGTGTTTTGCCTTGAGGGGGACGCGCAGGACGCGCGGACACCCGACAAGGCGAAACCGGCTGGAGGCAGTTTTCTTTGCTTCATTTCTTTTGCTGCCAAAAGAAATGAAGAGCCCCGCCGGCTGGAGGCGACAAAGAATAAGTGCTCGCCCGGCAGGAGGGCATGCAAAAAAGTTTTTTATAAAGAACAAACGCCCGCCGGTTCGAGGCGATGAAAAAACTATTATTTGCGACCTTGGGTCGCGCGCCCGACGCCGCCCCACGCGGAGGGCGCAACTCGCACAGCTCCTTGCTGCTCCGCCGGCGTCGGATAGTGCCGCTCGACATGCGATCCGGGCTGGAACTATCCGAAATATCCTCCTCGGGCTGCGGCCTTTTTTACAGATCAAAAACAGCTTTTGTCTGCGCGCTGGCGGAAATCCTGTTCAAAAGCGCAAGCTGCTTTTGAACGATTTCCTGCTCCAGCCGTCGCGCGCGGGGCTATTCGGCACGTGAACCGAGCCGCCTTTACCTCAGTTGTCTTTCCTGCGCGCCAGCGAAATTTTATTTCAACAAACTGTCGTTTGTCGAAATGATTTCGCTTTGTAAGGCACGGCGCGCAGGTGCCGCTCGGCACACAATCCGCACCCTTCGGGTGTTTTATTGGTCTGCCGGCAGCAAAATAAACTACCCTAAAGTACGGAACCGCTCTCGGGCCGGGCAGCCGCGCTTAATAAGTCCTCTCAAACTCTAACAAAAGCCCCAACGGGGCCCCGCGGCGGGCTTGCGAAACTGCGTTTCGCTGGAACCAGAGCTACCCCAAACAATTTCCGCACACTGGGAAAAAGGGCTGTATTAACTAAAACCGTGCCCCCAACACCCCCGCCCCGAGAAATTCCTCATGTTCAGCACCCGCGGAAATCCGCACCTTCCCCCTATCGCCACTCAGAGCAACGGGTATAACTTCTCCAGCGCAATCCCCCTCGACCCTTTTACCAAAACACAGGCGTCACGAATCACGACAGCCCCCTTCCGCAACGCCTCCGCCAAAGCATCCGCCGACGGAAATACCCGTATCCCTTCGGACGGTACAGGTATCGCTTCGGAAAACTCCGGCCCCACCAGATAGCATTCCGCTCCACCGCTCCCCGCTACAGCGGCCAGCCGGTCGACAATCGCCCGGTGTTCAGCGGCCGAGAACTCGCCCAGCTCACGCATATCCCCGAGTATCAAGACCTTCCTCCCCCCCGACGGCAAAGCGATAAAATTATCCAGCGCCGCCGCCATACTCGAAGGATTGGCATTATAGGCATCCATATACAGGATGTTCCCCGTCCCGTTTTTCGACTCCGCCACCTGCGAACGGTTGTTATCCGGGTCGTAAGCCGCCACGGTTTCCAGCGCCTGCGGCACGGCTATCCCGAAATACGCCCCCACCGCCAAAGCCGCACTCACATTGGCCAGGTTGTACGCTCCCGCCATATGCGTCGCCACATCTTCTCCGCCTTGTACGGATAAAATCAGTTTACCCCCCCCGCGAACGGTCGAGGCCGCAATTCCCCAGTCCGCTGCCCGATAGCTCACCGCAGCGCCGATCCCCGTTTCAGAAAAGCGTTCGCGGATCATGTCGCTCAGAACAGGATCTTCCGCCGAGTAGATCGCCGTTCCGCCATGCACCGCCAGATAGTCGTACAGCTCCCCTTTCCCCCGCCGCACCCCCTCCGGTCCGCCGAAACCCTCCAGGTGCGCCCGACCCACATTCGTGATCAGGCCGATATCCGGTTGCGCAATTCCGCACAGCGCGGCAATCTCTCCCCCGTGGCTCGCCCCCATTTCGACGATCGCCACGTCGTCCTCAGCGGTCATCGAAAGCAGCGTCAGCGGCACGCCGATATGATTGTTCAGATTCCCCTGCGTACACGCCACCCGGTATTTGAGCCGCAACACCCGCGCAATCAGCTCCTTGGTCGTGGTCTTCCCGTTGCTCCCCGTCAGCGCGAGCACCGGCAGCCCCAGCATGTCCCGATGGTGTGCCGCCAGCTCCTGCAACGCCGCTATCGTATCTTTGACCACAATATATTTCGCCGCCTCGTCCGAATCCGCCCGCACCCCTTTCGGCAATCTGCCGTGTACGACTGCCGCCACCGCCCCGTCCGCCACCGCCTGCACGGCATAGTCGTTTCCGTCGAAACGTTCGCCCGGCAAGGCGAAAAAGACCGGTCCCACTCCGTCATGTTCCGCCGCCAGCGTGGCGACGGCCCGGCTGTCCGTGGTCACCCGACCGCCATTTTCGCAATAAAGCTCGTAGAGCTTAGACAAATTCTTCCCCAAACCGGTATTTGACATCTTCCACGTAATTTCGGATATTCTGTTCGTTTTCCCTGCGGCAGATCAGCAGTGTATTGTCTTTCTCGATCACCAAATAATCTTTCAAGCCTTCGACCACCGCCACTTTCCCCCGGGGAATATTGACCACGGTGCCCTGAGTGTCGTAGGCCAGCACGCGGCCGTCTCCGCCGAGCACGTTTCCCTGTTCGTCACGGGCGGCATGCTGGTAGAGCGATCCCCAGGTGCCGATGTCGCTCCATCCGAAGTCGCCGCAGCGCACATAGACGTCGGGCGATTTTTCCATAATGCCGTAGTCGATCGAGATATTTTCGCACGAAGGGTAGATGGCGTCGACGAACGATTGTTCGGAGGCTGTCCCGTAATCTCCGGCCCCGGATGCGAAACGGGCGTTCATCTCCGGCAGATAGCGGCCGAACGCTTTCAGTATCCCGGCCACCGACCAGATAAAGATGCCTGAGTTCCAGAAAAATTCGCCGCTTTCGACAAATACTTTCGCCATTTCGAGGTTTGGCTTTTCGGTAAAGGTTTTCACTTTGGCGATAGGTGTCCCGTCCGTTTCCGCATGCGGTGCGGTGTCGATCTGGATGTAGCCGTATCCGGTCTCGGGCCGCGACGGCCGGATCCCGATGGTCATCAGTTTCTCGCTGCCGTCCACGAAGTCCAGCCCTTCGCGCACGATCTGTTGAAATTCGGCTTCGCCGGTAATCAGGTGGTCGGACGGGGCGACGATCATGTTCGCCTGCGGATTGCGGGCGGCGATCCGATAGGCGGCATAAGCGATACAAGGCGCCGTATTCCTCCGCACGGGCTCGGGGAGCACTTGTTCGGGCTGCAGTTCAGGCAGGTGTTCCAGTACGAGGTCTTTATTAAGTTCACTGGTGACTACCAGGATATTCTCGGTCGGCACCACGGGCAAAAACCGCTCGAGGGTGCTGCGGATAAAGCTTTTGCCGGTACCAAGCACGTCAAGAAATTGTTTGGGCAGGCGGTTCCTGCTGAGGGGCCAAAAACGGCTGCCGATCCCGCCGGCCATTATCACGCAGTAGTTGTTCTGTGGGGTCTTTTCCATTGATTTCTTTATTATCTCTCAAAGATAAGGCTTAATTTCCATACGGCATATCCTTTGCTCCTTTTTCATTACCTTTGTTTTCAATCGTTCGTTATTCTCTGCCTTAATTGGAGGCAACTGTCGCTTTCTTGAAAGAAAGCGACGCAAAGAACTTTTGAGATAGCTGCGCTACTCCTTAGGCTCCGCAGTCCTTTGGCATTGCGTTTGGTTCGGGGCGCGGGAAGCGGGCCGATTAGGTATTGAACCTCATCATATCGGCCCGATTCCCCGCACCCCGACAAATCAAAGACAAGGGTATCCGGCAGGCTCAAGAGATGCGTTAGCATCTCAGAAAGTTTTTCTGGTTCTCTTTGTTCACAAAGAGAACAGTTCCCTCAAACATAAGGCAGTGAACAAAACGAACGATTAAAAAAGAGAGCGATATGAGTATATTCAAAGAGACAGGTGGATATTTGATGTTAATGAAGAAAGTGTTTTCGCGGCCCGAGAAATTTTCGATATACCGCAAGCGCACCTTCTTCGAGATGGAAGCCATCGGCCTCAACTCCATCGGCATCG
Source organism: uncultured Rikenella sp. (assembly GCF_947628055.1). Taxonomy (GTDB): domain Bacteria; phylum Bacteroidota; class Bacteroidia; order Bacteroidales; family Rikenellaceae; genus Rikenella. The sequence goes on from NZ_CANQYJ010000044.1 coordinate 15,987, forward strand.
TCGCCATCATCTCCATATTTATGGGCGCCGTAGTCGTCATACAGATGGCCAACAACCTCGAAAGCCCCTTCATACCCAAGATGATGATCGGGTACGCCACCCGCGAGTCGCTGGTGCTCGAATTCAGCTCCACCATCGTCGCCTTGATCCTGGCCGGGAAAGTCGGATCGAATATCGCATCCGAGATCGGCACCATGCGCATCACCGAGCAGATCGACGCATTAGAGATCATGGGCGTCAACTCCGCCAGCTACCTCATACTGCCGAAAGTAGTGGCATCGGCCTTTTTCTTTCCGCTGCTGACCATTATGAGCATGGTGATCGGCGTGATCGGCGGCTACGCCGTGGTGCAGATCACCCAAATCTTTCCGCCGTTTGAATACGTTTCCGGGATACGTTACGCCGTCAACACATTCTACATCGTCTATTCCATTATCAAAGCCTGCGTATTCGGCATCACGATCTCGACCATCTCGGCCTACTACGGCTACTACGCCAAAGGCAACTCGCTCGAAGTGGGCCGCTCCAGCACCAAAGCCGTCGTGGTCAGCAGCATCGTGATCCTGATACTCGACCTGATACTCACCCAAATCATGCTGATCGACTGATGATACAAGCCATCGACGTTTGCAAATCATTCGAGGACGGGCGATTAGTTCTCGACCACATTACAGCCACCTTCCAGCCGGGCAAGACCAACCTGATCATCGGCCAGAGCGGATCGGGCAAGACCGTGCTGCTCAAATGTCTGGTCGGTCTCCACCACATCGACAGCGGACAGATTCTGTACGACGACCTCTGCTTCAGCGGCGCACCGCTCGAAGTCAAACGCGAGATACGGCAGAAATTAGGGATGATCTTCCAGGGCGGGGCGTTGTTAGACTCTTCGACCGTATTGGAAAACGTGATGTTCCCGCTGGATCTGTTCACCGAAATGTCGCAAAGCGAAAAGGAAGACCGGGCGAATTTCTGCCTCCAGCGGGTCAATCTGACCAATGCCCACCATCTCTACCCGTCGGAGCTCAGCGGGGGGATGATCAAGCGTGTGGCCATTGCGCGAGCGATCGTGATGAACCCGCAATACCTGTTCTGCGACGAACCGAACTCGGGTCTGGATCCGAAAACCTCGGTGGTCATCGACAACCTGATTCAGGAAATCACGCAGGAATACAGTATTACGACGATCATCAATACACACGACATGAACTCCGTGATGGAGATCGGCGACACGATCATCTTTATCTACGAGGGCAAGAAGTGGTGGGAAGGGACTAAGGACGACATCTTAGATACGGACAACAAGGAGTTGGCGGATTTCGTTTTCGCGTCGGCGATGGCCAAGAAGGTCAGGGTTTGCCAGGGAAGATAGTTGTATCGTTACAGAGACAGGCCGGATACAGCCTCTTCGGACTTGTAGCCGATGTCCTCCAGCAAGTTTTCGCTGCGCGCGGCGGTGGTGGCCAGCAGATCGCACCGCTCGTTCTCGATGTTGTTGTTGTGTCCTTTGATCCAGATGAATCGCACGTCGTGACGGCCGAATACGCGCATGAACCGGCGCCAGAGGTCGGCGTTCTTCTTTCTGGCGAATCCTTTCCGCATCCAACTGTAGATCCATCCTTTCTGCACGGAGTCGATCACGTATTTGGAGTCGGAGTAGATGGTCACGCGAAGTCCGTCGCGCTTGAGGGCTTCGAGGCCGGTGATTACGGCGAGCAGTTCCATCCGGTTATTGGTGGTGAGGCGGTATCCTTCGGAGATTTCGCGACGGTGGGGGCCGGCGAGCAGCACGACGCCGAATCCGCCGGGGCCGGGATTGCCGAGCGATGAACCGTCGGTGTATATGGTGACTTGGTTGTCCATATGTGCGGTGCAAAGGTAGGATATTTTTCTTTTTCGATGTTTACTGCCCCCTCTCCACAAACGGGGAACGCCCTCGACCCGGAAAATATCCTTATATTTGTTTGTTTAATCACTACCCTATGTTTGCGGGAACTGTTCTCTTTGTGAACAAAGAGAACCAGAAAAACTTTTTGAGATGCTAACGCATCTCTTGAGCCTGCCGGGTACCCTTGTCTTCGATTCTTTTGGGGGGTGAGCAATAGCGGGCACTTAGGTAAATAACGCTTTATGCCCGCTATTGCCACGCCCCAAAGAAAACGCAATGCAAG
>NZ_CANQYJ010000045.1 GCF_947628055.1 uncultured Rikenella sp.
TTATGCCCGCTATTGCCACACCCCAAAGAAAACGCAATGCAAGAGGACTGCGGAGCCTAAGGAGTAGCGCAGCTATCTGAAAGTTTCTTTGGTTCTTTCTTTTCAAAGAAAGAACAGTCACTCACAGTAGGGTAAAGATTAAACGAACGATTAATAGTTAGAGTTTGAAAGCGACACGCAGCCGGTCCACCTCATCCAGTTTTTCCCAGCCAAAAAACTGGATTCCATTTTCCACATACGGTTCTCGGCCGAAATGTCCATACGCCGCCGTCGGCGAAAAAATCGGTTTTTTCAGTCCATAGCGCTCCACAATCTTCGCCGGACGCAGATCGAACAGCTCCGCCACCTTCGACGCAATCTCCCCATCCGTCAGCGCCACCTTCGACGTCCCGAAAGTATCCACGAAAACACTCACCGGCTCCGCAATACCGATCGCATACGCCACCTGTACCAGCACCGCCTCCGCAATACCCGCCGCCACCATATTTTTGGCGATATGGCGCGCCGCATATGCCGCCGAGCGATCCACCTTCGACGAATCCTTGCCCGAGAACGCCCCGCCGCCATGCGCACCCCGGCCGCCGTAAGAGTCCACAATAATCTTGCGCCCCGTCAAGCCCGTATCCCCGTGCGGCCCCCCGATCACGAACTTGCCCGTCGGATTGACATGCAAAATGTAATCGTCATGCAACAAGCTCAGCAGCAATTTATTGCCCCGCCGTTCGAGCGTCCGCCGCACGCGCGGGATCAGGATGTTGCGCACATCAGCCTCGATTTGCTCCTGCGTCGCCTCCGGATCATGCTGGGTGGAGATGACGATCGTATGAATCCGCTTCGGCCGGTGGTCGTCGCCGTACTCGACCGTCACCTGCGACTTGGCATCCGGGCGCAGGTAGCCCATCACCGTTCCCCCGTTCTGCGGAATCTCGCGGCGAATATCCGCCAGCTCCATCAGCAGGATGTGCGACAGCATCAGTGAAGCCGGCATCAGCTCCTTGGTCTCGTGACAAGCGTAGCCGAACATGATCCCCTGGTCGCCCGCCCCCTGCTCGTCATGGTCGGCCCGCTCCACCCCCTGGTTGATGTCCGGCGACTGCTCGTGGATCGCCGACAGCACGCCGCACGAACGGGCCTCGAACATATAGTCCGCGTTGGTGTAACCGATGCGTTCGATCACCCCGCGCACCGTATGCTGAATATCGACATAGGCATTGGATTTGACCTCGCCGCTGACCACGACCAGCCCCGTAGTGCAAAGCGTCTCGCAAGCCACCTTGGCCTCCGGGTCGCGGCGGAGAAATTCGTCGAGAATGGCGTCCGAGATCTGGTCGGCCACCTTATCGGGGTGTCCTTCCGAAACGGATTCCGATGTGAACAAGTATCCCATAGTACTGTATGTTTAGATGTTTGTATTACCGCCGCCGAACAGACCGGGGAAAAATGTCGGAAAGCGCAGGAAACCGCATCGGGAGAAGAATGTGCTTTAGCATTTTTTCGCGTGGTTGCAATCTACCAAATCTTTCCACGGGTCTTCAGTTCGCTGTGGCGAACGGCACAAAGATACGAATTATTGCAGACAAGAAGTTCCTCAGATTCCGATTTCGCAGAAAAAAGCCGAGCGCGTTGCAAAATCGGAACAGATCGGCCGCATCCGACACGGCGCCGGCCCCGGTCGAAAAAACAGTCCACTTCGATCCGCCAGGACGAAAGGCTGCCATTCCCCGTTCGTCTGTCTTGCCGGACTGTTTCGCTCCGCCGGTTCGCCCCAGGTCAAAGAAGCCGATCCGCCCCCAAGGGGCGGATCGGCTTCTGGCGACAGCTCCCGCGCCGATTTCCCTCGGGCGCAGGCTGCGGACAGCCTCGGAAGGCCTACTTTTTCCGTTCGTCCGAAGCGAAAGCGGTTTCCACTTCGGCCTCTTTTTTCTCGTGGTCTTTTTCGGTGTAGTTTTCCACTGCGTCCACGGTCTTTTTCACTTGCCGTTCAAAATCTTTTTCGCAGGAGCGGCATCCTCTCGCCTTCTTTTCGTTTTTCATGACATCGAGTTTTAGTTGAACATCCGATGTCTGACCGTTTTGCAAATAGCGTGCAAAACCGGGCGGGTACCGAAAAACGAAACACCCCGGCTCCGGAAAATCCCGGCCCAAGCGGTCTCCCGGTGCCGCCGGATAAGGCGGGACACCTATTCCCGGCCCGAAACCTATTTGTGCCGCCGGGCCAGTTCCTTTTCAAGATCAGCCAGCGACAGGCCGTTCGCCTCCAGCAGCACCAGCAAATGGTAGACCAGATCCGATGCTTCGTAAATCAAATCCGGCTTGTTCTGCGCCACCGCCTCGATCACCGTTTCGACCGCCTCTTCGCCCACCTTTTGCGCGATCTTGTTGATCCCCCGCTCGAAAAGTTTCGTCGTGTAGGAAGCCGCCGGCATCTCCTGGTGCCGTCCCTGAATCACCGATTGCAAATAACGGATGAACCCTTCCGTCTCCGTGGGCGACTCCGTGAAGCAGCTCGCACTCCCCGTGTGGCACACCGGCCCGGCGGGAATGACCCGAATCAGCAGCGTGTCCGCATCGCAATCCATCGACACCGAGCAGATACTCAGGAAATTGCCGCTCGTCTCGCCCTTTGTCCAGAGCCGCCGTTTCGTGCGGCTGTAGAACGTCACACGTCCCTCCGCGAGGCTCTTTTCGTAAGCCTCCCGGTTCATGTAGCCCAGCATCAGGACTTGCAGCGTGCGGTCGTCCTGGATGATGGCCGGCAGCAGCCCGTCGCCGTTTTTCGAGAAATCCAACTTGTCGATGTCCGGTGTCATAATGTATCTGTTTTTTAATTACTTGTCGAATGTCCGCCCCGACTTTCCGCACAGGCGGAAAGTCGGGGCGCTCCAATATCCGTCGGAGGCCGCTATAGGCGCACCGCAATCCCCCGCTCATGCAACGCCCGCTTGAGCACCGGGATCGGAATCTCGCCGTAGTGAAAAATCGAAGCCGCCAGCGCCGCATCCGCCCGTCCCGCCGTCAGCACCTCCGCGATGTGCTCCACCGTGCCCGCCCCTCCCGAAGCGATGATCGGGATCGACAGCTCCGAAGCCAGCCGCGCGAACGTCTCGCACGGGTAGCCGCTCTTCGTCCCGTCGTGGTTCATCGACGTGAAGAGAATTTCGCCCGCCCCCCGCTCCTGCGCCTCGCGCGCCCACGAGAACAGCTCCCGCTCCGTGGGCGTGCGTCCCCCATGCGTGGTCACCACCCAGCGCCCCGCATCGTCCATCCGGGCATCGACCGCCACCACAATGAACTGGCTGCCATACCGTCCCGCGATCTCGTCGATCAGCCCCGGATCGCGCACTGCGGCACTGTTCACCGTCACCTTGTCGGCCCCCGCCAGCAGCAGCGCCCCCGCATCCTCTGCTGTCGAAATGCCGCCCCCCACCGTGAACGGGATGTCGATCTCGCGGGCAATCCGGGCCACCAGTTCCGAAAAAGTCTTCCGCCCCTCGACCGTCGCGCTGATGTCCAAGTAGACTAATTCGTCGGCCCCCTCGTCCGCATATCGGCGCCCCAGCTCCACCGGATCGCCCACATTCTGCAACCCCTCGAAGTGGATCCCTTTGACCGTCTGCCCGTCCCGGATGTCGAGGCAGGGAATTATCCGTTTTGCAAGCATCTTTCCAACTCTTTAAGCGTAATCCTCCCCTCGTAAATCGCCTTGCCGACGATGACGCTGCGCAGCCCCATCGCATCGAGCCGCACCAAGTCGTCTGTCGTCGCGATGCCTCCGCTGACGGTGATTTCCACCCCCGGGAACTCCGTCTGCAAAGCCGCATAGAGGCCGAAGTTCGGCCCCGCCAGCATCCCGTCGCGCGAGATGTCGGTGCAGATCACCTGCCGCAGTCCCCGCGCCGCAAACCGCCGCACGATCGTCTGCACATCCGTCTCGGCCGCCTCCCGCCAGCCGTTGATCGCCACCTTTCCCCCCTTGGTGTCCGCCCCGAGTACGATATGTTCCGCCCCGTAAGCCGCTATCCACTCCTCGAACCGTTCCGGCGCCGTGACCGCCACGCTGCCGCAGATCACACGGTTCGCCCCCGCCGCCAGAACCGCCTCCAAAGCCTCGCCGCTCTTGATCCCGCCGCCGTACTGCACGTCGAGCTTCGTCGCCGCCGCGATCTTGCGCAGCGTGTCTATATTCTGCGGCGCGGCGGCTTTTGCCCCGTCCAAATCCACCACGTGGAGCCGCCGCACGCCGATCGCCTCGTAGCTCCGCGCGATCTCCACCGGATCGGCCCCATACGTGGTCTTCCGGTCGTAGTCCCCTTGCGTCAGCCGCACGCACTGGCCGCCGATCAGGTCGATGGCGGGTATGATCTCTATTTTCATAGCGAAAGAAAGTTTGCTAAAATCCGGCCGCCTGCCGCGCCACTTTTTTCGGGATGGAACTGGCAGCCGTAGAAGTTGTCCTGGTGCAGCGAGCCGCTGAACCATCCGCCGTAGTCGGTCGCCGCTGCGGTGCACGCATTGATTTCCGCCGCATAGGAGTGCACATAATAGACATATTCCCCCTCTGCGATATGATGGTAAAGCGGCGATTTCAAGCTGTGGATCGAGTTCCATCCCACATGGGGCACTTTCAAGCCGCCGCCCGCACTCCCCGAAAAGAAACGCCGCACGCGGTTCGGAAAAATGCCGAGGCAATCGGTGTCCCCCTCCTCGCTGTGTGTGCACAGCAGCTGCATCCCCAGACAGATTCCCAGTACCGGACAGGTCAAGTTGCGGAGCGTATCGGCCAAACCTTTCTCGCGCAGCATCCGCATAGCGGTAGCCGCCTCGCCCACGCCCGGCAGCAGCACGCGTTCGGCCTGCCGGATCGCCTCCGGGTCGGCGGTCAGTATGTAATCCGCGCCGAGGCGTGCCAATGCGTTGGTCACGGAGCGCAGGTTGCCGGTGCCGTAGTCTATGATCGTTACCATAAATATTTAATTGCTTGTGCTGTTTTCCGCGTGCCGGTCGTTTCCTGTTTTTTCGTTTTCGGGTCGCAGCCAGCGGAGTTAGGGTAGTTACAGCCCGGCTCGAGTGCCGAGCGGCACCGGGCCTCCGCGGAGGAAGGCCCGCCCGTTAGTGCGCGGCCCTGCATAGCCGAATTAGGGGTCTGCCGTTGCGGGAGCTTCTCCGCAATTGGTCTCGGACTGTCCTCACGCCGGGCGGGCGCGGTCCTGCAAGGCCGTTTTGCTAAGCTGCCGGGTGCCGTCGTTTCTATCGCAATGCTGTTTTGCCCGCGCGCTAACGGAAATCCATTCCGAAAGCCTCACGGCTTTCAAACGGTCTTTCCTACGTTAGCAGTGCGCGCGGCGCATCCGTACAGGTTTCGTCTGCCCTGCGCGGGCGGCGTCCGGGTGACCCCGGCGGGACAAGCGAGGCTATGCAGCGCAAAGTATTACAGCATCCCTTTGGAGCTCGGCAGGTCGAAATCCAACGGTTTGCGCTCCACCGCCATCCTGAGGGCCCGCGCGAAAGCCTTGAAAATTCCCTCCACCTTGTGGTGCTCGTTGCGTCCCCGCGCCGCGATATGCAGATTGCAGCGCGCCGCCTGGGCAAAACTGTCGAAAAAGTGCTCGAACATCTCCGTCGGCACATCCCCGATCCGCTCCCGCTTCAGTTTCACATCCCACCGCGTGGCGATCCGCCCCCCGAAGTCCAGCAGCACCAGCGCCCGGCTCTCGTCCATCGGCAGCGCGAACCCGTACCGCCCGATCCCCCGCTTGTCGCCCAGCGCCAAAGAAAACGCCTCGCCCAGCACCAGCGCCGTGTCCTCGACGGTATGGTGTTCGTCGACGTTCAGGTCGCCGGCGGCGGTCAGCTGGAGCGAGAAGCCTCCGTGGTGCACGATCTGGTCGAGCATGTGGTCGAAAAAGCCTAAACCCGTAGAGATATGCGACGGGGTCGTGTTGTCCAGGTCCAGCGTCGCCGTAATCTCCGTTTCCCGGCTCCGCCGCGACACGGTCGCACAACGCCGTGGCGACAAGACGGGGACCGGCCCCGAGAACGGCCTGTCTATGTTCCGCAACGCATCGGTCAAGGCGGCATTTTCTTCCGGCGTCCCCACCGTCAGCCGCAGACACCCCTCGCAACCCGCGATCCGCGACCGGTCGCGCACGATGATCCCCCGTCCGATCAGCCGGTCATAAACCTCCCGCGGTTCGTCCACCCGCACCAGGACGAAGTTGGCGTCCGAAGGGAAAACGTGCCGGATCAGCGGAATCCGTTCCAACGCTTCGACCAATTTTTTCCGTTCGCCGACCAGCACCGCGATCTGTTCCCGCCGCACCGCCTCGCGCTCCAGCTCCCGAAGCACCAGCCGTTCCGTAATCACGTTCACCGAATACGGATACTTGATCCGCTCCATCGCCGCCACGATCTCCGGAGCGGCGAACGCGAATCCGATCCGAATTCCCGCCATCCCCCACGCTTTCGACAGCGTTTGCAGCACCACCAAGTTCGGGAACTCCGCCAGCCGGGGCAAAAAACCTTCGTGTTCCGCAAAGTCGATATAGGCTTCGTCCAGCACGACGATTCCGCTGAATCCGCGAATGACTTTTTCGACCTCCGCCGGGTCGAGCAGATTGGCCGACGGGTTGTTGGGCGAGCAGAGGAACGCCAGTTTCATCTGCGGGGTCACCCGGCTCAGGAAGTCCGCCGAATCGAGCGCAAAGTCCTGGGAAAGCGGCGCTTCGACGAGCCTGACACAGTTGGTCTCGGCCGCCACGCGGTACATTCCGTAGCTCGGCGCGATCGAAATGGCTTCGTCCTGCCGCGGCTCGCAAAAGACGCGGAACAGCAGGTCGATCGGTTCGTCACTGCCATTCCCCCCCACGAAAATCCGATCCGCCGGCACGCCGCGCATCGAGGCGATTTTAGCCCGGATCCGCTTGTTGTGCGGATCCGGATAGCGGTTGAAACCGTTGTCGAACGGGTTCTCGTTGGCATCGAGGTAAATGCCTAATTCTCCTTGGTATTCGTCCCGGGCCGTCGAGTACGGGGCCATCTGTCTGATATTCTCGCGGAAAAGCGATGTGATTTCCATGGTCTTTCTTTTGTCGTTTATTTTCGGTCGCAGCCTGCGGAGTCGGGGTTAGTTGCAGCCCGGCTTTTCGGGGTGATTCATGGCGTCCAGCCTAATCCTCACCGCATTCCGATGCGCATCCAGCCCCTCGGCCGAGGCCATGCGTTCCACCGTCGCCCCGATATTCCGAAGCCCGTCTTCCGTCAGCCGTTGCAGGGTGATCTTTTTGCAGAAGCTGTCTATGTTCACGCCGCCGTAAGCCGCCGCCCAGCCGCTCGTCGGCAGCGTGTGGTTCGTCCCCGAAGCGTAATCCCCCGCACTCTCCGGCGAATAGTGGCCCAGAAAAATGCTCCCCGCATTTTCGATTTGTTCCGCAACGGCCTCCGGCTCCGCCGTCTCTACGATCAGGTGCTCCGCTGCGTAAAGGTTCGCCATCGCCACCATTTCGGCCTCCGACCCCACCACGAAAATGCGGCTTTCGGTCAAAGCCTGGGTTGCGATCTCCGCCCGTCCCAGTCGTGCCAACTGTTTCCGCACTTCCGTTTCAACAGCCGTTGCCAATGCGGCAGAGGTCGTCACTAAAATCGCCTGGCTGTCCGGCCCGTGTTCGGCTTGCGAGAGCAGGTCGGCGGCTGCGAACTCCGCCCGCGCCGTGTCGTCGGCCAGCACCATCACTTCCGACGGCCCGGCGGGCATGTCGATCGCCACGGCGCTCAGCCCCAACAGCTGTTTGGCTGCCATGACATACCGGTTGCCCGGCCCGAAGATTTTGTCTGCTTTCGGAACGGTTTGCGTGCCGAATGCCATCGCTGCAATCGCCTGCGCCCCGCCGACTTTGAAGATGCGGGTCACGCCGCAAAGCTGCGCTGTCCAGAGGATTTCCGGAGCCACTGTGCCGTCCTTGCGCGGCGGCGTGCAGAGGGTGATCTCGCGACATCCCGCAATCTGCGCCGGAACTGCCAGCATCAGCACGGTGGAGAACAGCGGGGCGCTGCCGCCCGGGACATAGAGCCCGACGCTGCGGATCGGCACGCTGCGCTGCTCGCACTGAATGCCGGGCCTAGTTTCCACGCGAACCGGCTCCATTTTCTGGGCGGCGTGAAAAGCTGCGATGTTTTCGCGGGCCTGTCGGATCGCTGTTTTCAGTTCGTCGGACAGTTGTCTGTCGGCTGCCGTGATCTCTGCTTCCGTTACGGCGAGCCCGGTCGGTTCCACGCCGTCGAACCGGCTGGACAGCTCGCGCAAGGCGGTGTCCCCGTGCTGTCTGACGTGTTCGACGATCTCTTCGACTTGTCTGCGGATCGAGTCGTTCTCCCGCTGCAACGGTCGGGCAAGCAGGGCTGCCCACCGGTCGCGCGGCGGATGGATATAGGTTTTCATACATATGGTCTTTTAACGGTTCGTTTTTTATGGCCTCGAGCCGGGTGCCGCTCGGCGTAAGGGCAGTACCCTCCGGTTAAGGCGGTGCAAACTCCCCGATTCGAGTGCCAAGCGGCACCGACACCGCGCGCGACGGATAGAGCAGGAAATCGTTCAAAAGCATGAATTGCTTTGAACAGGATTTCCGCCAGCGCGCGGCTACAGCCCGCCCGGTTCTACGAACCGGATTTTCACCGGAGCTCGAGACAAGTACAGTTCCGAAAACATGTATATGACTCGGAGCCAGCGGAGGCATTTAGGGTAATTCCAGCCAGGCTCGTGTGCCGAGCGGCACCCTCCGCCGGGAGTGGCTCCTGGTCGTCATCGGGAGATCACGGTCGAACCGTCTTTCTCCGCACACGAAAGCCTTTCCGGAAGCGTCGTGTTTTGCCTTGAGGGGGCCGCGCAGGACGCGCGGACGCCCGACAAGGCGAAACCGGCTGGAGGCAGTTTTCTTTGCTTCGTTTCTTTTGCTGACAAAAGAAATGAAGTGCCCCCGCGGCATGAGCGGGAGGAGAGGAAAAATCTCTACCTCCGGCGTGGGAACGCCCACAGTGCTTTCCGCAGGAGAGAAAGCCCCGCCGGCCGAGGCGATAAAATACGGTTAATAAAACGAGACCGCAGCTGCGGGGATTGGTGGTAGTTCCTGCCCGGCTCAAGTGTCCTGCGGCACCCGGCTCGAGGCAAAAAATGAACTATAATATCATCTTTTCTAACGCCAGCACAAGAATATCCTCCGCCCCGATCGCCTTGAGCCGTTCGATTTTGTCCCACAGCACCCGTTCGTCCACCACCGCATGCATCGAACTCCAGCCCGCCTCGGCCAACGGCAGGATCGTCGGACTCTTGACCCCCGGCAGAATCGCCGCCGCCTCCGGAATGCGGTCGGTGGGGAGATTCATCAGGATATACTTCTTGCCCCGGCTGCGCTCCACCGCCTCGATGCGGAACAACAGCTGGTCGAGCAGCACCTGCTTCTCCGGGGCCAGCCCCGGCGTAGCGATCAGGATCGCCTCCGACTGCATGGCCGTCTCGACCTCCTTCAACCCATTGGAGACCAACGTTCCCCCGCTGCTGACAATATCGAAAATCGCATCAGCCAATCCCACCGCCGGAGCGATCTCCACCGAGCCCGCGATTTCCTCGATCTCGGCCCGGATATTCCTTTCGGTCAGAAACCGGCTCAGGATCACCGGGTAAGACGTGGCGATGCGTTTGCCGTCGAAATAGGCGACACCGGAGTAATCGTCACCTTTCGGAATGGCCAGCGAGAGACGGCACCGGCCGAAACCGAGCCGATGGGCGACCGTCGCCCCGCATTGCCGCTCCTCGTACTCGTTGAGCCCCACGATGCCGATGTCGGCCACCCCGCGTTCGACAGCGTGCGGAATATCGTCATCGCGCAGGTAGAGAATTTCGATGGGAAAATCATCGGAGCGCGAAAGCAGTTTGCGTTTGCTCGGCTCAATGCCGATGCCCGCCTCGGCCAGCAGCCCGAGGCTCTCTTCGTTGAGCCGCCCTTTCGACTGGAGTGCAATGCGTATCATGTGCATGTCGTTTGTTTCGTTAAGTATGAAAAAAAAGCCTGTTCTTCCTTCTTGCGGAGAACAGGCTTTTTTAAGGTGTGTTATGCAGTTGTTTAAGCGTCCATATGCAGATCACGGCAAAAAATCGTCTGTTCCCCTTCATCGTCCTGATGATGGTGAAGCCCGTGACGGATATGCGTGTTCTGAATCATAATTTGCAAGGGCAAATGTAGGGATTATTTCCGGTTTTCCAAATTTCGGGGCGGGAATTTTCGCAAGGCTCCCGAAAAGGCGTATCTTTGGAGAACCGATCATTCGCCTTCGGCACCCACTCCCGCAGCCGCCGGGGACGACGGCCCTTGCGGGTCGCAGCCAAGTTTATGACGATGGAATTCCGAACACCCGTAGACATACCCGAAACCTCTTTCCGTATCACCTCTTCGCAGCAGGGGTTAGTGCTGGGTTCCTGCTTTGCCGAGCACGTCGGCGGCTGGCTGCGGGACGGCAAACTGCCCGTTTGCGTCAACCCGTTCGGCGTGCTCTACAACCCCGCCAGCATCGCGCAGGCATTGGAACGGTTGGAGGCGGGCATTCCTTTTTCCCCGAGCGATCTTTTCGAGCACCGGGGGCTGTGGCACAGCTTCGGACATCACGGCGACTTCTCGGGGACAGATCCCGAGCAGGTCTTGACCCGGATCAATGCCGCATTGGCGGCAGGCGCCAAGGCTCTGCGGGAAGCGGCCTACCTGATGCTGACCCTCGGCACGGCATGGGTCTACGAGCGGCAGGGCAGCGTGGTGGCCAACTGCCACAAACTGCCGGCCGGAGAGTTCGTGCGGCGGCGGATGACGGTGGCGGAGATCGTGGAACGGCTGGCCGGACAGATCGGGCGGTGGCCGGACAAGCAGATCGTGCTGACCGTCAGCCCGGCGGTTCACCGCGGCGACGGGTTAGTGGAAAACCAGTTGAGCAAATCTTCGCTGATCGTGGCGGTGCACGAGCTGGCCTCGCTTTTTCCGGGGCGGGTGCATTATTTCCCGGCTTACGAGATCGTGACCGGCGAGTTGCGGGACTACCGGTTTTATGCGGAAGACATGTGCCATCCGTCGCCGCGGGCGACGGAGTATGTGTGCGAACGGTTTGCCGCCTCGATGCTTGCGCCGGAGGCGGCGGAACTGATTGCGGAGACCGATGGTCTCAAAAGGGCGATGGCCCACCGGCCGCTGCATCCCGAATCGCCGGAATACGTGCAGTTCCGGGCCAAAATGCGGCAAAAAGCGGAGAGCCTGCAACAGCGGTACAAAAACGCCGACTTTTCGGAAGAGCTGCGTTTTTTTGGCTAAATTTGCCGTTTGAACTTGGTGAAGATTATGTTCCGTAGACTTTTCATTTTCCTGCTGGCCGCGGCGATCATGCCGGCGGCCCGTGCGGCGTCGGCTATCAGCCGCCACAAACCGAGGTTAGTGGTCCAGATCGTGGTCAGCCAGATGCGATACGATTATTTGCTCCGTTTTGCCGACAATTTCGGTGAGAAGGGATTTCACACGCTGGTGCGCGAAGGTTCCTTGTGTACGCGGGCGGCATACGACTATGCCCTGACTCGGACGGGATCGGGGCTGGCCACGATCGCTACGGGCACCAATCCGTCCATGCACGGGGTGGTGGGCGAACGGTGGTTCAATTACACCACGGGCGAGGTCATCGACTTGGCGGCGGACAAAAAGGCATTTACGGTGGGAAGCGACGAGTACGACGGACAGTATTCGCCGCGCGGCCTGATCGCCGGTGCGGTGGGGGATCAGCTCAAGATGGCGTCCCGGGATTCAAAGGTGGTGAGCGTGGCGCTCGATCCGGTGTCGGCGGTGGTGACGGGAGGGCATTCGGCGGATGCGGTCTATTGGCTCAACGGCAAGAACGGACGGTGGGTGACGAGCAATTATTATGTTTCGGCGCTGCCCAAGTGGGTGCAGAAGTTCAACGATGATGGCTCGGTGGTGGGCTATTCGGCGCAGAAGTGGGAAATCTCGCGGCCTTTGAAGGCTTACCGGAATGAAGAATACACGGATATTTCGGTCGATTCGTCCCGGGGGATCAGTTTCGATTTCCTGACGCGCAAGAAGTATGACTACGACCGTTTGCGGACTTCGCCGGCGGGCAATACGCTGGTCAAGGATTTTGCGGTGCAGGCGATCATCTACGAGGGGTTGGGAAACGATGATGCGCCGGATATTCTGAATCTTGTTTTCGATGCGTCGCGGTATATCGGCGAAAAGTATGGTACGGGGTCGATCGAACTGGAGGACAGTTATTACCGGCTGGACGAGGATCTGGCGGCTCTGCTCGGTTTCCTGGATACGCAGGTGGGGCGTGACCGGCTGTTGGTGGTGCTGACTTCGGATCACGGGGCGTCGGATCCGATCCGGGCCGACAGCCGGATGCCGGTGGGCCTGTTCGACAACGGGCAGTTCGAGGCGATCATCTCGGGATTCCTGGGGGCGCAGCTGGGGCCGGGCGACTGGTTGCTGAAGTTCGAGAACCGCCAGATTTACCTGAACCGCGGTCTGCTGTACCAAAAGAAGCATCAGTTAGAGGATATTCAGAATCGGGTGGCCAATTTTGCGATCCAGTTCAGTGGGGTGTCGCAGGCGGTGACGGCGACGGCTTTGCAGAACGGCCATTTCACGGGCGGGGTATTGGGGCGGATGCAGAACAGTTATTTCCCGCGCAATTCGGGCGATGTGATGATCAATCTGATGCCGGGCTGGATCGAGTATGCGGAGGGAAAGGTTTCGGACTCGGGATCGCCGTATAATTATGATACTCATGTGCCGCTGATCTGGTTCGGGGGCGTGGTGGGGAATACGGATGTGGAGCATGATGTGGATATGTCGGACGTGGCGCCGACGATTGCAGACATACTGGGGATTGCTCCGCCTGCGGCGGCGACGGGCAGGCCGATCTCGGAGATCCTGACCAAGTAGGCGGTGTGTTTCGGGTGTCGGCGGGGGTTGGTTTTGCGAGAGGCGGAAGCGAATCGGCGGGGCGAGGCTGAAGGGACGTTTAAATCGTAGGGTTTATTGTACACACCCTGTTTGAGGGAACTGTTCTCTTTAACTTCGCTCCGCTCGTTTTTCTCCTCGCCGCTCGGCAAAGCGTGCAAGCCCGCTCTGCTCTCGCTGGCAGCGTCGATTCTAAAAGGTACCCAAAAGACTTTTGAGATAGCTGCGCTACTCCTTAGGCTCCGCAGCCCTCTTGCATTGCGTTTGCTTTGGGCCGGGGCAATAAACCGCTCTTAATATTGTGGTTCTTTTGAACCGCCGACCTCCGCGGTGCCGCCGGGCACTCCGACCGGGAGTTTACTCAGCCTTAGGGGGTGGGCGCGAGGTCGAACTGAGGAGTAATAAAGCGGTCTATAGCTCCCGGCCCAAAAAGATCAAAGACAAGGGTACCCGGCAGGCTCAAGAGATGCGTTAGCATTTCAAAAAGTTTGGCTGTGCCTTCCTCCTGGCGCCTCGGCCATTCGAGCAAGCTCGACGGCGCTCGCCTGCTGCGTCGGTTTTCTGGTTCTCGCTAACTGCGCTGCGCTTGTTTTGCCTCCGGCTTCCTCGCGCTACCTCGGCATAGCCCGCAAGCGGTTTCTGCCCTCGGAACGCTGCTCGGTTCCTCCTCGCCGCTCACCTTATTCAGGATAGAGGCCCCGGTTCGAGTGCCGAGCGGCACTGCTGGCAGCGTCGGTTGTTCACAAAAGGAACAGTTCTATGCAGGTACGTACAATAAAACCTATGATTATTTTGTATTGTGCTGGAAGGGACTGCCGCTTTTGCAAAAAGCGGCACCAAAAACTTTTGTTCACAACCGAGCGGCGTTTCGAGAGCAGAGGCCGCTGGCAGACTGTGCCGAAATAGCGCGAGCAAAACGAAGTAGGGACGGTTCTCTTCGGGTACGTACAAAGTCGGGAAAAATGATAACTTTGCGAGTATGACGACACAAGAGATTCTCGTACCCCGCGCGGGACGGCCCGAATCGCCTTCCCGCATCGTGATCGGAGACGCCCTGCCCCGTTTGGACAGCCTGCTCGAAAGACGGCGGTCCGTGGTCATCACCGATCCGAATCTGGAAGCAGCCTATCCGGAACTGATCGGACGATACCCGCACGTGGTGATCGGCCTCGGCGAAACCCATAAGACACTCGAAACGGTCGGCTATATCTATCGCGAGCTGCTGAAGTTAGGAGCCGACCGCGGATCGTATATCGTCGGTGTCGGGGGGGGAATCGTGACCGATATAACGGGATTCGTCGCCTCGACTTATATGCGCGGCGTGTCGGGATTCGGATTCGTGGCCACTTCGCTGCTGGCGCAGGTGGACGCCAGCGTGGGCGGCAAAAACGGGGTCAATCTCGACGGATACAAAAATATCGTGGGAGTTTTCCACCAGCCGGACTTCGTGCTGTGCGACCAGGGGATGCTCGCCACGCTGCCCGAGAGGGAATTGCGGGCGGGGCTGGCGGAAGTCATCAAGTGCGGATTGATCCGCGACGCCGAGCTGTTCGGCCTGTTTGAAAACCATACGTTCGGCAGCTTTACCGCAGATGCGGAGCTGTTGCACCGGGCCATCACGGTGTCCGTGACACTGAAAGCGGCGGTCGTGGCGGCGGACGAAACCGAGCGGGGCGAACGCAGACTCCTCAACTTAGGGCACACTTTCGCCCATGCGGTCGAAAAATGCACGGGCCGTTACCTGCATGGCGAGGCGGTGGGAATCGGACTGTGCATCGCAGCCGGGCTGTCGCATAAGCTGGGGCTGTTGTCGGCTTCGGAAAAAGAGCGGATCGTTGCAGTGGTCGACGCGATGGGTCTGCCTACCGCCGTTGCGCCGGACACGGGAGTGACTCCGGCCCAATTGCTGGCGGCGGCAGCTTCGGACAAAAAACGCGAAGCCGCCGAAATCGACTACGTGCTGATGGACGGCATCGGTCGGGCGATACGGCGGCGGATGACCTTGAAGGAACTGGATGCTCTGGCGGCGGATATTCTATAAAACGGAGACGTTGTTTGCGGAACGTTTCTCCGTCGATGCAAGACGAGGGGCAATCGCCTTTCTGCAAGTCGCTGTCAGAACGGGAAAACCGGCATTACCGAGTATCTGATCCTGTGTCGGATATGCTTACTGCGGAATAGTTATCTCTGCGATTCTGCGTATCGCTTTATATTAGCCGTAGTTTTATTGTACGTGTTCGGGAGGGTACTGTTCTCTTTGTGAACAACCGACGTTGCCAAGTGCCGCTCGACACTCGAACCGGGCCGCCTCTGCCCTGCATAGAGTGAGCGGCGAGGAGAAACCGAGCAGCGTTCCGAGGGCAGAGGCCGCTGGCGGACTATGCCGAGGTAGCGCGAGGAAGCCGGAGGCAAAACAAGCGGAGCGCAGTTAGCGAGAACCAGAAAACCGACACAGCAGGCGAGAGCCGTCGAGCTTGCTCGAATGGCCGAGGCGCCAGGAGGAAGGCGCAGCCAAACTTTTTGAGATGCTTACGCATCTCTTGAACCTGCCGGGTACCCTTGACTTCGATTCTCTTGGGGTGTGAGCAATAGCGGGCTTATTGAGTACCGTGCTTTATGCCCGCTATTGCCACGCCCCCAAAGAAAGTTCAATGCAAGAGGACTGCGGAGCCTAAGGAGTAGCGCAGCTATCTGAAAGTCTTTTGGGTACCTTTTCTTCAGAAAAGGTACGGTCCCATCCGGCACAGTGCAAAATAAACCTACGGTTTCAGACAGCACGGTGCTAAATAGCCCTATCCGCCACTGCCCGGCCATTCCGCACAGACCGGAACCGAATCCCGCACCAGCCGCGAAACCGAAAAAGAATGCGAATCCGAAGAAGCTGGCCGCAGAATCGGCAATGTATCGACCGAACCAGGGAATCCGCAGACATCGGCCGCGAAACCGAAAAAGAATGCGAATCCGAGGAAAGGAAACCGGTCACAGAACCGGTTGATTGCCGACCGAAGCCAGGGAATCCGCAGACATCGGCCGCGGAACCGAAAAAGAATGCGAATCCGAGGAAAGGAAACTGGTCACAGAACCGGTTGATTGCCGACCGAAGCCAGCGAATCCGCAGCCGGAACCACTGGAGAGTCCCCCTTATCCTTTTTCAGCTGCCGCTGCTCGAAACGCCCCTGCCGCCGCTCGAAACGCCCCTGCTGCCGCACCGCACGCCTCTGGCGCACCGTCTCCCGCCAGCGACGGTAGCGCTCCTTGAGATCCTTCCAGCTCTGAAACTCCTGCCGGTAATAGACCCCCACCCCATTGTCCTGCAACCCCTGCGACTCGTCGAACCGGTCGATCGTCCGTGTGAACCCCTTGACCTTCAGCGACCCCGACTTATTCAGCACCCACGTCACATAACCGTCCACCGACAGCGGATTGTTCGTCACCTGGTACGCCCCCCGCTGCCCCACATCATAGTTTCCCCCCACCTCGACCGACAACTTGTTCGCGATAATGTCCGCCCCCACATCGAACGTCACCTCCTCCGACGTCAGGTCGCTCGACGGCCGGTAGCCGAAGCGGATATTGTAATTCGAGCCCGAAATCAGGTTGCTGATCTGGTTCGAGAGGAACTCCATGCCTGCAATCCCCGCCAGCGAGCCGCTCATCGTCCCGATGGCATTCGTCTGGTCGTCCGGCATGAAACTGTTCGACAGCATCAGGTAGGCGAACTGCATCGTCGTCGCCTCCTCCGTGTTGAGCAGGTTCCGCAGCAGGTTTTTCGTCTCCGGATCCGCTCCCGGCGCCGTGATCGAAAGCTGGATCGTCGGGTTGAACAGATGTTCCGTCAGGTGAATCCCGCAGTTCACATTCACATTGCCGTTTCCCGCGCCGCCCCCCTGCGCGTTCCCCAGCAGCGGCCGCAGCGACGTGCGCACCCGGTACACCGCGTCGACATTCACTAACGGATCCGCCGGATCGCCCGTCCACTGGATCCAGCTGCCCGGCTGGATCACGAAATACTTGTTGGCCAGCACCCCGTAAAGCGTGAAGAGGTACGTCCCCTCCGAAATGTCGTACTGTCCGTCCATCGTGAACACCTCCCGATCCGGCACGATGTTCATCCGGAACCGGCCGTTGCCCCGCCCCTTGATCGCATCCCCCAGCCGGGGGTCCATGACGATCTGGCACTCCGTGTTCGGTAATACCGACAGGTTCAAAGAAACATTCAGCTCGCTCTTGGTACGCTGTCTGCGCGGGCGATGCAGCCGCCGGCGAAACGACTCCACCCGGTCGGCCGGACTTTGCTCCCGCTCGGGTCGCGCGAAGGTGATGAAATCCGCTTCCGAGATGGTCGACACATCCGAGAGCGGCAGCACGAAAGTCGACGAGCGCGCCGTCTCCGCCCGCACGTCAAGCGCCGTCTCGGCGTCGTCTCCCGACACCGAAAAAGCCCCCGTGCCGTAAATATGTCCGTAGAAATCCGCATTGTCCCCCGCCGTGGTGTTCAGGCAGAGGAAGTCTCGGAAATCGACCTTGACCCCATACCTCAGGTGCCTGAAATATTCGCTGTCGAGCCAGGCCGAGATCGTGCCGCCCCCCCCGTTTCCGTCCGAGACCGGCACCGGCGGCAGTTCAAACCGGTTGTTCCGCACGGTCACCGGCCCCGCCAGCGTATACCTCGCCCGCGTATAAGCCACCGTCGCCTCGTAACGATCCACGTCGATCGTCCCGTTCAGCACCGGCCCCCCCTCCGGCCCTCCCGTCACCACTAACTTCGTACGCGCCGTCCCCCGCGTATCCACCAGGATACCCGACAACAGCGGCTCCAGCAAATGCATATCGAACCTCGGGAAATCGCAATCCACCCGATACCGCTTCCGCCCGCTGTCGTAGACCCCCGTGACCGGCCTCACCCCCTCCGGCGTCGAAGCCGCAAAC
>NZ_CANQYJ010000046.1 GCF_947628055.1 uncultured Rikenella sp.
AAGGGTATCCGGCAGGCTCAAGAGATGCGTTAGCATCTCAAAAAGTTTTTCTGGTTCTCTTTGTTCACAAAGAGAACTGTTCCCTCAAACATAGGGCAGTGAATGAACGAACGGTTAAGTAAGAGGCAAAGTTATGAAATTGGGTTATCTTTACCGCGGAAAAACAGGAAAGGGATGTTAAAAAAACTGTCACTGACCCTACTTTCAGCCCTTTTGTTCGCCCTGCCGTGGTGGGGGTTCGGCGGATGGAGCCTATTCATCGCCTTCGTACCCCTGCTCGTGCTCAGCGACATGCGGCCCCGGTTTTATTGGGTATGGGCAGCCCTCGCATTCACCCTCTGGAACATATCGACCACCTGGTGGGTCGGCATCGCCACCCCCGTCGCCACCTTCGGGATCCCCATCGGGAGCCTCTTCTTCACCCTGCTCCCCTTCATGATCTTCCACCGGCTCCGATTCCGCGCGCCCAAGCCCATCGCATGGGCCCTGTTCGTCACCCTCTGGATCGCATTCGAAGCCCTGTTCATGAACAACGAAATCTCGTTTCCGTGGCTCACCCTCGGCTACGGATTCGCCGACACCCCCCAGATCGTGCAATGGTACGAACTCACCGGCTCGTTCGGCGGATCACTGTGGGTGCTCGTGGGCAATATCCTCTTTTATCGCCTCTGGAAACACCGGCGCGACCGGCTTTGGCGAGCGGCTTTACCCGCCCTGTTGTGGATCGTTTTGCCCGTCGGCGCTTCCCTGATCCGGTATGCCACATATGAAGAGAACGTCCATCCGGTGAGCGTGGCGGTAGTGCAGCCGAACATCGACCCCTACAACGAAAAATTCGGCGGGCTGACGACGACACAACAACGCGATCTCATTCTCGGCCTCGCACAAGAAGCACCGCGCGACATCGACTTGATCCTGACGCCGGAGACCGCCTTCGACGGCGACTTCTGGCTGAACGACCTCGGCAGCAACGCAGAGATCGACACCTTGAGGCGATTTATGGCCCGTTTTCCGCAGGCCGAACTGGTGGCCGGAGCGACCACACTGTTGCGCTACGACGACGGGGCGCCGCACCGGCGGTGGACCCGTACCGATCCGCTGTGGGGTATATCCTACGACGTATACAACAGCGCATTAGGCATTTCGGGCGGGCGGCGCGAAGTGCAGGTCTATCATAAGTCGAAACTGGTCGTCGGCGCCGAACTCTTCCCCTATCCGAAGGTATTCGGGATGCTGAAATTCCTGAACATCGACTTGGGCGGGATCTCGGGGTCGCTCGGGATGCAGGAACATAGAACGCTGATGGTCACCCCGGAAGGCATTCGCACGGGAGTGGCGATCTGCTACGAATCGGTGTACGGCGGCTACTGCACGGAATACGTGCGGCGCGGGGCGCAGGTGATGTGCATCATCACCAACGACGGCTGGTGGGGCGACACGCCGGGCTACCGGCAGCATTTCAGCTACGCGCGGCTCCGGGCAGTCGAAACGCGCCGCTCGATTGCGCGGTGCGCCAATACCGGCATCTCCGGATTCATCGACCAGCGGGGCGACGTGACCGACAGCTTGGGGTGGGACCAGCGCGGCTTGCTGACGGGCGGGATCAATGCCAACGATGCGTTGACACCTTATGTGCGCGGCGGGGACTATATCGTGCGGCTCAGCCTTTTAGTGCTGGGTCTGTGCCTGCTCTACTGGGTGGCCTGGCGGTTCCGCAAACGGTCGCTGCTGGTGGAGGAATAAAACAAACGGCCCCGTCATAGCCTAAGACTTCCCGATCGTGGACAGGCCCGAAAGACGCGCGCTCCCGCGCGCCGAGGCAAATCATTTATTCGCACTATGACTTATCAGGAAACCATCGAATACCTCTACAACACCGCGCCGATGTTCCAGCACATCGGCGGCGGAGCTTACAAGGAAGGGCTGGAGAATACCGTCGCCCTGAACGAACTGCTCGGCCATCCGCACCGGGCCTATCGCACCGTCCACGTGGCAGGCACCAACGGCAAAGGCTCCGTATCGCAGATGCTTTACGCCGTGCTGCGCGAGGCGGGATACAAAACCGGGCTGTACACCTCGCCGCACCTGCGGGATTTCCGCGAGCGGATACAGGCAGACGGCCGGATGATTCCGGAACAGGACGTGATCGGCTTCGTGGAACGGATGAAACCGCATATCGGACAACTGCGGCCCTCGTTTTTCGAGGTCACCACCGCCATGGCCTTCGACTGGTTCCGCAGGGAGAAAGTCGATATCGCCGTCATCGAAGTCGGGCTGGGGGGGCGATTGGACTGCACCAACGTCATCACGCCGCTGGCGAGCATTATCACCAACATCAGTTTCGACCACATGCAGTTCCTGGGCGATACGCTGCCGAAGATCGCAGGCGAAAAGGCCGGGATTATCAAACCGGAGATTCCGACAGTCATCGGGGAGTACCAGGCCGAAACGGCGCCGACCTTTATCGCGAAAGCGCACGAGGCCGGTTCGCCCCTTATTTTCGCCGACCAGCGTTACCGATGCGCCGGGCACGAAGGACCCCTGTTCGAGGTGGAAAACCTGCTGGACGGCAGCCGTTTCACACTGCAATTGGGGATGGAGGGGGATTACCAGCGGCACAACCTCTGCACCGCGCTTGCCGCCTTGGACATCCTGACCGACCGGCTGCCGCGGCCGCTGACCGAGGCGGAGGTGCGCCGGGGGCTGGCCGAGGCACGCGTGCCGGGGCGATGGCAAAACATCGCCACCGAAAACGACCCTTGCCCGATCCTCTGCGACACGGGACACAACGAAGCGGGGCTAAGATTCGTAACGGAACAACTCAAACGGCAAACCTGCGAGAAACTCTATTTCGTGCTGGGCGTGGTGGCCGACAAAGACCTCGACCATATCCTGCCGCTGCTGCCGCGCGAGGCACATTACATTTTCACGCAGGCCTCGCTGCCGCGGGCACTGAAAGCGGACACCCTCTCCGCTCGCGCCCGGGCCGCCGGATTGGCGGGCGAAACGGTTCCGACCGTGCCCGAAGCCTTAGCCAAAGCCCGCGCGCTGGCCTCCGCCGGCGACCTGATCTTCGTCGGAGGAAGCACCTTCACAGTTGCAGAAGTGCTGTAATAATCATACCTTTGTATATTCGCGCCCGATACGCCCCGCTCGCGGGGAACCGATCGGGCTTCTTAGCAATGCGCAAAAACCATGACCTGCATAAAAAATACGACCCGCGGATGCTGCTTCTCGACCGACGCCAACGGCGAGGCGGAGGCGCGCAACTGCCCGGGATGCCACAAACTCGAAGTGTTCGACTGGATGGCCGACCTGCCGAATCCGCTGGCAGATAACCAGATATTCGAGATCCAGTTCAAGAATACACGCAAAGGCTACTACTGGAACAACACCGGCCTCGCGCTGAAAGCCGGCGACATCGTGGCCGTCGAAGCCAGCCCGGGACACGACATCGGGATCGTCACCCTGTCGGGCGAACTGGTCGCCAAGCAGATGAAACGCACGGGATTCAACCCGCAGGGGGTCGAATTCAAAAAGATATACCGCAAGGCCAAGCCTTACGACATCGAAAAGTGGCAGGAAGCCATCTCGCTGGAACATTCCACGATGATCCGCTCGCGGCAGATCGCGGCGGATTTGCATCTGAACATGAAGATCGGCGACGTCGAATACCAGGGCGACAAATTGAAGGCGATCTTCTATTACATCGCCGACGAACGGGTGGACTTTCGCGAACTGATCAAAGTATTGGCGGAACAGTTCCGCATCCGGGTCGAGATGCGCCAGATCGGGGCCCGGCAGGAGGCGGGGCGGATCGGCGGTATCGCGGCATGCGGCCGGGAATTGTGCTGCTCGACGTGGATCAACAACTTCTCCTCGGTGACCATCGGGGCGGCGCGGCATCAGGAAATCTCGCTCAATCCGCAGAAATTGGCGGGGCAGTGCGGGAAGCTCAAGTGCTGCCTCAATTACGAACTGGATTCCTATATCGACGCCCGGCGCGCCTTTCCGCGGCTCAACGGGCCGCTGGAGGCGATGGACGGCAGTTACCACCTGGTCAAAAGCGATATTTTCCGCAAAATCATGTGGTTCAGTCCCGATGCGCAGTCCACGGCGGTGATGATTCCGCTGACGACGGAACGGGTGCGGCAGATCGTGGCCATGAACCGCCGGGGCGAAAAGGTCGACCGGATGGAAGACGCCGCTCTGATTGCAGCGCAGCAGCAAGTGCCTGCCGAACCGGAGATCAAGAACGTGGTCGGCGAGGAGAGCATCACCCGTTTCGACACCTCGCGCGGGGGCAGGAATCGCGGAGGGCGGAACAACCGGAACGGCGGGAACCGGCGGGGAGGCAATTCCGGCCGCGGCAACCGGGACGGAGAGGCCAAATCCCGGGAAAATGCGGGAGGGAACAACCATACCGCCCATCCGGAGCAGATGCAGAAACCCAACGACAAGAGCGAACAGCGGCCGACGGCGCGGCCTGAGCTTGCGGAGAACGACGACCGGAGCCGAGGCAGCAACAATAACCGCAGGGGAGGCAGCAGCCGGAGCGGCAATCACAACGGGAACCGGGGGCCGCGCCGCAGCAGACCGGGCGGCAATTCCGGCAGCGGGAACACTAATCCGGGCGGCAGCCATGGCGGGGAACAGGCATAAATCCGCATACATCGCCGTCTGCCGCGGCATCCTGCTTTCCGCCGCATGGGCAGCGACGGGATGCACGAACGGAAACTATATGGAGGTTTACGACCTGCCCCGTGCGGGCTGGGCTGAGGATCAGGCGGTGGTTTTTACCTTTCGGCGGGATTCCGCAGCCTTTTGTGAGGCCGACGGGGAGTGGATCGACATTACGATGCGGCACAGGGCCGATTTCCCCTATGCCGCCTTGCCGCTGGAGGTCAAAGGCGTGACCCCGGACAAACGGTTCTGGACGGACACGATCGCCTTTCCGCTGGGCGCTCTTTCGGAAGACGGCACCTATCGCTGGGCGGGACGCGCTTACTCCAACCATTACGACATCACGCATCGTTACCGCAGCGGCATCCGATACGCTCTTTCGGGCGAATACGCCCTTTCCGTGCGGCAGCTCACCGGACAAGACACTTTGCGAGGCATTCTCTCCATCGGGGTTATTGCCAGCGGGACACAGGCAGCCGACATCCGTTAGCCTTTTTCACTCCTTCACCACTGTACATGGGAAAGAACAAACTTAAGAAATTCAGCGAGAACCTCACCTTCCGGTGCATGATACAGCCGGACTTCGACGAGGTCTTCGGCAAAGACCATCCCCTTAAAGGCAACTGGCGGAAGGATTTTTTCGGCAACGACAACCCGATCGTGCTGGAGTTAGGCTGCGGACGGGGCGAATATACCGTCGGGCTGGCGGCGGCGCATCCGGAGGTCAATTACATCGGTGTGGACATCAAGGGCGCGCGCATGTGGCGGGGAGCCAAAACCGCGACAGAGCAGGGAATGGGAAACGTAGCGTTCCTGCGGACCCGGATCGAGTTCATCGGCTCGTTTTTCGCGCCGGACGAGGTGGACCAGATCTGGATCACCTTTCCCGACCCGCAGATGAACAAGCGGCGCGTGAACAAACGGCTCACCGCGCCGGGATTTCTGGAACGGTATGCGCAATTCCTGAAACCGGAGGGAATCATCCACCTGAAGACCGATTCGGGCCACTTGCACGAGTATACCCGAGCGGTGCTGGCGGCCAACGGGATTACGCCGACGGTTTGCTGCAACGACATTTACGGGCGGAGAGGGCTTGCCGATGAAGCTGTGCTGTCGATCAAGACGGCATACGAGACGCGGTTCCTGGCCGAAGGGCTGCCGATCACGTATCTTCAATGGTCGCCGGGGGCAAGGGGGCGGTTCGCTGTGCCGGATTTTCCGGCGGACGATCTTTTGACGGGCGAACATACGCCGGTACGTTGATTTGAGGTTTTTCTTTCTGCTATGCGAATCGAAATCGACGAAAAATCGGGATTCTGCTTCGGCGTGGTCAAGGCGATCACCACGGCGGAACAGCTGTTGCGCGATCGTGGCGGTGCGGTGTGGTGTCTGGGGGACATCGTCCACAACCGGGTGGAGGTGAACCGGCTGGAAAAGCTGGGTTTGCAGACGGTCGACCACGCGCAGCTGCCGACTTTGGCCGGAAAGTGCGTCCTGATTCGGGCGCACGGCGAACCGCCGCAGACTTACAGGGCGGCACGGCAGTATGGAATCGAACTGGCGGATGCGACTTGTCCGGTGGTGGCGAAATTGCAGGAACGGGTGCGCCGGGCATGGGAGGAGATGAAGGGGGTGGGGGGACAGGTGGTGATTCTCGGCAAGCCGGGGCATGCGGAGGTAGTGGGGCTGACGGGGCAAACGAATGAGGAGGCGATCGTGGTCGAAACGGTGGACGATCTGTCGCGGATCGATTTCTGCAGACCGGTGTGCCTGCTGTCGCAAACTACGCAAAGTCTGGGTCTGTTCAATATGATCCGGAACGAGATACTGAAGCGGGCGGCGGATCCGGCGGCGGTGACTGTGCACGACACGATCTGCCGGCAGGTGTCGAACCGCAATCCGCATTTGAAGGAGTTTGCGGCGCGTTTCGATGCGGTGGTTTTCGTGAGCGGCAGCAAGAGCTCGAATGGCAAGGCGTTGTATGAGGTGTGCCGGGAGGCGAATCCTCGGTCTTATAAGGTGGAGGATGCTTCGGAACTTCGGGCGGAGTGGTTTGCGGGGCTGTCGTCGGTGGGGGTCTGCGGAGCGACTTCTACGCCGAAGTGGCTGATGGAGCAGGTCGCTGAAGCGCTCGCACACTTTTAATCGTTCGTTTATTCTACCCTTAGTTGGAGGCAACCGTACCTTTTCTTCAGAAAATGTACGGTTTCACACGAAATAGCACCAAATAAACCTATTTTTTACAAACGACTTTCGTCCGGGCCGAAGCCAGCGAGGGCGGAACCGAACGCAGAGAGGTTGCAGCCTTTCGCCGGGGATGGCTCCGGGCTGGCATAGAGAGAGCATTGAGAATCAACCGTAGGTTTTATTGCACTGTGCCGTGTAGAACCGTTCTTTCTTTGAAACGAAAGGCCCCATAGGGGCTTTCCGGGCTGTAACTACCCTAATCCTTAGGCTCCGCAGTCCTCTTGCTTCGAGTTTGCTTTGGGCCGGAACAATAGACTGCTCTTAATATTGTGGTTCTTTTGAACCGCCGACCTCCGCGGTGCCGCCGGGCACTCCGACCGGGAGTTTGTTCCGCCTTAAAGGTGGGCGCAAGGTCGAACCAAGGTGCAATAGAGCAGTCTATTGCTCTCGGCCCAAAAGGATCAAAGACAAGGGTATCCGGCAGGCTCAAGAGATGCGTATCCTTTTGTTCACAACCGACGCTGCCAGGTGCCGCTCGGCACTCGAACCAGGCCGCCTCTGCCCTGCATAGGATGAGCGGCGAGGAGGAACCGAGCAGCGTTTCGAGGACAAAGATCGTTTGCGGGCTATGCCGAGGTAGCGCGAGGAAAACGAGCGAAGCGAAGTTAAAAGGAACTGTTCCCTCCCAGCACAGGGCAAAATAAACTACAGCTTTACAAACAGCCTTCGTCCGGACACGTCGCACCTGCAATAGCGAGCCAGATACCCGACAAATTCAGAAACAAAAAACGAAAATACCGCCATGCCCCAAACCGTCGAAATCACCCTGACCCCGAAAGAGGCCGCAGACAGCACTTCCTATACCGCCGCAGCGATTAAAGCCGCTGGGATACGGTCACCGGAAGACGTAGCCTTTTGCCGCGTCGTACGGCGGTCTATCGACGCACGGAGACATACCTCCGGCATCATGGGCGTACGCGTGAATATGGCCGTCGAACTTTGGCTCGACGCAGACGGGAAGCCGGAACCCGTGCATTTTGAATGGGGTGACGTGTCCAACGTTCCCGCATCGCGTGAAGTGATCGTGGTCGGGGCCGGGCCGGCCGGACTGTTTGCCGCACTGGAACTGATCGAACGCGGATTCAAACCGATCATATTGGAACGCGGCAAAG
The DNA here is from genome assembly GCF_947628055.1 of uncultured Rikenella sp. Lineage (GTDB taxonomy): Bacteria > Bacteroidota > Bacteroidia > Bacteroidales > Rikenellaceae > Rikenella. The sequence continues at coordinate 8,043 of NZ_CANQYJ010000046.1, forward strand.
ACGTCTCGACCCGGAAAGCCGATATTGCCGCCATCCAGCGCAACGAACGCGTGAACCCCGACTCCAACTATGCCTTCGGCGAAGGCGGAGCCGGAACCTATTCCGACGGAAAGCTCTATACCCGGTCGAAAAAGCGCGGGAACTATCGGAAAGCATTGGAAATACTCCATTTTCACGGCGCCCCGGAAGAGATCCTGTACGACGCCCATCCGCACATCGGCACCGACCGGCTGCCTCGCGTGGTCGCCGCCATGCGCGAGACCATTCTCACAGCCGGGGGGCGCATCTTATTCGACACACGCGTCACCGACCTCCTGCTTTCACCGGACAAAAGAGCCGTACAGGGTGTCGAAACCGGGAACGGCGAACGGATTATGGCCCGAGCCGTGGTGCTCGCCACGGGCCATTCCGCACGGGATATTTATGAACTGCTGCATCGCAAAGGGATACTGATCGAGGCGAAACCTTTCGCCATGGGCGTGCGCGTCGAGCACCGCCAAGAGCTGATCGACCGGATACAATATAAAACCGTCGATCCGTACCTGCCTGCCGCGACATACAGCCTCGTGGCACAGGTGCCGTCGGGCCTCAAAAGCGGGATGGGGCCGAGAATGCGGGGCGTGTACAGCTTTTGCATGTGTCCCGGCGGATTTATCGTGCCGGCTTTGACGGAGGCAGGGGAGTGCGTGGTCAACGGGATGTCGCCTTCCGGTCGGAACAACGTGTTTGCCAATGCCGGGATCGTGACGCAGATATTGCCCGAAGATTTTGCGGACTTGGTGCCGCACTTCGGGCCGCTGGCCGGCATGCGGTTCCAGCAGCAGCTCGAGAAGATGGGCTATGCACAGGGCGGCGGGGCGCAGGTGGCGCCGGCGCAGCGGCTCGATTCGTTTGCGGGCGGCTTCAAGTGCGGGGAAACTTTGCCTACATCCTATCATCCGGGAGTCGTGGCCAGCGATATGGACAAATGGATGCCTCGGTTTATGGCGCAGGCGTTGCGGGCCGGTTTCCGGGAATTCGACAAGCGGATGCGTGGATTTCTGACGGCTGAGGCACAAGTGATCGGGATCGAATCGCGGACATCGTCGCCGGTGCGGATCCCGCGCCAGCGCGAGACTGGGATGCACCCGCAGGTGGCGGGCCTTTTTCCGGCAGGCGAAGGGGCGGGCTATGCCGGAGGGATTATCTCGGCTGCGGTGGACGGTGCAGCCGTGGCGAATGCCGTGGTGGATTTTATCCGTTCGGCGCACTAAACCCTGCAAGACGACTATATATTATCGTAAGTTTACTTAGCCTTGTGCCGTATGGTACTGTTCTTTCTTTGAAAAGAAAGGCCCCGTTGAGGTTTTCCTGGCTGTAATTGGCTCCGCAGTCCTCTTGCATCAAGCTTTCTTTGGGCCGGGGAATAGATCGCTCTTCATATTGCGGTTCTTTGGATCGCCGGCCTTGCGGTGCGCTCGGCACCCGAACGGTGAGTTTGCTCTGCCTTAGGGCGCGCGAGGTCGAACACGCAGAATTTTTATTATACGATTAAAAAGTAGGCATTTTTTATCGCTCATGCCGCGGGGCCCTTCCTTTCCTTGGGTGACCAAGAACCGAGCGGCGTACCGAGTGCAGAGACCGCTTGCGGGCTATGCCGAGGCAGCGCGAGGAAGACCGCAGGTCAAAGGAAGCAAAGAAGTCACCGGGAATCGGTTTCGCCTTGTCGAAAGCCAGTCGTTCTGCCCGACTTTCTCAAGTCAAAACACGACATTCCCGGAAACGCTTTCGCTTGCACTTTAGATTTGCCGGGGGGATGGCAAAGGGGGGTCTCCCCCCTTTGATGCGTTTTTGCTTACTTTTGGGGCATACCAAAAGTAAGTGCCCGCCCGGCATGAGGGCTGCGAAGAAAAGGTTTTCTTAAAGAAAAGAGCGCCGGTTTGAAATGAAAAAAGGAAAGTTTTTCTGGTTCCTTTTGTTCACAACCGAGCAGCGTTCCGAATGCAGAGACCGCTTGCGGTCTCTGCTGAGGTAGCGCGAGGAAAACGAGCGTAGCGAAGTTAAAGAGAACAGTTCCCTCCCGAATATGTACAAGATAAACTACGATTCCCGGCAAACCGTCTCGAGCATCGCGATATACTGGGCAATTCCCCCCTCGATTTCGTTCAGACAGACGAACTCGTCCGCACCATGCGACCGCGCCGAATCGCCCGGCCCCATCTTGAGCGACGGAATAGACAACAGCGCCTGATCCGAAGTCGTCGGCGAACCGTAAGTGCGTCTCCCCATCGCCACGCCTGCCGCCACGATCGGGTGCGACGGGTCGATATACGACGGTTTCAGCCGTGTAGACCGTGGAAAAACCTCCGACTCCACATGCTCCCGCACCACCGCCAGCACCTCATCGTTGGTATACCGATCCGTCACACGAACATCCACCGTAAACCGGCACTCCGCCGGCACCACATTGTGCTGCGTCCCGGCATTGACAATCGTCACACTCATTTTCACCCCGCCGAAAAGCTCCGATTCTTTCGGGAAACGGAAAGTGCGGAACCACTCGATGTCATTCATCGCCTTGTAAATCGCGTTCTCGCCTTCCTCCCGCGCCGCATGCCCCGCCTTGCCGTGAGCCACACAGTCCAGCACCATTAAACCCCGTTCCGCAATGGCCAGGTGCATCCCCGTCGGTTCCCCGACAACCCCGAAACTCAGCTCCCCGAGCTGCGGCAAAATGCTCTCGATCCCATTCTGTCCCGACACCTCCTCTTCGGCAGTGAGCGCCAGGCAGAGGTTGTATTTCAGCCTTTCGGCCCCGTAGAAATGCAGGAACGCCGCCGTCAAGGACACCACGCTCGCCCCGGCGTCGTTGCTGCCCAGCCCATAGAGTTTTCCGTCCGCGATGTCCGGGCTGAACGGGTCGCGCGTCCACGCGCTGCCCGGCTTTACCGTATCGTGGTGCGAGTTGAGCAAGATCGTCGGCTTGGCCGGGTCGAAATGCAGATTGTAAGCCCAGACGTTGTTATGTTCTCTGTGCACCTCCCGCACACCGTTCCCCGAGAGGAAAGAAGCCAATATGTCAGCCGTCAGGTTTTCCTCGCGGCTGTATGACGGCGTGGCGATCAGCCGTTGCAACAGTTCGATATATTTGTCCATATATGTCTTTGAAAAGAAAAGCTCCATCAGGGCTTCCCCGACTGTAATTCTCCGAATCCTTAGGCCCGCAATCCTCTGTATCGAATGCCGAACCCTCTGTCGTTTCGAGCCAGAGAAACAGTCCAGCCCCGCAGACCGACACCCCAAAAGCAGAAAACGCCAGTCGCTATACCCGCGAACGAATCCCGGGAAACAGGCGAAATAGCGAACCCCGGGAAATCAACGTCCTTGCCCGACGTACCCTTGGTGATCGATATACCACGACGTTCCCCCGAATCCCGACGCCACGATCCGGTAGGCATCCCCCGCCGCACAGACCGTCGGCCGGAAGTCCAGCCCCTCGATTTTTATATCGGCGGCTTTCAGCTCTTCCGGCGCAGTCGCCCACCGTCCCGTCGCCCCGCGAAACTCCCGCTGGCGGAAATAGAGCTGCCGCAGCGCCCACTTCACCTCCTCGTTCCGATCCCGCACGAACGGCGCAGTTCCCTTGCCTGCGGTAATTTCCGAGAATTGAAGGAAGCCCCAGTACTCCGGTTCATGGATACTGATCTTCCCCGTCGGTGCCCACACCCAGTTGTCCTCCGGCGTCTTCGGCCGCTTCACGTACCGGCCCTCCGCCACATCCAACCGCCACTGCACGCGCGAGAAATTCAGCCGCCACTGCTCGCCGTCCGCAATGCCGCGCTTGCCGTACTGCACCTCGAGCAGCGTCGCGAGCGGAATCGCCATCTCGAACGTCCATTTCTCGTCCGTGTCCGACGGGTCGTTCAGCGTGCCGTAGAGCTTCACCGCCGACCGCATGCCGTTCATGTTCCACGCGTTGAGCGGCGCGCCGCCGTCGCGGTAAGGCCGGGTGAGCATCAGATCCCACTCCGTCCCCAGCGCATTGACCTCGAACTCCATATAGTGGTGCGTGCTGCCCGTCACATCGAGGAAAACCTCGAAATCGTTGTCCTGGAAGATCACCGATTCGCGCTCGGTCAGCGTCGCCCACAGGTTCGGCTCGATCATCTCGGCGGCGATATACAGATACCGGTCGTCCCACATCAGCTTGGCCCGGCAGCGGTGGCGCGGCACTTCCGGGCGGTTCTTCCCCTGAATGTCCACAAAATCCGAAGTCCACGGCACATCGGCCCACTCCGGTGTATCGATATCGCCGTCGACGGTCACCGTCTGCGGCGCACGGTAACAAACGTAGTGCGGCGGCTCGAATTCATACGGGGTTCCGAATGGCACGCTTTTCTGTGCCAGAACAGCCGCGGGGCCGAAAAGCAGGGCGGCGAGGAAAAGGGTCTTTTTCACGAAAGTTTGTTTGGTTTGGGTTGAATGGTATGGTTTTGTTTCGGGCCGCGCGTCGGGGGGTGGCGTCTTCGGCGCCAGCGCGCTGGCCCAGCGGTTCTGCGAACCGCGGTGTTTTAGTTATCTGACTTTTTGCAGCACGGCGTCGGTGAGGTTCCCCAAGTTGCCCTGCCAATACAGGACGCCTTTGGAATCGGCCAAAATCGTGTAAGGCAAAAAACGCACGTTGAACGCCTGGCAGACCTTCCCCTCCGCATCGACCCCGATGCAGTACCGGCCGCCGCCATCCCGCACGAGTTTTTCCGCCGCCTCCGGCTGTGCGGCTATCACCACGATCTGCAAAGCCGCCTTTCCCGTTCCGTACTTGTGCCGGATGTCGGCCAGTCTCGGGAAGAAACGCACCGACGAAGCGTTGTCCGGATCGTAGAACTCGATCAGCATCGGAGCCTCGGCCCTCGGGGCCGCAGTGAGCCACTGCACCGCTTTCAGATCGGGAATGCGCGAGCCGATCACCAGTTTCTGGGCCGATGCCGGCAGTGCCGTCCCAACGGCCAGTCCCAGCAGAGTAAGGATTTTTTTCATCGTTTTGCAGTATTTGGGCCTCCCCCGCCGAGGAAGCGCGATGAAACCTATAAACAAGGCAATTATCCTGCCAATTGCTGCATTTCGATCAGCTTATGATAGATCCCTTCGAGTGCCATCAGCTCCGTATGCGTGCCCTGCTCCGCAATCCGGCCCGACTCGATCACGATGATCTTGTCCGCATGCTGGATCGTGCTGAGCCGGTGGGCGATCACCAACGACGTCCGCCCCCGCAGCAGCGACGACAGCGACTCCTGCACCAACCGTTCGCTCTCCGTATCCAATGCCGAAGTCGCCTCGTCCAATATGAGGATGTCCGGGTTCCGCAGCACCGCCCGCGCAATGGAGAGCCGCTGCCGCTGCCCCCCCGAGAGCTTCATTCCCCGGTCGCCGATGTTGGTCTGGAAGCCGTGGTCAGTCTCCATGATGAAGTCATAGGCATTGGCCGCCTTCGCCGCCGCCGTCACCTCTTCGAGCGTCGCCGTGTCGTTTCCCATCCGGATATTCTCCTCGATCGTGTCGTTGAACAGCACCGTCTCCTGCGCCACGATCCCCAGGTGCGCCCGCACGCTTTCGATAGAGTAGTCACGCAAATCCACTCCGTCGATCAGCACCGCTCCGGAATCCGGATCGTAAAAGCGCGGAATCAGGTCGGAAATCGTCGACTTACCGCCCCCCGACGGCCCCACGAGGGCCACCGTTTCTCCTTTGGGAATCGTGAACGATATGTCGCTCAGCACCTGCCGGTCTTCATACGAGAACGAAACGTTCCGAAACTCGATCCCCTCCGCAAATTCGGTCAAGGTCTCGGCATTCGGCCGGTCGGTCATGACCGGCGCCGTGTCGATCATGCCGAGGATCCGTTCCCCCGCGGCAATCCCCTGGTTGATGTTGCCGAAAGCGTCGGCAATGGCCCGCGCCGGTCTGGTCACCTGCGAGAATGCCCCCAAGTAAGTAATGAACGCCGCCGCCTCCAACGCCCCGTTCATAATCATGTTCCCGCCGTAAACGAGGATGAACGACAGCGAGGCCACCCCCAGAAATTCGCTCATCGGCGAGGCGAGCTGCTGCCGCCGGGCGATGTAGCGCATGATGTCGGAATATTTGGCGTCGAGGCCGCGGAATTTGCGTTCGATGTAATTCGTCGCATTGTACCCCTTGACCGTTTTGATCGCTCCCAGCGCTTCGTCGAGCAGGCTGACCATCTCGCCGAACGCCACCTGTCCTTCGGTGGCCGAGCGTCGCAGTCTCTTGACGATGTAGCCGATGCAGAGCGCGATGACCGGCAGCACGGCTAAGGTGAACAAGGTGAGGTGGAACGAGATGCCGATCAGCAGCACGAAATAGCCGATCAGCAGGAAAGGTTCTTTGAAGAAGACCTGAAAGGTGCTGGTGACGCAGAACTGCACGACCTGCACGTCCGAAGTGATTTTGGAGATAATGTCCCCTTTGCGTTCGTTGCTGAAGTAGCCCGCCTGAAGCCGCACGACGCGGTTGAACAAAGTGTCGCGGATCTGCTGCAGGGTGTGGATCCGGAGGTTCTCGAGAATCCGCTGGGCGAGGTACCGGAAGACGTTGCTGAGCAGCACGATGACCACCGTCAATACCGCCAGCGCAATCAAAATATCCTTCGTGTTGTATCCGGCGCCGGTGACGCGGTACAGACCGTAATTGAGCAATCCCTTGAAATAATCGGTGCTCAGCTCGAAAGCCGGAGCCTGCGTGACGGCCTTCACCATCGAATCGGCGTCGAACATGGCCTGGATGATCGGGATCAACATCGCGAACATCAAGGTGTTGAATATCGTATGGAGCAGAATGCAGACGAAGTAAGGTACGGCATAGCGTCCGTAAGGGCGGCCGAACCGGAGAATGCGGAAATAGGTATTCATGCGGGTAAAGGTAATGTTTTTTCCGGTTTCGGCCGCTGACGTCCGGAAACGGGGCGGCGGACGCGCACCGGAAACCGGCAGAGGCATTCCTAATTAAATAGGAAAGGAACCCTCTTCGCGCTCAGGACTGCCGCAGACACTGTCTGTATGGGGAGCTCCCGAAAAACGAAGCCCGTCCTTCTTCCACCGGTCTGCAATCCAAAGAGTTGCCGATCAGCCCGGCTTCGGGTCAGCCGATTAATCGTCCCGCCCGCTCGGAATTGTGCGGGATTTTTCGTTACTTTGTAGTTATCAGAAAAACGAAAAACCGATAATGCCTTCGAACCATGAGCAAGTCGGCACGCACAAACCGGAATGGCTTAAAGTAAAACTTCATAACGATCCGCGTTATGCCGATGTCGCTGCCATCGTGCGGCGGCACGATTTACATACGATCTGCTCGAGCGGCCGCTGCCCCAACATATCGACATGCTGGAGCAGGGGGACTGCTACTTTTATGATCGGCGGGGATACGTGTACGCGGGCATGCCGTTTTTGCGCCACCCGCTCGTCGGCCCATCCGTCTCCGCTCGATCCGGACGAGCCGGAGAAGATCGCTCGTTCCGTGCAACTCATGGGGCTGCGGCATGCGGTCATTACCTCGGTCGACCGCGACGACCTGGCGGACGGAGGGGCGAATCATTGGGCGGCCACGGTCAGGGCCATTCGCACTCTCAATCCGGACACTACCGTCGAACTGCTGATCCCCGACTTCTCGGGATCGCTCTCCTTGCTGGACATCATACTGAGCGCGGGAGCGGATATTGTGGGACACAACCTCGAAACCGTGTCCCGGCTTACTCCGGCGGTGCGCGACCGGCGGGCTTCTTACGAAACATCACTCGACGTATTGCGACATATCGCCGCTTTCGGACTCGAAAGCGGTCGGTCGGCTTTGGCCAAGAGCGCCGTTATGGTGGGACTGGGCGAGAGCCGGGACGAAGTTTTGCGCACACTGGACGACCTGGCCGGCGCAGGGGTCAGACGGATGACGATCGGGCAATATTTGCAGCCTACGCCGCGGCATTATCCGGTGGCGGAATACGTGCATCCGGACGTTTTCGAGGCATACAAGGCGGCGGCGGAGGAACGGGGGATCGTGTATATCGAAAGCGGGCCGCTGGTGCGCTCTTCGTATATGGCGGACCGGCTGGCGCCGAAGGTGCGGCGGCCGCTGCACACATTAACGGTGCGCGAGGGATGATCGAGGTGTTGGATAAAGGCGTGATCGACTACGGGACGGCATGGGAGCAGCAGAAAGCGCATTTCGACCGGCTGCTTTCCGCGGCGGGGACAATGGAATCCGGAAGGGAGGCGACTGCGGACGGGGCGAGAGGGGTGCTGATGCTGTGCGAACATCCGCATGTCTACACTTTAGGGAAAAGCGGGCATACGGACAACTTGCTGGTCAGCGAGACATTTCTCACTTCGATAGGAGCGAGCTACTATCATATCGACCGGGGCGGGGATATTACCTATCACGGGTACGGGCAGCTGGTGGGGTATCCGATTCTGGATCTTTCGTCTGTGGGGGAGCGGGGGATGGGGTTGAAAGAGTATATCCACCTATTAGAGGAGAGTGTGATTGCCACGCTGGCGGAATGGGGGATCGAGGGGAAACGGATCGAACACGCCACCGGTGTGTGGTTATCCGCCGACGCTGCAAGACCGGAGAGGAAGATATGCGCGATCGGGGTCAAGGCTTCGCGGTTCGTGACGATGCACGGATTTGCCTTGAATGTGACCACGGATTTGCGTTATTTCGACTACATCAACCCTTGCGGATTTACCGACAAAGGGGTGACTTCGATAAAGGCGGAATTAGTGGGGGTGAACGGATCGGGGAGGTCTGTGCCGGGGATGGAGGAGGTGAAGCGGGTTTATGTGCGGCACTTCAGACGGTCGTTTGAGGGGGTGGTTTAAGGGTTTGGGGTAGTCTCGGCCCAAGCGAAACGCAGTTTCGCCCGTCCCGCCGGGGGCACGCGGGGCCTGCCCGGTCTGAGGACAGTACCTTCCTTCTGGACGAGTTATTTTGGTGCTGCAGACCTTTTCGGGTAGTTCCTACCCTATTCGTGTACCAAATGGCACCCGCGCGCGACGGCTGGAATAGGAAATCGTTCAAAAGCAGCTTGTGCTTTTGAACTGGATTTCCGCCAGCGCGCGGGACGAAGGCCTTTTTCGATCTGTAACAGGCCGGAGCCAGCGGGGTATTTGGGTAGTTCCAGCCTGGTTCGCGTGTCGATCGGCACCGCGCGCGACGGCTGGAGTAGGGAATCGTTCAAAAGCAACTTGCGCTTTTGAACAAGATTTCCGCCAGCGCGCGGGACAAAAAATAATTGGGGGTAGAGGCGGTCATAGCGATGCGTTAGCATCGCTCGCCCAGCAGGGGGCCCCGTTGGGGCTTTTGTTGGAGCTTGAGAGGACTTATTTAGCGGCCCGCCCGGCCCGAGGGCAGTTTCCTCCGATTAAGGCGGTGCAAACTCCTATGTTTGGGTGCCGAACGGCACCGGCACCGCGCGCCATGCCGAAAAAGGAAAATCGACGGTTTCAACGAGAGTTGAAAACGAACGATTTTCCCGGCGCGCGGGACGAAGGCCTTTTTCGATCTCTGTAACGGGCCGCAGCCCGCGGAAGATATTTCAGGTAGTTCCAGCCCGGCTCGAGTGCCGAGCGGCACCGGCCCTCCGCATGCCCGGGGCTGCGGGCCGACCGCCTCTCCGAGGCGGAGCCTGTGAAACCCAGCGCGCGGACAATGAATGTTCATCCCGGCG
>NZ_CANQYJ010000047.1 GCF_947628055.1 uncultured Rikenella sp.
GTTACCGCAGCCGATATTCAGCAACAACAGGCATAGCAGCGCTATCCTGCTCCAAAGTGTAGATCTTCGTATCATCCGGTGTTACGCAAAAACGGTAAGTCTCAGGCCCTACCTCAATACAGTCCCTCACACCTCCCTCGCAGTCGAATTGAATGATATAACGTTTCTTGCCGGGATATTCGGTTCGCAGCACATAGATGTGGTTTTCTGTCGATACTGTCTGTTGGGCATGCGGAGTGTATTCCTGGTCCAGTCCCGGTATGCTATATTCCCGAATTAACATCGGGGTGTGCCCGCTGAGGTCGTAAAACTGCACCTTGTCCAGCGAGCTGTAAGCCAGACAAAGGGTTTTGCGCTTGGCATGGTAAGCCATTGGACTCTGTCCTTTGATATACCGGTCGTCGGGTTTCTGAAGTTCCAGAATTTCGGAGGGAAAGGTGTTGATCCACCGCAGGGGTTTCCCCGTGGTGTCAGAAATGCAGGCAGAAGCGACCGTATCCGGGAAGATGTAAGTAAACAAATAGCTGTCGGAGCTCAGTTTAAGACACCTATCCGCCCCACCGTCAAAACTGAATTGACGTACAGGAACGATGCTGTCGCACAACAGATCGCTAAACCGTAATTCAACGTATTGCCCCGTGCGCCGTTGAAGCAGCCCCACGGTACCAGCCAGAGAATCGACCTGCAATTGCAACGGCGGAAGCACCTCATTCGGTCCTTTACCTTGATTAATCACTTGCGTAACCACCTGTCTCTTGTGTAGGTCGTAAATGGTCAAGAGCTTATTTTTGGTTCTATCCACCCAAAGCAGGCAGCCGTTCATGTATTGTATCTGGTAAGGATGAGCCAATATGACTTGGATGGGCAAAGCATGGCCTGCCACTGCGCGGCTATCCTTAGTAATATCTTGCAAATTCAGGGGCCCTTCAGAAGGGGTACAAGAAGCCAATAGCCATGCGCTGCCGATTATCAAACTACGAATAATAAACCTCATTCGTGTATACATATTAAAGCCGGACCTTGAAAAATACCCGGCCCGTTTTGTTAAAATCAATTGTAATGAAACAATGTAAACGCCTGTCCTTTAGCATCGAATACAATGGCACACAGATCGCCTTCATAGCCGGTGTCGCAATATTCGTTTCCAATCATTTCACCCAAAGCCAATGCCTCGGCGTTCTCGAGCATCATGGCCGAGGTACGATCCGTCGTTTGGGTAATGTGCACGGCAGTGGTGATCCCCGCCCCTAATGCCAGCGCCGCGAAAGCGCCGAAAAGAAGTTTCTTCTTAGTAAGGTTTAAATAAACAAAAAAGCGGACCTATGTCCGCCCTAAAGATAATCAATTTATTTTTACAAAAGACTATTATCATCGACATCCACAGCTATTTCGCCCTGTTTAGTATCCTCCCAAATAGCGGTAATACATCTCGGAGTACCTCCGGTTGCTTTTGCTCGGCACGAAGATATTCCGGGCACGGCCCCCTACCACCGGCCGAAACTTGCACCAACTGAGTGCTCAAGCGACTGCTCTGCGCTATGAAATAGATATTGGAGCCGACCAGAAGCACAATAACGATGATCGCGGCGGCAAATAGGTTTTTCTTACTCATGGGAAAAGGTTATTTCAGTCGGCATTTGAGCACCACCGGATTACTCTCTTCCGTAAGGCTGTTTATGACCTCCGGATTCCGGAAAATCGACCGCTCTTCCGGCGCCATCTCCATCAGGCGCATCGGATCCACCAGGCAGATCAGTTCGTCCCCGGCTGTAAGCATCCGAACAGAACCTGCACCTAAAGATTTATTTTTCAGGATATCTTCAAAAGTATACCATTGCCATCCACCGGTAGCTTTATCAAGGATACCATAGACGAGTGCGTTTCTATCATCCTTTTTTTTCAATAACACTTGGATGACTGCATAATGATTGCTTTCCATAAAGCGATCGATGCAAGCAAAATCACGTTTCATGATATATTCCACCGACTGTCGTACATCGCCTATTTGATAATATTCCTGAGGAATACTGTATTTTCCGAAATCAAATCCGTAAACAGGAATCACACTATCGGCCGACAACCGATAAATCCGATCACTGAATGTTTCCCTTAACATAAGATTTCCATTCGGATCCGGTATGAATACCGGAAAGGATTCTTCCATCGGCATGATCTGTATATCAGCGGGCAAAATAGTTTCGATTATGTTCTCCTGTGCATCCACTTTAAGTACCCGGTAGTCTGAACTTCCATTCATATAGCCTTCATACAGCCAATAATTTTCTCCATCTGGCCAACCCTGAAAAAAGGGTGTGTTAAAAGTACGGTTGGAAACAAAACTACCGTCATTTCCGTAAATGCAGACTTTCTGGTCCAGATTTGAAAACACGAAAACATTTTCCGTAAGCGAATCGATCAGAAAATTGGAAAGCCCCAGATACTCGCGCGGTCCCCGGCCTCGGTTGCCGATCGCATTCAAAAAACGGCCGGTACTATCATAACGCAATAGTTTCTGACTGCCATTAATATCTGCAATATAATAGTTCCCATGCGTATCCATCATACATTCCGGAGTGGTTCCGATCAACGATGAATCGGAAGTCTCCAACGGAACGAGTTCGATCTCCCGGATCAGGTCGGAATGAAACAGATCGCTGCCGCCATTGGGATCATACGCCACAACCGTCTCAGCATCGGCCGCCGGTTTGCTGGTATGTTCCCCACAACTCCCCAATAACAACAAACCGATCAGAGAAGGAAAAACAATTTTTAGGTTCATGATTCGCAAACATTATATAAAAAACACGGGAGAGAATATCCTCTCTCCTAATCTGCGCAACGGCTGCAAGGACATTCCGGACAAGCGGTTCCCGCACAGCAACCGATTCGTCGATTTCTGTAAAAACTTCCTCATATACCACACCCCATCTCCCCTATGGAACAGCGTTCTCCGGCGAAAAAGAGACCGAAACAGGCCTTTACGGCTCGAACACGAACTGCTCGACCGTGCGCCCTCCGTAGGTTACCACCACCGTTCTGTTCCGCTCCGTGATCAGACTCCCCCGCAGCGAATGTTTCAAGACATGTAGCTCGGTCCCCGATTTCATTTCCGGCTGTTCCAGATAATACTCCACTGTCGGCACATGACTCCGGCTGGACGGCACCACATACACCGGGATTTCCAAACCGCTCTTCTTTAAGGCGTAGCTGAAATCGATCAACTCCGCGATACAGACCGAACACCCGGAATTCAGCAGGTAGAACATCCCATAGCCCGTCTTGCCGACCAGCACCGAATTCATTACGCCCTGCAACCCGGCAATCTCCTCGGCGACAGGCACCCGCTTGATCTGTGCGGTATCGATCCCCTCGACGATCTTCAAAAGAATCGCCGCCCGCTCCCCGATCTTCATCTCCTCCGCCGACACGTCAGCCCCCTTGGGCCCCCCGCAGCTCCCCAGCAGCAAGGCCAGTAAGAAAAATAAGCAATATCTCATCATTATTCGATTCCGCTGAGTTTGACCAGCATCGGCATATTATCCTCGTCGCGCGCCGAAGCATAGAAAGACTTGCCGTCCCCGCTGATCGAGATGGCGTTGACATAGCCCGGATAATAGTAGCTGCCCTCGAAATTCCCGTCCCAGTCGAACCGGAAAATCCATGTGTGCAGATCCTTCTCTTGCTTCACATTGAAATCGATCAGCTCACCGTTATAAACCAGATAGAAATAGTCGTCGTCGTAACTGTATGTAAGATAAGCGTAAGGAGCTGTTTTCTTATATGTCACCAATCCATCCGGAGCAATCACATACATCTGATCATCAAAAGAATCCGGACCGACAATTCGCATCAATGGAGCCAATGTCGAATCATAAATCTCAACCACAGGTATACTTGACGAAGCGTAAACGATTCGATTCCGATTTTGATTATAGACAAGCCTTCCCTGCGAAACATTATGAGTCACATAATCATACGTTCCGAAGTCCTCGTCATTGGTCGTGTTATCACCAATTTTCAGGCGAGGTGCGTTTTTATTTTCAATACCGGACTTAGAATCACTAAAGCAATAAGGATTTTCAAATAACAATTTTCCGTCTGAGAAACGGTTAATAGCATTCGTCAGGACCTGATAATTGCATGAGGATATTTGATATCCATTCGGATTTTTCAACAATGAATCCAGATTGACAAAAGCTATTTGCTTTTTGACAAAATCATTCACTTTCAAAGTATTCCCTTCTAAGTATGCCACTACCCGCAACATCTCGCCCGGTCCTTTACCCAGCGGAATATAATTGCCGATCTTCCAATTGTCTGTCAAGTTTCGGACTTCCAAATAAGGAACTGTTTCTGTAGCCTGATTAATCACGATTAACGTACTATCTTTATACACATAATACATTTTCGCATGTATAAAGGCCTCGGAAGTAATCATTGTATCCACTTCCAAATCAATGGCATTCGTTTTAATATCCACAGGCAATGACACACTTGGCAACTCAGTGGAGATTTGACGACATCCCCCGGTGAACAGACTTATACATATTAGTATTATTCCTCCTCCCCAAAAACGTATCATAATAAAGATTTCATTAAATTACATTAAAAAGACCTGCCCCTTTTGGGACAAGTCTAATTTTTTACCATACACGTTTTTCTGAACAAGTAAGGCTTCCGCTCGGCAGACTACAGAAATCTGAATCGCCGGAGCATGCATAGATAACCTAACCATCATTATCCCTTAATTCGCATGAAGCCAACGATTCTACATTGTCTTTAGTTAGGCCGCCGAAGAAGCCGTTACCCGAAAGGTGCGCAGCTGTAACAGCTCCCGCTCCCAGTGCCAGCGCCGCGAAGGCGCCAATAAGAATTTTCTTTTTCATCTTTATTTAGTAAGATTTAAATGAATAAAAAGCGGATGATCAAACTCTGATTTCGCATTAAAGATAATTATTTATCCTCACAAAAGAGCAAATATCGCTACTATTTACATATATCACAGTGATTTCATACACCTCCCCCACCGCATCTTCCCCGTATGCGGATCACGCGAATCCCAGATCCGAGTCGCGACGACAAACAGCAGCCATTATTCAGAAGAACGGATCTTAATTTTTACAATTACCGGATTACTATTTTCATCAAGGCCCGGAACAATCCCCGTATCAGCCCCAACAATGGCATAGAGGCAATCGTCATGTACATATTTCGGCCAAAAGTTAATCTGCTTTTGATCGACCGCCACCACTACCCCTTCCGGATCGGACGGAGAGCTCAAAACGTTGCGGTACACCAAAGCGGAAGTATTCAAATCCCAAATATCATAATACTTCCTATTGTCATAATAGAAAGATACGAAGTAGAATTTATCCACCAGAAATCCATACTCTCCGAAAATGTATTCAGATCGTTCTTTTTTGCGGGTCACATCCATCGCGATCGCCGCCGGGAGCCGCAACTCACCTTTGTCCAATACGAGCGCCGGAACAGGTCCGCGAGATGACAAACGATACAGCGTGTCACCCAATGTGCTTTTATAGTAACACTGTTCATTCTGACGACTGATCGGTTCGACGGAGACCGAACCGGTCCGGTTCTGCTGAGTCACGTCGGCAAACGGCAAATAGTCGCACACTTTGTTCCATGTCGAATCGTAAATGCCTACACATACCGTCCGGTATGAGGAGGGATAATAGGTGATCGCAAAATTCCGGTCGGGCAGCTGATTGAAACCTCCGATAAAATCGACGGGGCTGGCTGACAGGAAACGACCATTCAGCGTGTAAGTGTTAATCTTGCGTGCCAAGTCACTGACATATATCTCCCCACGACGCGGGTCGCACACCACATCCCCGATCATCATATATTCGCCCGGCCCTTTCCCTTTTCGGTCAATTACCGTTCGTATCTGACCGGTGGCGCTGTTTATTCGATAGATAACCGCCCTGTCCTCCAGGATCAGAATCGAGTCCTGCGCCCAACAAATTCTCGGTTGAGCCATCAGGCAGCCCTCTACGGTCTGTATCGGGATCATTTCAACAGTCTGTGCCAAATGGTTAAGCGTGAAACCTGCTTCTTGTCCGGCAGTTTGCCCGATCGAGGCCCCCAGGGGTATGACCGGACAAGCCGCACCGTCGGGGCGTTCGGAACACCGGGTTAGCAGCAGACACAGGCAGAGCCCGGCGAATGTAAGTTTAGAAACCATTGTCTGAAAGTGTGTTTGTTTCGGTTAACATTGCGAAGCCATCCTCTTGCGGCGATTGGTAATGAATCTCTGTCACACTTCCCTCCCGAAGCCTCAAAATGCAGGGGTAGATATTGCGGTCGACAGGATAAGCCTCCAGAAAAATGTTCGCTTCATCTAAATAAGTATTTTCCGGATTGATAGAGACTTTCTGCTTCAGAATTTTACGAGACATGATACGGGTAAACACAAAGTGAATATCTTCCCTGTCTCTGTTGCGTTTGTAGAACTCTTCCGCATAAGTAATACAACCGCCGCAACCTTCATTGGGAATAATTACAATATATTCTAATTTCGATAGGTCAACCGAAGATGCCACCGTTTTGTGAATGACAGCGTTGAATTTCTCAATATGATTGCTTCTGCATGCCTGCATCATCCCAAGGCAACAACAGACTAAGATCAAAAGTTTATATTGCAGTTTATTGTTCATTTCGTAGATGTAAATTTATACGTTTGGAAAATCAGGTGATCTTCATCCGACTTTTGCTGGAATTGTAATCCGTTCCGGTCAACAAATAAGGTGTAGCGGTAACCGGGAGAAAAGGAATCTTCGACAAGACTCTCTCCGATAATTCGAAATGTACTGTCCATGACAATCACCGAGACCGGTTTTTTCCAACCTTTCATTTCATCATAACGGGTCGCCTGTTCAGCTATTCTATAATAGACGTTCCGGTAAGGATCATAAAGAATCCTTGCATAGCTGTTGGTTTCAGCAAAGTGTCGTATTTTACCTTCAGAGCCTAACGGTAGTCTTTTGTATCTGTTCAGTGATTCGGTTTTATCGATATACTTACTACCGGCATAATAGGACCGGGTCGAGAAATCTTGCAGATTGACTTCATAAATGAAATGATCGGCCGGAAAACTCATAATGACACGATCGCTTGTCGGATTGTAAGTCATGTACACCCAGCGGAACAATCCTCCGCCCCAGTTCTGATCGCGGTAGATGTCCGGATAGGGAATATAAGCCGACACTTCACCGGAAATCGAGTCTACCATACAGAGTGTCAATCTATTCTCCCCATTCTCATCCGAATATTCTCCTGCCATATTCCCCGCAAATATCCACCGGCCATCTCTCAATATCAAGGGTGATATTCCTGTAATAGGTATCGGATAATACTTACAACGGGA
This sequence comes from uncultured Rikenella sp., assembly GCF_947628055.1. Classification (GTDB taxonomy): domain Bacteria; phylum Bacteroidota; class Bacteroidia; order Bacteroidales; family Rikenellaceae; genus Rikenella. The sequence goes on from NZ_CANQYJ010000047.1 coordinate 7,391, forward strand.
CACAGCAGAACGTTTCTCCCGCAAATTCCCGTTTCGGTCTATCAAGCCGATAATCCCACTGTAATCGAGCACATAAATTGAGTCCGGACTGACGATATTGTATGCCACCGGATGATTCAGAGAAGACTTACATACCGGAATTTTATAACAAAACCTATTGGTTGTCAGATCATAAACATTTATCTGTTGATCATTAGCCAAGAACGAAAATAGATGATCATTCGATAAATATTGCGAAGATATTGTGTTGTTCGAAGTGACGGAATTCAGAAATAAGATTATTTGACCGTCTGCAACCATCGCGCATTCTTCGGCCCCGGGATTCTCAGGAACCGGATTGGGATGCGGCGAATAACCATTGCACGCTCCAAACAAAAGAACAGGTAAACTACAGATTAGTTTAAAAATTATCTGGTTATACCGCATAAGTTCAGCGCAAATTAGAAATTTGTTTTCGATGTGGGAATATACTATGAGAGGCAGGAATATACTCCGTCTCTCATTTGCCGAATAATTATCCTGAGACAGCTTCTCCTTCGTTATTGGCGGACACAATCGTGTATCCACCACGAACTCTCACAAAAATAATTGCCGTTACCGTCCGTTGTACAATCTCCATTGTTGTTATCCAGCTTGTTCATTGTCCAGCATCATGGCCGAAGTCCGTTCTGATACTTGCGTAGCGTGCAGGGCTGCCACAATACCCGCCCCAAAAAACAACACCGAAGCGGCCCCAAAAAAGTTTCTTTTTCATCTTTAGTAAGGTTTAAATAAATAAAAAAGCGGATGATCAAACTCTGATTCCGCATTAAAGATAATTATTTATCCTTACAAAGGAGCAAATATCGCTACTATTTACATATATCACAGTGATTTCATACACCTCTTCCACCGCATCTTCCCCGTATGTGGATCACGCGAATCCCATATCCGAGTGGCCACCCCCACAATATAATCCTCCGGCAAAAACCCGAAATAACGGGAATCGAACGAACTCAACCCATTGTCACCCGCCACGAAATAATAATCGTCCCGGAACGTGTACCGCGTCGCCGGCCGGCCGTCAATGAGATATGCCCCCGCCGGAGCTTCGACCACCTCACACCCCGTTTCGCGCCGCATGATCGGCAAATAAAGCGGAAACGTCAGGCTGTCCAGCATCACCGTCGTCCCCCGCCGCGGCACATAGATCGGCCCGAAATTGCGGATCGTCCACTGCGGCACGCACCACGGATAGATCCGGTGCGGGCTGGCCGCAACCACACTGTCCGGCATCCGCGCAATCTGCCGCTGCGCCGGCAGGTAACCCACCGTATCCGCCAGCCCCGCGATCCGGAAAAAACCCCTCTCCACCGACAACGTGTCGCCCGGCAGACCGACGATCCGTTTGACAAACACCTGGTTGATCCGGAACCAAATCCCCTGCTCGCCGATATTCGGAAAATTGAACACCACAATATCGTTGCGCCTGAGCTGCCGGAAGCCCGGCATACGGAATACCGGCGGCTCCGACGTGTCGGCCAGAAAATCGGTCGATTTATAGATCCTCGCCCCGAAGACCAGCTTGTCGACCATGATCCGATCGCCCGGCACGATCGTCGGGTACATCGAGTCCGTCGGCACCGGATAGCGATCCCACACAAATATCCACAGCACATATTTCATTACGAAAAGCACCGCCAGCAGCACAACAGCGCGCATTCCCCATTTCAGAATATTCTTTTTGCAACGTGCATCCATACGTCCGTTCTATTGTTTTTGAATCGTAAAAGTACGACCTTTAGAATCTAAAATTATGAAAAAAGAGCTGTTTATCACCATCGGAGAGTATTTTGTCGCCCTGGCCGCCGGCACTGTATTCTATATTATCCCGGTCACCTCGTCGACCCTGCACAACGGATTGACTACCGCCAAATACTTCACCCTGTTACCCTTACTGGTGATTTTCGCCGCCGCCGTAACGCTTCACATGGCCGGCCGGCTCCGCAACCGCACCGCCTCTTACCGGCTGACCGCGACCGATGCGGTCGCAGGTCTCGGCCTGGCCTACTACCTGTTGAACACCGCACTGTGGGGTACGGCTGACCCCATGCGGTTGATCTTCGCGGCAGGCATGGGCATGTGGTATGCCGGATTACGGATACTTTTCACCTCGGAGCGGATCTTCCGGGTCCTGCTGCTGATCCTGTTGCTCGCGGCCGGATACGAAGCCGCTCTGGGCATTCTGCAAAGCTGTGGCGAACGCGTCTCGAACCACGCCCTGTATGCCGCGACGGGAACTTTCTACAACCCGGGGCCATACGGCGGATTCCTGGCGGTATTTCTTCCCGTCGCCCTATACGGGATGCTCCGCCGCCTGTCGGCAGAGCATCCTCTGTACCGATGGGTGGCCGGCAGCGTCTTTTTCCTAAGCCTCGTGATCCTGCCGATTACGATGAGCCGCACGGCTTGGGCAGCCGCCCTTGCCGGTTGCGGCGCCGTGATCGTTGTCCGATACTTTTCCACCCTGCGGTTGTTCGCCTCTTGTCACCGCAAACTGTATCTCGGCATGGCGGTAGGTGCCGGCGTGATGCTCATTGCCGGCGCGACGGCGACCTGGCACATGAAACGCGACTCTGCCGAAGGCAGGCTCCTGATCTGGAAAAACTCCACCCGGATGATCGGGGAGCAGCCTGTTCTGGGATGCGGGTTCGGTCGTTTCGCCGGAGCCTACGGTGAAGAACAGGCAGCCTATTTTGCCGCCGCACCACGGGCCGAACGGGAAGTTCTGGTAGCCGGCACGCCGGATGACGCCTTCAACGAGTACCTGCACATAACGACAGAGGGAGGCTTGGTCGGAGGTCTGCTGTTCGTCCTTGCTGCCGGATTCTGTCTGTACGGACTTTGGAGACGCCGGGCGAGTACCGGCGGCCTGTTTTTCGGTGCCGTGAGCCTGTTGGTTTTCGCTTTCGCCTCCTACCCTTTCTCGCTGGCCGAATTCCTGTTGGCCGGGGTATTTCTGTTGGCAGCGGCAGCTCCTGCGGCACGGGGCATCAGAGTGAACCGATATGTCGCGTTCCTGTTCTGGGCGGTCGTGATGCTTCCTCTGACATTCGTCCTGTGGCGTCACGAAAAACCTCGCGAAAAAGCTTACCGGGAATGGCACACCGACCACATGATGTACGGTATGAAACTCTACGAACAAGTGGCTCGCAGCGCAAAGGAGCAATACCCGCTGTTGAAAGCGGAGCCAGCGTTCCTGTACGAATACGGTCACTCGCTGCACTTCACGGGCGACTATGCCGGCAGCAACGCCATACTGACCGAAGGCGCAGCCTTGAGTGCCGACCCTATGTTCCGGAACGTCATGGGCAACAACTACAAAGCTCTGGGCGACCCGTCACGGGCTGAAAGTTGCTACCTGCGGGCGTACTACATGGTGCCGAACCGCATCTACCCGCTTTACCTGCTCGCCAAATTATACCGCGAAACCGGCCAGACCGACAAGTTGGAGCCGATGTGCCGGCGCGTGCTGGATTTTCAGGAAAAAGTTACCTCCCCCGCCACGATGGAGATCAAGCGGGAAGTGGCGACCTGGCACTCCGAAAACCAGTGACCGGGCGAGTACATCTCCCTGCCCGATCCTTTCGATCGTGACCATTCCTCCTGCGGGCGACCGAACCGTTTACAAACAGCCGGTTACACTGCCGCAAAGGGCCGCATTTCGCGTGTCTTGGTTACTTCTTCTCGTCCCGGCAGGCTTTGAGGCGGGCGGATACCTTGGGCATTCAGCGGGATCGGACGGGGGCATGTCGAAGCGGTCTACTTCGACGAGGAGGGAAATCCGGCGATGCTCGACACGGGAGATTGGTTAGTGGCCGGGCCGCCGAAAATCCACCGGGTGGAGTTCAATCCAATTCTTCCGGCAGGTTCGGCAGCGGATAATCTATTCGGCGAACTGTACTATCGGGATGTGACGAGTCAATATGTAGCAGTTTCAGATGTGACCATAACGTTCGATTCGGAACCCGATGCGGCGGCAGGGGAACGGGCGGCGTTGGCGGTTTTCGGGAATGGGCGGTGGAGGCCGGCTCTTTCGAGCGGGCGAATCCGGGTTTGCCGGCGAACCCGATGTTCCACACTTTCCTCTTAGACAGAGCTAACCGGGTGGTACTCGTAGGTTCTCCGATCGGGAATCCGAAGATGTGGGAGCTCTACAAGTCCACCATCGCCAAACTCGTCGAAAATAACGGTACCTTACCCACCGAACCGGAAAAATAAACGGCTGACCCTCCTATCGGCCCTCGGCTCTTTCGCCGGGCAGGCCGCTGTGCTCGGCACGCTGCCGCCGGCAGGGGTGAGGGGGTGAATTTTAACAGCAAAAAAACTTGTTTTTTGATAATTAAAGATTTATCTTTGATATTGATGATATTTTTTCGTCCTGAAAAACCAACCGTTTTAAATTTCTCAAGTGATGAAAAAATTGACTAAAATGATGCTGGCATCCGGCGGAGCCCTGCTACTGGGCACCGGGGCGGTGACCAGTTACTTGATGGTGCAGCCCGAACAACGGATGTCGGACCTGACGCTGGCCAATCTTGAAGCGATGGCATTCGATATAGATGATCCGGACAATCCGGACAAATGGCCGGGAGTTGAAATGGAACTGGATTGTAATGATTTTTGTTATCGCGATCCGAACAAAGCCTGCCCAGTCCCGGTTTCTATCAATGGAATTATGTTTACTTTTACCTGTGAGTTATAGAAAATAAGGCTCTTTTAATTAGCCAGCATAAAGATATGCCGGCTTTTAACCTGATCAATATGGGGAAATTATTTTTGATGCTTAGTTTAGCTGGTCTGTTATTCTCTTGTACAACCACTACATCTCCCTCGGAAACAGGATCGAGCTACCCGGAAGCTGTCATATTCACCGACAGTGATATTCCTGACACCAATTCACTCATTGGGGAACGTTTGCCATTTCCGGAACTATTCGAACCGTTGACAATCGTTCAGCAGGACGGTTTCATCTATCTGGTCAATAGCGACCGGGCTAAGAACCGGATTTCGGCCTATACGAGCGAAGGTAAGTGGCTCCGTGATTTTTTAAGTCGCGGGCGAGGCCCCGGTGAAGTTCTCGGAGGTCGATATCTGTATTTTTCGGCTCTCAACAACGAGCTCGTATACACCGATTTCAAACAACGCAAAGTCTTATTATACGATACCGATAGCCTCCGGAATAGTCTAAATCAAATCGTTAACAGTCCCGATTTGGCCGCAATTACGATTCGGCCTCAGCATGAAATCCGGCTGGGAGATACGCCGTGCTGGAGAAGTTTTCCCTCCCGGAATGAAGTTTTTTCGCTGGTTTTGGCTTCGGATGACGCTCCGTTGATTGTAACAAACGATAAGACCGGACAAGTCGTGCGCTCTTTCGGAGCTTATCCCGAGTTGGCTGAACCGGTGGGTGTGCAATATCTGTCTCAAATATTTCAATGTAACGCCGTTGTGGATTCAGCCGTCAGCCGGATGGCAATTTTGTATCAAAGCACCGATTTGATCGACATTTATGACTTAAAAACCGGCAAGCGTTTGCATCGTCGACATGGTCCGTCGCTCTTCTATCCCAAATTTCGGTGCGAGCAAAAGGGGAATGCCTATCCGGCCTTTTCGATCAATGGTGAGACCAGAGATGCCTATTTTGTGTGTGTCGAGCGAGGCGGATTGATCTGGGCTTCCTACTCCGGCAACGCTGTATCGGACAAGGTACAAAAAATACCGTATATCTATGCCTTTGATTGGGATGGGAATCCCGTCATGAAATTGCGTCTTGATCAGCGTATTCTTTCGTTCGACGTGGATCCGGAACATCGGCAGATTTACGTTTTATCGTACGAAGACGGGTTGTCGTATGTTTATAGATATGCTTACTGATTTTCGAAGGCTGAGTTTACGCAGTTTTTTTGTCGGGTTGGCTCTGATGACCGTTTATTCCTGCAGCTCCGGGTCGGGTGCGCGGCATTTGGTGCTGGCTATATAACGGTTACAAAATGTTCGACCTGCCTGGATGAAACTTGTACAGATTATTCCCAACTCGCGAAGTGTAGAAAGTAATCCTCGAATGATTGCGACGCATTGCACAATGCGTCGCTTTTTAAATCATAGATCATGAAAACCGGTATTGTTGTAAATAGTTTGTTGTTTTTGATTTGTGTCGGATGCAGCCGCGAGGCGATCGTCCGGCAAACCTCAATCAACTTGGACCGAGTGCCGACGATTGAGCTGAAGGTGCAGAGTGTCTCTTTGAACAGCGCGTTGTGGGCCCCGGACGGCATCTTGACCTTGGGAGACTACCTGATTGTCGAAGAAGGCCGAAGGCATACCGGCATTTTCCGCTGTTTCGACGCCCGGAGTCTCGATTTCCTGTTCGCCTGCGGAGCCCGAGGGCGAGGGCCGAACGAGATGACCTTTCTGTCGGGGGCTTATATCCTGCCCAGCGACTCCGGATTCTGCGTGATGGACAACGGCATCGAAAAAGAGATCCGGATCGAAAAGGGCCGGCTTCGGGTGGTCCGTCGCTCTCCGATCGTGATCTACGATGCCGTGAACGGCCTGGCCAAGCTGGGCGAAAACCATTTTTTCATGAACGGACATACGAACGGCGCCGGGGCCGAGCATCTGATCTACAAGGAGGGGCAGATTACCGAATGCGGCACTTATCCACCCTCGCCGTACGACGACCGGCGGCGTTTTATCTTAGAGTTTAAAACCAATGTCGCCCGGCAGGGAGGGGATACGGTCTATAGCTTCTACAACAACCGGAATCTGATTCGGAAATATACGCCTGAAGGTGAACTGTTGGAAGAGGTGCGCTTCGCGGCCTATCCGGTCGACGGGCCCGATTACGAATCGTACCGGGCCGGCACGTGCCCTTCGTTTGCGGGACGCTCCTATCCGACGAACTCGTTTTTCTTTCTGACCTTCTACGACGGGGTACCCAACCGGGCGGTTTTTTCGGGCGATTATACCCCTCAGATTCTGGTGTGGAGCTGGCAGACCGGATTACGGAGCAGGCTTCTGCTTCAACGACGATACAAGCGCCTGTCTTATGCCGTTTCGGAGCGCCACCGGCGGTTGTACGCGATCGACCTCGATGCGCCGGATCGGATAGATATTTACGACTTAAATTCTGTATTCTGAATTTGACATGAAAACTTTATTCAGGTTCACCTTATTATTCGTACTTATCGGCCAGTACGGTTGCATGAGCAAATCGACAGATATTGCTGCGCAACAACTTCGAGCATTATCCGGAAAGGAATTATTATTCGATCAAGACCTGTTTACTCGTGCCGGAGATTCTTTGTCGACTTTTGCGGCTCCCAAAATAATCATTACGGTAGACTCGACAAAAGAATGTACGGCTTGTGAAATGGAACTCCGGAACTGGTATATTCAGAAAGAAGATTTGTGTGTAAGAGGGTTGGATTTGCCGATAGTTTTCATTTTACAACAAGAGCAGATAGACTTTGAGTTAGATTCCATGATTCATGATTTAGGGTTTCATTGTCTTTTGGATCCGAAAGGGACATTTGTAGACACAAACCAGTTGTTGGTTGGTTACAAAACAATGCACACTTTCCTCTTAGACAGAGAGAACCAGGTGGTGCTCGTAGGGTCTCCGATCGGGAATCCGAAGATGTGGGAGCTCTATATAAGTCCACCATCGCCAAACTCGTCGAAAATGACGGTACGTTACCCACCGAACCGGAAAAATAAACGGCTGACCCTCCTATCGGCCCTCGGCTCTTTCGCCGGGCAGGCCGCTGTGCTCGGCACGCTGCCGCCGGCAGGGGTGAGGGGGTGAATTTTAACAGCAAAAAAACTTGTTTTTTGATAATTAAAGATTTATCTTTGATATTGATGATATTTTTTCGTCCTGAAAAACCAACCGTTTTAAATTTCTCAAGTGATGAAAAAATTGACTAAAATGATGCTGGCATCCGGCGGAGCCCTGCTACTGGGCACCGGGGCGGTGACCAGTTACTTGATGGTGCAGCCCGAACAACGGATGTCGGACCTGACGCTGGCCAATCTTGAAGCGATGGCATTTTTAGATCCAGAGGATCCTGATTTAATTCCTGGTCAGGAATTCTTGAATGCCCCACAGAAAAAATACGATTGTCCAGGATGGTTTACTGGCAACGGATATCGATGTGCGGCAGAAATTCAAACGAATTGCTCGGAAATACCTTGTAGATAATCATTGCCCGGTCGTTCCCCACAAGAACGACCGGGTCTACATGTAAAGTTTAACGTTAATCCACACAATGGTCTGTCATGAAACACCTTTTTCTTTTCTTTTTTGTAAGTCTTGCTTTTGTTGGCTGCGGCGAATCACCTTACCATGCCAAACACGGTTCTGTCATCGATGTGTATGCGGCATTGGAAACCTCCTCCGAGGGAAAGGAAGGTCTGTCTGACAGTATTTGGTATGTTGCCCTTACTGCTCCTGCAACTCATATCCAAGGTTATATTACCAAAGCTGTGAGTTATCGTCAGAAAATATATTGTTTGGATGAACTTCAAAGCCGTTCGCTGAATGTTTATGACAGTGTAGGGCATTTTTTGTATCAGTTGGCCCCGCGCGGAAAAGGACCACAGGAAGCCTTGAATATTTCCGATTTTTCCATCTCCGGCAACGAAGTTTTTGTCACCGACATATTGCAACAACGAGTACAGGTTTATCGGGCCGATGACGGACAATTCGTACGAACGATTCCGCTTCCGTTCGCCGCTTATGAATGTCACCGGATGGCGGAGAATCGTATGGTGTTTGTTCTGTCGCCATACAACGAGGATCTGGGAGATGATTATCTCCTGCACGAAGTCTTGATCACGGACAGCGTGTTGCATCCGATCCGGTTCCAGATAGCTCGTCCTCGTTCTGATCAGGGTGCCGTTTCACGCTCGCAGTGGAATGCTTTCTGCGGTCCAGTTGAGTTGTTTACGATTTTCGGCGAAAATATTTACCGTTATGACGAGGCAGCCGATTCGATGGTTTATGTCGTTGGTTTCGATTATGGCAGGGAAAATATCCCGCAAGAGGCTTTGACAGACTATCGGCGTTATATGAAATATTATGATGACGACCGAATGCGATTGACTTCGGAGTCGCCGTGGGTGGTAGGTTCCTATGTGTTTGGCTGCATCAATGCGGGGAAGATTAAGTACCATTTGGTGTATGACGGACACGAGGCGGTGGTTCGAGAAATCCGTCCCGAGACATATGATGTAGCTGATCCGCTGTTTCCTGTCGGATTCGTACAGGATGATCCGGCGACGTTGATTTCGTATGTGGAGCCGGTGATCGGAGTTCCGCAATTGGTCGATCGTCGGGTAAGGATGGAGGGAGGAACAACGGTGGATGTTGATGAGTATCCGCTTGTTTTATTATTTACGAAGTTGAAATAATGATTGGTTAATCGAACAATAATCCGGGATCATTGGATATGAATTTTCGATTTTTTCTTATCGTTGTTCTTATGTGTATCGGGGTGGTTTCTTGCAGCCCGACCGATGTACGGGAGATCATTTCCGGTATGAAGGACATTGAGTTATTGGAACCGCTCCAGGATACCGGAGTTCGTCATATATTGGCAAAACCGGAGCCGAAAATAGTTACATTTATCGATGGGCGATGCAATGTCTGTTTGGATGACTTTCGGCAGTGGTATATACTCAGGTCTGATTCGGTTTTTTGTCAATATGATATTGACATCGTTTATTATGTCGGAACTCCGAATGCGCAAAGTATCGATATGTGGACGCATCGGTATAGAATTCGTAATTTTGTTGTCGATTCGGAACGGTTATTCTTACGGAAAAATAAATTGAAATTAGAAGATAAAATATTCCACACTTTCCTCTTAGACAGAGAGAACCGCGTGGTGCTCTTAGCATCATGATCAAGTTGTACGCAGTCGGTCGAACAAACCGAGCATATGACTTATTTGTAACGCTCCATCTATTTCCCATCTTTCCCCAAGAGCCTGCTTAGGTAGGGGAGTTCCCCTACTACCCTACCGTTTCAGGGGCAGGAAGAGGGGCAGGTAGAGAACGATGGCCAGCAGCGAGAAGAGCATCCC
>NZ_CANQYJ010000048.1 GCF_947628055.1 uncultured Rikenella sp.
TGAAAAAAGACCCCTCCCTTGTATCACGCGGCACCGGATCGGGCGGTAAAAACGGGACGGGCAGTCCGGGCGATAAATACTTGGAGGCACCGCACCTGAAGGCCGTGGGCGCGGCCATGCGCGAAGCTGGGATTGGTTTTCGTCGGCTCGACGGTCAAGTACACACTGAAAGTGTCACTAACTGTCGAAGCCCAACTGTACCCGCCACCGCCGACATTCCACAAATCACCCTCGCCTCCCGTGCGCATACCCGCATCGCGGAAGCCCGGGGCGGGGCCACGCACAGCCGAAAAGCAGCAGCGGCCGCTCAAAATAGGCCCGGAACCGAAAGGGCGGCACCGGGCGAAAGAATAGCTAATCGCCGCAGGGCGGTCAGCGGGCCGCTGAATTTATCGTTCACTCTGCCGCAAAAACCTGAAAGGGCTGCTGCGGCACTCCGGAAAAATCCCGGACTGCCCGTTCCGCAGCAAAGTTAGGACGATCCGGCTAAAAAAACGAGGGGTCTTTTTTCATTCCTGAAAAAAGACCCCTCCCCCATGTCAACACGCCCCGAATCGATATTACCCCAGATATGTCTTGAGCTGTTTGCTTCTGGAGCTGTGCCGCAGCCGGCGGATCGCCTTTTCCTTGATCTGCCGCACCCGCTCGCGCGTCAGGCCGAACTGCTCGCCGATCTCTTCGAGGGTCATCTCCGCTGTCCCGATCCCGAAGAAGTACTTGACAATATCCCGCTCCCGTTCGGTCAGGGTGGAGAGGGCGCGTTCTACTTCCGTGGACAAAGATTCGTTGATCAGACTGCGGTCGGCGTTCGGCGAGTCGTTATTGACTAATACGTCCAGCAAGCTGTTGTCTTCCCCCTCGGCGAACGGCGCATCGACCGAGACGTGCCGTCCCGACACCCGCAGCGTGTCCGCCACTTTCTCCTTCGGCAAGTCCAGCACCTGGGCCAGCTCTTCCGGCGACGGGGTGCGTTCGTTTTCCTGCTCGAACCGGGCGAATGCCTTGTTGATTTTGTTGAGCGATCCCACCTGGTTGAGCGGCAGCCGCACGATCCGCGACTGTTCGGCCAGCGCCTGCAAAATGGATTGCCGGATCCACCACACAGCATACGAGATGAACTTGAATCCCCGGGTTTCGTCGAATTTTTCGGCCGCTTTGATCAGCCCCAGATTCCCTTCGTTGATCAAGTCCGGGAGGGTCAGCCCCTGGTTCTGGTACTGTTTGGCCACCGACACGACGAACCGCAGGTTCGCTTTGGTCAGTTTTTCGAGTGCCTCCTGATCCCCTTTCTTGATCCGCTGGGCCAGTTCGACCTCTTCTTCGACGGTTATCAAATCTTCACGCCCAATCTCCTGCAGGTATTTGTCCAGCGAAGCGCTCTCCCGATTGGTGATCGATTTGGTAATTTTTAATTGTCTCATTTATATGGTTTTGTTTGTTTTCCAAGTCATGCCGGCGTTTAATATACGCACCGGTTCGGCTTTTGTTTCGGTCGGGAGCCGTTTATTCAAAACAAAGACCGCCTGCACAACGGTATATGCAGACGGTCAATCGGTTAGCAATCGGTTTTTTCGTGTTATTTTTCGGCTCTCGGCCAACAGGTGCGGCTTAGCGTCCCAGCGCCTGGTAGCTGACGATCCGCCCGTCGGGATAAATCCCGTCGATCGACTGCACCTTGTCCGTAATCCGGTTCAGGTCGCTCACCGCAGCGATCGGCATGTCGTTGATCGCCGTGATGATAAACCCGCGCTGCACGCGCGACCGGGCCAGCAAGCCGTCTTCCTTGAGGCTGACGACCTGGATGCCGCCCCGGATGCGCAGCTCTTTCTTCTGTTTGTCGCTCACTTCGCGGAAGGTCGCGCCTAACTCGTCGAGCAGATTGACGTCGTCTTTCTTCACTAAGTCGGTCTTGCCCGCCCGGTTGCGCAGCGTGACGTCGTACTCCTTCACGGAGCCGTCCCGCTTGACCGTCACTTTGATCTTGTCGTTCGGCCGCAGCTTGGCGATGGTCTCCTGCACATCGGCCGTGGTGTTCATCGCCTTGCCGCCGATATGGGTCAGCACGTCGCCCGGCTTGATCCCTGCCGCCTGTGCCGCACCGTCTTCGACGACTTCCGCGATATAGATGCCGCCCGGCTCCTTAATGCCTTTTTCCTCGCCGAAGTGTTCCACCCAGTCCGGGGTAATGGCCTGGAACGAAATCCCGAGCATGGCCCGCTGTACCACACCGTACTCCCGCAGGTCGGTCACCACTTTGCGCACGATCGACGAGGGCACGGCAAACGAATAGCCCATATAAAATCCCGTGGGCGATTTGATGACGGTGTTGATCCCGATGAGTTTCCCTTCGGTCGTAATCAGCGCGCCGCCGCTGTTCCCCGGATTGACCACCGCATCGGTCTGGATGAAGGATTCGATCCCCATCTGCGAGGTCATTACCCCTAAACTGCGCCCTTTGGCGCTCACGATCCCGGCTGTCACGGTCGAGGTCAGCCCGTACGGGTTCCCGATGGCCAAGACCCACTCGCCGAGCCGGAGCTCTTCGGAGTTGCCGAACGGAATGGTCTTGAGGCCTTTGGCGTCGATCTTCAGCAGGGCGATGTCGGTCGACGGGTCGGTCCCTACCAGCGCGGCTTTGTAGGTGGAGCCGTCGTGCAAGGTCACGATCAGTTCGTCGGCGCCTTCGACGACGTGGTTGTTCGAGACGATATACCCGTCGGCCGAAAGGATGACGCCGGAGCCGCCGGAACGCCGTTCCTTTTGCTGCGGCTGGCTCGGTTGCTGCTGCCCTTGCGAGGGCCCGAAGAAGAATTCAAACGGGTCGATTCCTCCCCCGCCGAACGGGTTGGAGTATTGCCGGACGGTGTATTTCTGCCGGTTCTCGATATTGACCACCGCTTCGACGCCTTGTTCCGCCGCTGCGGTGAAGTCGGGCAGTATGCCTTGCGTCGATCCAACGGGGGCGGAGGCAAAGTGGGTGTCCGCCGTTTCATTGTCATAAGTCACTGTAGTGGCTGCGCGATCCGCATAGCGTTCTGCGGTGAACCGGCTGACGCTGTACGCCGCGAGGGAGCCTGCCGCTACGGAGAGCGACACGCTGAGAATCATCCATCGTTTTCTCATGGTTTCCGTATTAACTTCTGTTTGTTAAGTGTTGCTGAGAGTAGATGTCTATTCCAAAGGCAGGTTGTGTTTTCAGTCGGTGAATGTTCGGACGGGCCGTTCGGATAAAGAACGATTCCGATCCGCAAATTGGTATATGTTCGTCAAATCGGATAAAGAACGATTCCGATCCGTAAATTGGTATATGTTCGTCGAAATAATCGGAAAGTTTTTACCAATAAGTCCTGCCGGGGCCGAAGCGCCGCATCCGCCTCTGTGTTTTGCCGGCCTGCCGCCCCGGGATTATCTGCCTTCCGTCCGCACGATCGTCAATCCGCCGTCCGGATCGATCCGGATGATGGAAGAGGCTTTATGCGTCGCCGAATCTTCTTCCATAGACGGGTCGACCGTGTAATCGACCCCTTCCCGGATCCGGTCGGAAATCTCGCCGTATGCCGCCGGGGCGGGCTGGCCGCTGATGTTGGCCGAGGTCGACACCAACGGGTGCCCGAGTTTATGAATCAACCGTTTGCAGAAGTCGTTCTGCACTAAGCGGATCGCCACGGTTCGCTCGGGCGGCAGCAGGTTGCCGGCCAGTCCTCTGCCTTCGGGCAGAATCAGGGTCAGGGGCTGTGCGCCTTCGGCGGCTTCCCACAGCTCCCAGGCCGCCGGCGGCACTTCTTGCACCCACCGCACGACTTGTTCGGGTCTGTCGAGCAGTACGATCATGCTTTTGGCGTCGTCGCGCCGCTTGAGGGCGAAAATCCGGGCCACCGCTTCTGCGTTCGTTGCGTCGCATCCGATGCCCCACACGGTGTCGGTCGGGTAGAGAATGATCCCGCCTTTTTTCAAAACGGCCAATGCCTGCCGTATCTCTTCTTCCATAATTTCGTTCATCTTTCAAAGAGTAGCCGAACGATAAAAAGCTCAAGCGCCGACGATCACCGTGGTGAATGTCGCCGGATCGAGCCACTGTGCGGCCAGTTCCCGGATCCGCTGCGGCGTGATCGTGCGCACTTCGTCGAAAAACGCCGATAGCGCCTGGTTCGTCATGCCGCACTGCACGTTTTCGATCGTTACGTCCGCGATGCCGAACGGCCCGTCCAGAATCCGCATCATCTCTCCCACGATGATGTTCCGCACCATATCCAACTCGGCCTGCGGCACCGGTTCCGTGCGCAGGCGTTCCACCTCTTTGAGGATTTCGGCCACCGCTTCGTCCGTCGCTGCCGCCGTCACGTCCGACGCCACGGCGAAATAACCTGAGTGCTGCATGTTCAGCATCGCCGAATAGATGCCGTATGTATATCCTTTGTCTTCGCGCAGATTTTTCACCAACCGCGAACCGAAATAGCCGCCCAGCACGGTCGCTGCCACCTGCAGGCCGTTGAAGTCGGGATGCCCTTTCGGAAAGAGCACTTTGCCGATGCGGATCGACGATTGCAAGGCGCCTTCACGTTTTTCCCGGATCAGGGGTGTCGAACCGGTCGGCGGAACACCCGGATCGCCGGGCCCCGACGCGGCCCCGAACCGTTCCAGAAAAGCGGCCAGGGTCTGTTCGGTCTTTGTCCCGATCTGCCCCGAGGCCACTGCAAAAACATTTCCGGCCCTGTAATAGGTCTCGTAGAACGACCGCAGGGTGTCCACTGTCAGTTTGTCGTACTCGGCCGCCGGCGACACTTGTCCGTAAGGGTGTTCTTTGCCGAAAAGCCCTTCGGCAAAGAGCTCGCGGGCCTGGTATGAAGGTTTTTCGCGTTCGATGATCAATTGTTGTTTCCGCTTCGAGGCGTAAATCTCCAGCTCCCGTTCCGGAAAGAGCGGCTCGAACAGGATTTCGCCCAGCAGTTCCAGTGCCTGGTCCAGGAAGCGGCTCAGGCAGCTCACGGTCACGATGGAATAGTCGCGGTCGATCGAGGTGTCGTAATAGATGCCGTAGTAGTCGAACTTCTCGGCGATCCGGGCGGCCGAATAACGTGCTGTCCCTTCGCTCATCAGGTTGAGGGCGGTCGATGCGGCGAATGCTGCCGGCTGATAGCGTGTCCCGGCTCCGAAAACGAGGCTCAGGCGCACGAGGGGCTGTGTCCCTGCGTCGATCGTCCAGAGGCGGATGCCGCCTGGCAGGGTCGTCTGCCGCGCTGCCGGTATGTCGAGCCGGTCGGGCAGCTGGAAAGGGGGTTGTATGGTGCGGTCTAACATAATCTCTTTCGCGATTATATACTTTCTTTAATGTACTTTTCTCCTCTTTTCGGTTCGGCTCTGCGCCGGGGGCCGCTTCTCGCGGCGGGGGGCGGCGAGAGCCGAAAAATGGGGACAAGGGATGGCGGGTACGATAAAGTATATAATCGGGATCTCTTTTATCGTCTGTCTGCTCGTCCTGATCTGTTTGCACCCCTTAACCAGAGGGGTGTCGCCTCGGGCCGGGCGGGCCCCGCTTAAATAAGTCTTCTCAAACTCTAACAAAAGCCCCAACGGGGCCCCGCGGTGGGCGAGCGAAACTGCGTTTCGCTTATTGGGCTGCCGGGCAAAACGCAGTGCAACAAGCTGTGCCTCCCCTCAAAAAATGGCGCACGATTAGACCGCAGCTGTCGCGTCCGCCACATAAAGCAGCGTCGAGCTGTTCTCCTGCCGGAAAATATGCCGCGCGACCGAACGGATCTCGTCCGAAGTCACCGAATTGTGTTCCGCCACCTCGCCGTTGATCATCACCGCATCGCCCAGCATCTCGAAGTAAGCCAGATTCATCGCCTTGTTCAGCACATTGATCTCCCCGAAAACGTTGTTCGCCTCGAACTTGTTTTTGACCTTTTCCAGCTCATAGTCCCCCACCGGTTCGGTCTTCAGCCGCTCCAGCTCACCCCACAGCGCCGCCTCCGCCTCTTCGAGCGAAATTCCCTCCATCACATGGCCCGTCACCAAGAACAGCCCCGGATCGACATCGCCCGAAATGTAGGCATTCACGTTGGAAAACAGCGGAGCCTCCTTGACCAACCGCTGGTAAAGCCGGCTCGAAGTGCCGTTGCTGAGAATATCCGAGATCACGTCGCAGACCACCGCCTCCCGGCTCAGCCGCGGCCCCATGTGGAATGCGATATAGATCACCGACGCCGGCACCGGCCGCCGCACCTCCAGCCGCCGGGGAGCCGTCTGTTCCGGTTCCTGCGGAATCTCGTCCCGCACCGGTTCGCCCGCCGGGATCGGTCCGAACCACCGTTCGGCCAACTCGAAAACCCGTTCGGCGGGAATATCCCCCGCAATCGAGAGAATCGCATTGTTCGGCTTGTAGTACCGCGCGAAGAATGCCCGCACCTCGTCCATCGTCGCCCGCCGGATATGCTCGATGTCGCGCCCGATCGTCGCCCACCGGTAGGGGTGCCGCTCGTAGGCCAGCGGCCTGAGCAGCAGCCAGATGTCCCCGTACGGCTGGTTGAGATACCGCTGGGCGAACTCCTCGACCACCACCTTGCGCTGCACGTCGAGGCTCCGCTGGTTGAACGCGAGCGACAGCATCCGGTCGGATTCGAGCCACAGAGCGGTCTCGATATTCTCCCGCGGCAGCGCCAGATAGTAGTTCGTATAGTCGTTGTTGGTGAAAGCGTTGTTCTCGCCGCCGGCCAGCTGAACCGGCCTGTCGTAGTCGGGAATATGCACCGATCCGCCGAACATCAGGTGCTCGAATAGGTGGGCGAAGCCGGTGCGGTCGTAATCCTCGTTCCGAGAGCCGACTTGATAGAGCACGTTGACGGCGGCCATCGGGGTCGACGGGTCTTCGTGCGCGATAACGGTCAGGCCGTTGGAAAGTGTCTTTTTCTGGAAGTCGATCATAAGGGCTCCAAATATACGCATTTTTTCGGGGCGCGGAACGCAGTGCCGCCCGCCTTCTCGACCGGGAATCGGCAGGGGGGCTCGGAAATTCGCCATAGACTAAGCGCGGGGCGGTTTCCTCCCGACAAGGGGAAATCCCTGGCAACGTATGCCGCGCAGACAAGCGGCAGAAATCTCCGACCGATCTTTCCGCCGCAGGAGGTTCTTCCCGGGTCCGGGGGAAAATCCGGAAACAGTTCGGGCCGGGGAAAGCGAATGTTTTCCCCGGCCCGAACCGCATCAACCGAGCGGAGACTATTCTTCTTCCTCGAATGCCGAATCGAACTCTAAGCGATAAACTTTCAGCCCGTCATGACGTTGCTCCGGCACCGCCGATGTACGGCTCAGGCAACTCAGTGTATCGTCTGTCCAGCCTTGCAGAGCCGTGCAGACTTCTTCTGTGAGACCCAGTTCCTCCGCCGGGTCGGTCACATCCGGCCAGGCCCGGAGCGCCACTCGCACCGATACGGTCACCCGGCACCGCTGTACCAGACAGGTGATGTCGCTGCATTCCGGGTACGTTACGTCCACTAATGCTGCCGGCAGCGTCAGGGCCGGCCCTGACGGGTCGTCGATCTGACCGCAGTCCAAAGTCACTGTTTTCAGCCCGGGCACATTCGTGCGCAGCCGCTCGCAGACATTTCGATAAATTTCTTCCATAAAACAGATAAAAGGTTATAAAATAAGTAACAGATACGGGATGATCTTCCTCCCGACCCTGCAAAAATGGGCCGATTTTCCCGATCTGCGAAAAATAGTGTAAACCCTTTCCGCTCTTTTTGTTACGCATCGGAATTAGCTTCATCTTTGCACTGTGGATGAGAGAGAGGGTACTCCGGACGCTGCGCAGCACCCTGGGAACTTCCGGCCCCGAGCCGGGGACCCGGATCCCCCCGAAAGCCTCTACGATCCGTAACCCCGAATCAATGGAAACCTGGATTATTTACGTCATCGCCCCCATCGCCGTGGCGCTGGTGAGCTGGATACTCGGCAATAACAGCCGCCGGATCGACGAGACGTCGAAAGTAGTGACCCTGCTTCAGGACGAGATCGGCCGGCTGACTGTCAAAGTGGAGAAACTCGAGACGAAACTCGAAGCCAAGGACGAAGTCTTGGAACGAAAAAGCGTGATTATTCAGGAGGCTTTCCGGTGCCGGACACCGTCGATGAAATGTCCGGTGCTGATCAAGCAGGCCGAGCTGAACCACTATGCCCCGATTCCGGACAACCGCTCCGACGGGCCTTCGCCGAACGGCGACCCGGCAGCTCTGCCCGACTCGGAAACGGGATAAGGCATCCGGTTTACCCCACCGGGCCCTTGTTCCCCGGATAGCTGTCTGTCGGTCGAAATGACTGTCGGTGCCGGCTGCACGAATCCCGGACCGCAGCGCCGCCCTCCGACCGGAATCCGGAAATCCCCGGCCCCGGAATAGCCTTGGCTGAACGATCATTCTCTAAATTATTTAAACCACCTATTCAACATTACTACAATTATGGTAAAAAAAGCAATCGGCCTCAACGAAGCAGGTATTCTGATCGCTGCCCTCCCGGCGGATGGCACCGCCCCGGCGGAAAACGCATACGCCGCCTTAGGCAAGACCTACAAGGACACTGCCACTCTCGAGACCGCCGAAGGCGAAACCGTCGCCTGCGAATGCGAGGAAATGGACGAACCGGAAGACGAGATTTACATCCCGGGCACCACGACCCTGAAATTTTCGACTTCAGACCTCGATCCGGAAACGTGTTTCATGGCTTTCGGCGGCACACTTTCCGAAGATAAAAAGACTTGGGAAGCGCCGCAGAGTTTCTCTTCAAAAGAGGTAGCCGTCCGGTTTACCACCCGTTCGGGTCTCGAAGTGAATATCGGCCGCGCCAAAATGTCGACCCGCATCAACTGGGCCATCAAACGAGACGGCTACGGTCTGCTGGAACACAGCCTTACCGTGCTGACTCCGAAAGTTGCCGGGGTCAAGAAGATGAGTGTCACTGATACCACCATTGCAAATCAGCCGAACGCGTAAGATATGGACAGACAGCAGTCGACCCAAATGCGGGCCGCCGATACGCTGTTGGAACAAGGGGTGCGGGTGCCATGCGCGCCTGCGCCCCTTTTCTTTCGCCTGTTCGGCCGCCGCACTTTTCACCTCACTCTGCACCAGCCTACCCTCGTCACTCTGCTGCGCATCAGCCGTTTGATCGTCGCGACGGGCCTCTCCGCTTCCGATTTTGAGAAGCTCACCTTGGATAAAGCTTATGCGATCACTGCCTGTCACGGCGATGCCGCTCTCGATATTCTGGCCGAAGCTGTACGCGGCCGTCGCACCTGGATTCCTCGGCGTCTGCTGGTCCGGTGGCTCGGCCATCGCCTCACGCCCGCCGCTTTTGCGCAGGTGTGGGCTGTTTTCGTCCGGATATGCGGCGTGGCGGATTTTACGACCTCTATCAGATTGATGCTACTGGCGAACAATCTGAGTCCGAAGGAGCAGGGGAGTCAACGGGCGGACGCGTAGTCGGCCTGAATAGCCCCTGGGGTGTGATCCAGCTGATCGCCGAAAAAACCGGGTGGAGTTACCACTATATCCTCCACCGCATGAGCTGGATCAACATCCGCATGATGCTGGCCGATGCCCCCGGCTACCGTTACGACCGCTCCGCGGTCGGGAACGAAGCGGTGACGGATGCCACCGACAGCGATTTACGAACCTTAGCAAATACCATCAATGGCAAATGATAAGCAACATCTTCCGACGCAGGTCGGAACCGACACCTGGGCCGACGATGTCAACCGGTTCATAGCCGAAATGCAGGCCCTCGACGCCGCCCGTGCCAAAGCTGCCGAGATCGCCGCCTCGCTCAAGAGCTACTCCGCCCAGTTCGAAGAAATTCTTTTGAAGCACAATCAGCAGATCGAGATTCTGCGGGCCAACGGATATTACGCCGAAGTCAAAATTGTCAGCCAGGCCTGCGAAAAAGCCCTTGCCGCCGTCACAGACAAAATGTTGCAGGAAAGCGATCTTTGGGAACAAATGACGGGTCAAATATCCGATTTGACTCTCGGTCAGCTTACTCGGATTTATAAACAAAGCTGCCAGTTGCTCGACTATATCGACGGCAAAACGTCCGAAGTGCCCGTCGGATTCACCACTGAGCAACTCAATCATATCGACAAGGATTCGGCGGTCGTCCAAAGCCTACGGAATCATGTCAGCAGCCTGCATAAGGAGTTTGCCAAGAAAGGCTCCGTCGAAGCTTTCTACGCTGACCTTAAACGCGGTTTTGACCTGATCGGCAAAGGATTCTCCACCCGCCGGAAAGAAGGCGGCTTCGGCCTGATGATCGAAGGTCTCGGTGTCATCCAGAACGGATGGAGCAAAGTCAGCGGCCAGGTCAAGCAGATCGGCAAAGATCTCTCCTCCATCTGCAAAGATGACAATATCGGCTATATCATCGAAAACACGATCCAAATGGTCGATGCCGGCATGACAGGTCTTACCGGTATCGCTCAAATAATCACCGGCGATGTCCTCAGAGGAGCGGTGAACGTTATTTCGTCTATAGCCAGCTTCTTTTCCATCAGCCAGAAAGTCAAGGCCGAGAATGCCAAGCTCCGCAAAGAGGTCCACGACAACGAGCTGAAAAGCTATCTTGCCGAGTTCGAGATCAACAAACTCTACCGCGAGCGCTACGAATGGGCCAAAAAGATCGGAGAATCGACCCTGACATACCTTGCCCGCAAAGGGAAAGAGCTAACCGACCAAACCGCCGCCAATAAAGCCGAACAGGACGAACTGCGGGCTAAACTTGACGGCACCCAATATGTCGTCAGCGAGCGCTACAAACACGGCACCTGGTTCCGCAAAGGCAAGATCTTCAAAACGATGGCCTCACTCGAAGGCAAAGAGTGGAAAGAGATCGACCTCCTCGCCCAGCAAGGCAAGCTTTCCGAAGACGGCAAGAAATACTACGACGCATGGAAAGCCGCCCGCGAAGAGGGCGACAAACTCGTCGAACGGCAAGAAGAATACCTCGAGGAAGTGCGCAAAACCTATACAGGTTCGACTTACGAAAACGTGGTGACAAGCATTATCGACGGGTTTAAGGCGGGGAAGAAAAGTGCGGCCGATTTTGCGGACACTTTCGAGAGCCTGATGAAAAACGCCGTGACGCAGTCCCTGAACCTGATGGCCGACGAAAAAGTGCGCGAATGGTATAAGGACTTTGCCGATGCAGCGCAATCCGACGGCGAGCTGACTAGCGACGAACAGGATCGGCTTCGCCGGGATTGGGACAATCTGATGGAGCAGCTCAGTCAGGAAGAAGCGCGCCTGCGTGCTGTTACCGGCATCGATGTTTCCACTGCCAAGAAAGAAGAAAAACCCGCGGGCATGCGCGGCGAGATCAGCGAGAAAATCACGGAGCAGACCGCTTCCAAACTCGAAGGGCTGTTCCGGCTCAGCGTCGATCTTCAGGCCCGCATGGCCGGCATCGGTGCCGAACAGCTCAGCACCGCTCAATCCTCCCTCGTTCAAGTAGCCTCCCTCGCCCGCAGCAATATCGCCATCGAAGAGAACACCCGCCGCACCGCCGACAACACTGACGGCCTGCGCGAGCGCCTGGACACCGTCGCCGCCGAACTGCGCGCCATCAAAACCAACACCGCCGGCAAAGAAGTATGGGCCAAATGACCGGCACTCCTTTCAGCAGATATTACGACACAGCCATGAATACCTATTACCTGAACGACACCCCTCTTGCAGAGTTCGGCTTCGTTCCCGGCCATGCCTCCGGCAGCAACATCGCCCTCAGCGGTGCGTGGGATATGCCCGCCCGCACCGGCGAGACATACCGCAAGTGGGCCGGCGAAGACGGCGTCGAGCCTTATGTTCGTCCCGACGACGACTATCTGTTTGGCAGCCGCGAAATACAGCTTGTCGGAAACCTGGTCGCCGACAGCGAGGAGACTCTGTACGAAAAGATCGAAACTTTCCGGGCTTTTCTGACCGGATTGCCCGCCGATGCCTTTCTCCGGTGCGACTGGGGACAGTGGAACGTCAGCCTGCGCAAAGAGGTGAAGATTGTTCCCCGTAAAACCATCGCCGCCGTCACCCTCGCCTTCACTGAGCCTGCGCCCGCACTGCCCGACTTCAGCGACGCCACCGGTCCGTGGCCCCGACAGTGGATACTCGCCTCCGGCCATTGGAACTCCTTCGGCGTCTGGGACGACCGCGAACCGTGGTACTGCGCTCCCCGAATAGGAGCCATCGATGAATGGCTTTGGGAAAGTTTCGGTCTGGCGATCGCCTCCACCGGCGGCGTGTGGGATCTTCCCGCCCGAGACGAACTCCCGGCAACCCTGCTCTCTCCCGGAGCTTCGTGGGCTCCCGGCGGTCTCGGCCCGCATGTCCTGAACCTCGAAGGTGCCCTGAGTGCCGCCGATATGGAAGATTTCGACCGGAAAATCCGCAGCCTTACCCTGCTGTTCGGCCGCCCCGGATTGAGAAAATTCCGTTATCGCAACTGCGAGTATGGTATCTTCGCCCCCGAAGGGTTCAAAATCGCCTCCATTCAGAAACGCAGCCGCGTCTATGCCAAGTTTACCGTTAAACTGATCGAAGCCTATGAATAATAAGATACAGATTCTGCGCGGTGCCGCCGGCTCCGTTCTTTGGGAACTTTCCCCCGACGACAGTTTTGTCTGCACGCACAAACAGATGGGCGAGCAGTCCGTGCGGCTGACTCTCACCTCCGTGCAGCCCGTCGCCTTGCAGGCCGGCGACTGCCTCGAATGGCAGGGCGTACGCTACGCTCTGGCCGAAGAACCCGACTATAAGCGCGCCGACGGGACATACAGCTACGAGCTGACCTTTTACGCCCCCGGCCACCGGCTCGCCTATCTGCTTCACAAAAACCAAGGCAGCCTGACCTTTCCTTACGACGGGAACCTCCCGCAGCAGATCGACGCTCTGTACACCGCGATCGGTCGCGAGGCCTCCGGATTCACGATCCAAATCGAGGAAGGCATCGAGCACGCCGACGAGATTCGCCACATCGAATTCGACCAGACTTACTGTCTCGACGCGCTTACGCAAATATGCGAGGCATTCGGCACCGAATGGCGCATCGACGGGCAGCGTATCCGCGTCGGGCGGTTCAAAGGCGCTCCTGCCGGTCTGTTCCGCTACGGGCGAGGCAAAGGACTGTACTGTCTCGAAAAAATCGGCGTTTCCGACACCGTCGTCGTCACCCGGCTGTACGGTCGCGGCTCCTCCAACAACCTGCCCGAAGGGTACCGCGCCTCAACCCTCGTCTTTTCCGGCGAGCGAGGCGAATCCTGTCTCGAAAAGAACATCGAGAAATACGGTATCCGGGAAGAAGTCGTCACCTTCGACGATATTTATCCCCGCCTGGGCGACGCCAGCCTCAGCGCCGTCAGCGTGCCTGCCGACATTGCCGCCGCAAACGGCTGGACTGTCACTCTCCGGCTGCCCGACGATTGCAACGACATCGTGATCGGAAAAGACCAGACTGATCCCCGAATCGAGTTCACCTCCGGCGCGCTGACGGGCGAAAGTTTCACCATCACCGCCTACCGTCCCGACACCCGTCAGCTCGATTTCAACGTCTCTGAGGACAACGGATACAAGCTGCCGTCCGAAACGCGTCGTCCCGCTGCCGGCGACCGGTTCGTGCTCCTCGGCATCGTCATGCCCCAGTCCTACGTCGACCGGGCCGAAACCGAGTTGAAAGCCCGCACCCAAGAGGAGCTCGACCGCCGGTGCGAGAAACAGTATGCTTACCGGCTCGACATCGATCCTCGTTACGTCCGCCGTGAAGCCATCCACGTGCATGTCGGCGACACGGTGCTCGTGCAGGAGAGCGATGCCGCCGAGCCCGTGGAAATTCGCGTCAGCGAAGTCAGCTATCCTCTCCGGGAACCGGAAAAACTCAGCCTCGTGCTCAGCGATACCCCTGTTTACACCTCCTATTCCGAGAAAATCGAGAACGACATGGCGGAAGTCGGCGGCCAAGTCGAGGAAGTCCGAAAAAGCGGCGTCCGTTTCACCCGGCGCGTATGGCACGACACCCTCCAGACCCTGGAGATGCTCCGGAAAGGACTGAAAGATTATACCGACGCCGTCCGTCCCGTCGCTGTGAATACCATGCAACTGCTGGTCGGCGACGAAAGCCTCCAGTTCCGGTTCGTGGCCAGCCGGCAGAACCTGACCGTCGTCTCCCCTGTCGGTTACAATAGTGAACTCGGTCGGTTGGAAGCTGCCTCTGCGACCCTTCAGCACCTCACCCTCGGCAACCGTGAAATCACCGCCAGCAAGGACATGACCGGCGGCCTGTTCTGGGATATGCCCGCTTACACCTCCTCCTTGTTCGGGTATGACGAGCGCGACGAATCTTACTACCTGTACGCCCGCGTTCCCTGCAATCCGGGTTCTGGAGGCGGGGAGTACCGCTTGCGGCGCGACCCGGTGGGCATGGAACAGGAGAGCGGATTCTACCATTTGCTGGTTGGCATCCTGAACAGCGAAGTGGACGGCAGCCGGTCGTATACCGACCTATACGGCTTCACCGAGATCACCCCCGGGCGCATCACTGCCGACCGCATCGTGTCGCAGGACGGGTGCAACTTCATGGACTTCGTCAACAATTCGTTCCGTATTGGCAATGAACGCAGCGGTTTGGAGTGGAATACTGCCGATCACCCCAGTCAGTTAGCTGTTCGGAATGCTTCGTTCGAGATCAGCAACGGGTCGAAAACCATGGTTCGGTTCGACGGCGGGAACGGCGCCGGGTTTCTTGCCGGCGGCAAACTACAGTGGGACGCCTCCGGGAATCTGACTGCCGAGTCCGGCACGTTCAACAACGTGGTTATCAACGGCAGTACCCGATGTGCGTTTCGGAACGGGATGTATATCATGAACCAGCAGAACCCCGGGATCGAACTGAGTACCCCTGGTCTTCAAGACAATAATAATATCGTGATTCCGGGGACTTCATCCGGATGGATAACGAATTTCCAGATCCCGTTTGACCCTGACGCGCTGTGCGGCAACTACAACGGATTTCGGGCTACGATCGTCAATGACGATTTCGGCGGCGAGCAAGCCGTCGGATATATCGGAGCCAGTGCGCCCGACGGAAAATATTTTTTCGAGAACGGACAACAGTATTCGAGTCTGACGATCGCCCCGAAAGAAGGGGCCGAGCTGCTCGGTTTCGGCGAGGGCGATGATTTCCGCGGCTGGATTGTGCTGAACCGTTTCTATGTCGGCAACAAAGTCGCTTCGGGACTGCCTGTACCTATTGTGCTTTGTAGTGGATATGTAGATAAAAATGGAAATTTATTAAATCAAAGTACATACAAAGAATGTAAAGCAAAAAAAGACAGTTTATTGGAGAACGGATGCTACCGGATTATTCACAATATCGGTCATTTCAATTATTTTATACAATTGACGCCGGTCAATACCGATTTCTATTGGGCATGGTACAAAATCAATCCGGTTGTCTTGGAAAAAAACGCGAATGACGTTTTAATCGGAATGTTTGACAGTATCAAAGAGTGCGTCGGTGTCAATTACGGCTTTGAGTTCTGTATTACAGGTGGTAATTAAGCTAAGAGCAGCATTTACCGAACCGAAATCGTAAATGCTGCTTACTCGAAAATATGTTACTAACCTTTTCCTTTCGCTTTCAGTTCGAGCCATTCCTTGCCTGTAATCGGATAAAAGGTGAATGCGTCATGAAACAACCGATAACAAGTCGTATAATCTCCCTGGGCATGGGCCGCTCTAATTTTAACAGCCGCATCATGTACTATTGCTGTCGGAATATAAGCGACCGTATCACGGACAAGTGTTCCGCTTCCGGTTACCTCATCCCATAACGATTTATATTCATAACGCCAAATTACCAATAAAAAATCACACCCATCTAAATAAATGGGTTCGACTCTATTGGTATATGAATTAATAACATCGTCTCCAAACATCAGCAACCGATTATTGACTAAATCGCGTTGTTGATCGTTAAATGCACGTTCAATAACGTGTCCATCCGGATTTACATCATAATTATGATATGAGATTAAGGTAGCTTTTTCCACGATCTGTCTTGGCGTGAGCCGCTGCTGTTCTCCGTCCGCCTTGGTTGCCATGGTTTCGTTCGCCTGTATTTCTTTCGGGGCATTGAGCGCCACCATAGCTGACGGATCAAGCCGTCCTTTGTCTTCCTTTTGACAGCCGACGAACAGTCCAACTGCCCCAGCCAGCAGTATAATGTGTAAATTTTTCATTACCTCAGCAATTTGTATATGAAACACCTATGCAAATTTAAATAATTCATATTATAAAACCAATCAAAATTATCAAAGATGGATAATACCCGAACCTATTACCAACCCGCACATGGCGATACCGCCGCCACCGTCGCCCAAGGATACGACAACAATTTTCAGACCCTCCATGAGGAAGTAGCGACCGGCGACGCCGCCACCCTGCAATCCTCCAACCAGTACACCGCCTCCGCCGTTTCCGGGTTGATCGATTCCGCCCCCGCCGCCCTCGACACGCTCCGCAAGATAGCCGCGGCGCTGGGCGATGACCCGAATTTTGCCACGACAATCATGCAGCGACTGGCAGAAAAACTGGACACGGCCAACTACACTGCCGCTGATGTGCGGGCCAAACTGCTGACGGTGGACGGCCGCGGATCCGGGATAGAAACGGACGCGATTGCTAATCAAAAAACGGGCTCGGCGCTTAAAATCTGGCAAGGCTCCGAAGCGGAGTACAATGCTCTTGCCGGCAAAGACCCTGACACCCTTTATATCGTACAATAATGATCCTGACAGAAAATAAGAAAATCAAGCTGTTCGCGGGGGCTGCGAAGGTCAAGGCTGCCTACATGGGGGCGGTCAAGGTCTATCCCAATGCTTCGCTGGAGGTCTCTCCGTCGCTGGTCTTTGCCGCGGCGGGCGGCGCGGCGGATTTGTCGATTCTGGTGGAGGAGGGGCAAGCGTGGTCGATCGCGGGTCTCCCGGCTGGCTGGAGCGCGTCGGCGACCTCCGGAACGGGCCCTGCCTCGGTCTCGATCTCGGCGCCGAACAATACTTCGACGGGGGCGATGAATGGATTGCTGACGGTAAGCTCGGATGATCTCTCCGCAACTTGCTCGCTCGCGCAGGCGGCGGGGAAAATAGTGTACGGAAACTGGCAAAATGTATCGCTGCTGATCGACACGACGGCTTTCCCGGCTTCCGGGGGAAGCTCTCGTGTGGTGATGGAGGTACGCAGAGATTGGACGTGGAACGGCGTGGCGGGTTCGGGCAGCTATGAAATGTCTACGGCAAGCTTATATAGCCCGCTCTCTTCCGATGGGGTGGCGACTTTCAATGGAAATAATGTCCTTGTCGCTTCGTTGGGGGTCGCTTTTAAAGCGGCTGCTACGATCACGATTTCGGCTGTCACGGAACATGATTCGACCAGAAAGTCGGCCTCGATTACGCAGGCGGCTAATTATGTAACTG
>NZ_CANQYJ010000049.1 GCF_947628055.1 uncultured Rikenella sp.
AGCGTAAGGAGTAGCGCAGCTATCTGAAAGTTTCTTTGGTTCTTTCTTTTCAAAGAAAGAACGGTACCATCCGGCCAGTGCAAATAAACCTACGTTTAATTTTTGGGTCGGACGCCCGGAATGCTGCAATCAAGGACGCTTGCGGCCTTATTGCGGGCCTCCCGAGGGGGAGGCGTCCAGCCAAACCGACCAGTTCGAGTAGTCAGACTGTTCTTCCGATGTCAAACCGCAGTTTCCAGCAGCGGCAGCGCCGATGTCGCTTTTTTGAAAACGGCCGTTTCCTTCAGACCTGCAACACGAAAGATTCAAACCTGTAATACGAGAGATTCAAACTTACAGTACGAAAGATTTCAAGCCTGCAACACGCGGACCCAAATTAAAAGAGGAAGAAAAAGGACGGGGTGGAGTGATAAATGCTTGGAGGCACCGCACCTGAAGGCCGTTTGCACGGTTCGTCGCGTTGCTGGGATTGAGGTTCGTCGCGTTGAAGTCCAAGTACAGGCCGCGGATGCCGTCGACCGAAGACGACCAGCTATACCCGTTGTTGCCGACGTTCCACAACGCTCCCTCGCCGCTGCCGCGGT
Organism: uncultured Rikenella sp.; assembly: GCF_947628055.1. Classification (GTDB taxonomy): domain Bacteria; phylum Bacteroidota; class Bacteroidia; order Bacteroidales; family Rikenellaceae; genus Rikenella. The sequence goes on from NZ_CANQYJ010000049.1 coordinate 585, forward strand.
TGCCCGGGGCTCATATCGAGCCAGCAGTCTCTTTCCGTACAGTCTCGGGAAATGCCCAAGCCTGTCCTGCCGTTATCGCTTGTCGTTCGACACTGTCCGGCGTCTAACTAATGATTCCCCCGCCGGAATGATCAGTGGACTGCTGAATTTATCGTCCGCTCTGCCTGCCGCCGGCACCGGCTCGACGCATACAGGCACTCCGGGGCCACCCTGTCCTGTGATTTATATTCCCAATTCGTTCCGCAGCCCTTTCGGTAAAGACGCCGCTACCAGATCATAGGAACGGTCGATCATCTCCCGGATATCCGCATCGGTCAGGCGGGGGCCGGTCAGGAAAATGCCGTTCCAATGGCGTTTGTTCATGTGCCATCCCGGTTCGACCTCGTCCGGATAGCGGTCGCGCAACTCCAAAGCCCGCTCCGGATCGCATTTCAGCAGGATGTAGTCCGGTCGTTCCAACGCACACAGAGCGAATATCTTACCCGGTTTTGCCGGGGTGTCCCCGACACGGAACACCATCGTATCCGCATCGAATGGAAACGCCTCGCTGACATGCGGCATAGAGAGGCAGTAGTCGCGTATATCTTCGATATTCATCGGGAACCCTGTTATCTCGTGTGCTCCTCGATCCAAGTCCGCGCATTGACGAAAGCCTCGATCCACGGCGTCACCTCGTCCTCCGCCCGCGGCGCGCCGCTCGGATAGTAAGCCCAGTTCCACGGCCGGATCGCCCGTTCCAGGTGCGGCATCATCGCCAAGTGACGCCCGTCCGCCGAACAGATCGCCGCCGCATTGTAGTCGCTCCCGTTCGGATTCCCCGGATACTCCGCGTAGAGGTATTTCATCGGAATATGGTAGTGCGATTCCGCATACGGCAGCCGGAATTTCCCCTCGCCGTGCGCCACCCAGACGCCTAAGATCGAGTTTTCGAGCGACCGCAGCATCACGCTCGGCGACGGCTGTATCGTCACCCCCAAGAACCGCGACTCGAACTTGTGCGAGTCGTTGTGCAGCATCCGCGGCCGCTCCTCGTCCGTCTTCGGCGTGATCAAGCCCAGCTCCACCATCAGCTGGCACCCGTTGCAAATGCCGATCGACAACGTGTCCCGCCGCGCGTAGAACCGATCCAGCGCCGCTTTCGCCTTCGGATTGTAGAGGAACGCCCCGGCCCAGCCTTTCGCCGACCCTAACACGTCGGAGTTCGAGAATCCCCCCACGAATGCGATCAGGTTCACATCCTCCAGGGTCTCGCGCCCCGCGATCAAGTCCGTCATGTGCACATCCTTGACATCGAATCCCGCTAAGTGCATCATCCACGCCGTTTCGCGGTCGCACTGGCACCCTTTCTCCCGGATAATGGCCGCCCGTATCCCCGTTCTGGCCCTGCGTTTCGGATCGATGCCGTACTGTGCCAATTTTCCCGTGAACCCCGCCGGGAAATCGAAGTACAGCGGCTGTTTCCTGTAGTTTTCGTACCGTTCCAACGCCAGCCGCGGCGTGCTCTGGTTGCAGTCCAGCAGATATGACGTCCGGTACCACACATCCCGCAGCTCGTCGATGTCCAGCGCAAGCCGTTCGCAGCATCCGTGCCGCAGCGAGAAGCGCCGTTCCCCCAGCACTTCCGCAATCCGTACTCCGGCCACACCGCACCGATCCAAGGATGAGAGCACCGCATCCGCCCGATCCGCCGCCACCTGAAGCAGCACGGCCGGCTTTTCACTGAACAGCAGCTTCACCAAATCATCGTTCCGCAGCGGATTCAAATCCACCGCCAGCCCCGCGCGATTCCCTCCGAAAGTCATCTCTAACAGCGCCGTAATCAACCCGCCGCCCGACACGTCGTGCCCCGCCAATATCCATCCCTCCCCGATCAAACGCTGCACCGCGTCGAACGCCCGCGCAAAGTACCCCGCATCCCGCACCGTCGGCACATCCGAAGCCGCCCCCACCGCATGAATGACCTGCCCCAGCGCACTCCCCCCCAACAGAAAATCCTCGCCTCCCGTCATATCGACATACACCAGTGCGCTCCGGTCACAATACGTCTCGTCCAGCGCCGCCCGCACGCATTTCTTCACGTCCGAAACTTCCCCCGCCGAGGTGATGATCACCGTCCCCGGCGCCAGCACCGACTGCCCGTCCGGATATTTCTGCGTCATCGACAGGGAATCCTTCCCCGTCGGAATATTGATCTTCAAAGCCAGCGCAAAATCGCTCGCCGCCTCCACCGCCCGGTACAGCCGCGCATCTTCCCCCTCGTTCTTGCACGGCCACATCCAGTTGGCACTCAAAGATACAGAGGCCAATCCCCCCTCGATCGGCGCAAACACGATATTGGTCAAAGCCTCCGCGATAGCCAGCACCGACCCCTTTGCCGGATCGGCCAATGCCGCCGCCGGCGCATGTCCCAACGCCGTCGCAATCCCGTAAGTGCCCTGATAGTCCAGCGCAATGACCGCACAGTCGTTGAGCGGCAGCTGCAACGCCCCCGCCGTCTGCTGCATCGCCACGCGCCCCGTCACCGACCGGTCCACCTTATTCGTGAGCCAGTCCTTGCAGGCCACCCCTTCCAGCTGCAACACCTCCGTCAGGTAATCCCCGATCTTATCGGCATCGTACTCCGGCGCACGATAGGTGTCCACTTTCGTGGAGTCGGTCATCACCGTCCGCGGCGCCTCGCCGAACATCGCACTGAGCTGCAAATCGATCGGCCGTTCGCCCGTCCGGTTGTCCACGAACGTGAACTGCATATCCCCGGTCGTCTCCCCGATCACGTACATCGGCGCCCGCTCCCGCTCGGCAATCGCCCGCAGTTTCCCGATATGCCGTTCGTCCATCACCAAGCCCATCCGCTCCTGCGACTCGTTCCCCACGATCTCCTTGTCCGACAAGGTCGGATCCCCCACCGGCAGCGCATCGACGTCGATCCGCCCCCCCGTCGCCTCGACCAATTCCGACAGGCAGTTCAAGTGCCCCCCCGCCCCGTGGTCGTGGATCGAGATAATCGGATTGTCCCGTTCCTCGCTCAAAGCGCGAATAGCGTTATAAGCCCGCCGCTGCATCTCCGGATTCGACCGCTGGATCGCATTCAGCTCGATCGCATTCGCATACTCTCCCGTCGCAACAGAGGAGACCGCGCCACCCCCCATCCCGATCCGATAGTTATCCCCGCCCAATAAAACCACCTTGTCCCCCGGGGTCGGTTCGTCCTTGAGCGAATCCGCCTTTTTCCCGTATCCGATCCCCCCGGCCAGCATGATCACCTTGTCGAACCCATACGTCTTCCCATTTTCGGCATGCTCGAACGTGTAGACCGACCCGGTAATCAGCGGCTGCCCGAACTTGTTCCCGAAGTCCGACGCCCCGTTCGACGCCTTGATCAGAATATCTTCCGGCGTCTGGTAGAGCCACGGCCGGGCCGGAACCTTCCGCTCCCAGTTCCGCCCCTTCGGGTCGCCCCCGAGCCGCGGATAGGCGGTCATGTAGCAGGCCGTCCCCGCCATCGGGAACGCCCCTTTCCCCCCGGCGATCCGGTCGCGGATCTCGCCTCCCGTCCCCGTGGCCGCCCCGTTGAACGGCTCGACCGTAGTCGGAAAGTTGTGCGTCTCCGCCTTAATCGAAATCACGCTCTCGAAATCCTCCGCCACAAAGTAGTCCGGCCCCTCATGAGATGCCGGCGCGAACTGTTCGACCACCGCTCCCTGCAAAAACGCGCAGTTGTCTTTGTATGCCGAAACGACCCGCCCCGGATGGGTGGTCGTGGTCTTCTTGATGAGCTTGAACAAGGTCTCCGGCTTCTCCTCCCCGTCGATAATGAACTGGCCGTTGAAAATCTTGTGCCGGCAGTGCTCCGAATTGACCTGCGAAAAGCCGAACACTTCGCTGTCCGTCAGCGGCCGCCCGATCTTCGCCGCCAGCTCCTTGAGGTACTGTATCTCGTCCGGATTCAAGGCCAGCCCCTGCTCCCGGTTGTAGCTTTCGATGTCCTCGATATGGACGATCGGCTCCGGCCGCTTGTCCACCGTAAAGACCTCGCCGTCGATCGTCCGGTACATCCGGTAGAGCATCTTGTCGTACGGCTCCGCTTCGCTCTCCACCATCCGGAACTCCTCGATCCGCACGATTCCGCGAATCCCCATGTTCTGCGTGATCTCGACCGCGTTGGTGCTCCACGGCGTAATCATCTCGCGCCGCGGCCCGACGAAAATGCCGCTCACGGACGAAACGTCGAGCCACTGGGCCCCGCCGAAAAGCCAGCATAGCTTGTCGATGTCCGACCGGTCGAGAGTGGTCGCGGTCTGTACCGCGAAAATAGTGTTGTCGTTACGGAACAGTAGTATCATGTGATGAAATTGATTTCGATGCCCAAATATAAAGGTTTTTTCCTGATTTTCGCCGCCGGTCCTTCCGGGTGAAAACGTTTCGCCCCGTCCTGTGCCGCAATGTGCGGCAGGACGGGGCGGGAAAGCAGGAAGCCGGAAATTTTTATTTGACCCGCAGCCGCTGCCCTAACCGAAGCGTGCTGTTGCGGTCGATCCCGTTCAGCTGGCAGATCCGGGCGATGGTCGTCCCGTAGCGCGGCGCGATCCGCCCCAGGATATCCCCTTTCTTGACGATATGGTAAACCGGCCCGCCCGATGCGGCGGCCGATTTGGGCTGCGCCGCACGAATGGCGGTCGAGTCGTCGGCCCCGGCCAGCAGCATGTTGGCGATGTCCTGTTCCGGGTCGTCCTCCTCCAGCAGCTCCGACGCCCGCGACTGAATGTTGAAATACGAGTGTTCCAGCGCGAAAATCTGGTACCGGAGCATCCCTTTCTCGAAGTCGAACAGGAATTCCGGGTCGAAAGCCTGGTCGCAGTAGCGCACCTCGAAATGGAGATGCGGCCCGTAAGCCCGTCCCGTCGAACCGATGTAGCCGATCACCTGGCCGGTCTTGACGTAGTCGCCCACTTCGACGTTCAGTTTCGAGAGGTGGGCGTGCCAGGTCTCCAAGCCGTTGGCATGCCGGACGATGACCAAATAGCCGAAGCCGCCGGTATTGTATCTGGCATACCGCACTTTGCCGTCGAAAGCCGTCCGCACCGGTTCGCCGGTCTTCAGCGGGATGTCCACTCCGTTATGGCTCCGCCGCCTGCGCGGGCCGTACTTCGACAGCACCTTCCCCTGCACCGGACAGCAGAACTGGTCGAGGCTGTCGATCAGTTTGAGCTCGATCACTGCCGGCAGGTCGCCGAGTTCGATGCTGCGGTACGAAAAAACGGATGCGGTGTCCCAGTTGTTCCGGTACACCGGCAGCTCGCCCCACTGCCGCTCGAGCGTCGGCCGGTAGTATTCCCACGTGTTGTTGCTGTAGATGATGACCCGGGTCTCCGGATCGGACGTGGCGATGGTGTCCACCGGCCGCCGGGGCAGCTCTTCGAGTTTCGGTTCTCTCGGCGGCCCCGTCCGCCTCTGGCTCCGGGCCGGAACCACCGACGCTGCGGTCAGCGCGGCCAGCAGGAAAAGGCAAAATGTCTTTCGGGTATCGTTCATGCGGGAGAGGTCGTTTGCCGTTAGCAAACGACGAATCTTCGGGTTTATTGTTTAAGAAAAGCGGCGATTTCGCCGAAAGGCACCGGGGTCTGTTCCCCGGTCACGATGTTTTTGACTGTCGCGACCCGTGCCGCCCGTTCCGTCTCGCCGACGAAGATCATATACGGGATTCCCCGCTTCTGCGCATAGTCGAACTGTTTTTTCATTTTCACGGCCTCGGGATAGATTTCCGCCGCGATCCCCGCCTGCCGCACGTCGGCCAGCAGTTTCAACGCATCGCATTCCTCCGCCCCCCCGAAATTGACGAACAGCGCCCGCACGCTCTGCGCCGTCTCGGCCGGAAAGAGATCCAGCCCCAACAGCACGTCGTAAATCCGGTCGGCGCCGAAACTGATCCCCACGCCCGAGGTGTCGGGCAGTCCGAAGATGCCGGTCAGGTCGTCGTACCGTCCCCCGCCGCAGATGCTCCCCATCGGGAAGTCCAGGGCTTTGACTTCAAAAATCGCTCCGGTATAGTAGTTAAGCCCGCGCGCCAGCGAAAGGTCGAGTTCGACAGGTAAGGTCACGCCTAATTTTTCGGTGTAGTCCAGTATGGTCTTCACTTCTTCGATCCCTTTCAGCCCGATGGCCGAGTGTTCTCCGATAATGGCTGTAATGGCAGTCAGTTTGGCCCGGTTGTCGCCCGTCAGCTCGAGAATCGGCCGCAAGGCGGCGATCGCCTCCGGCGACAGTCCCCGTTCGGCGAGCTCTTCGTTCACGGCGTCGAGGCCGATCTTGTCGAGTTTGTCGATCGCGACGGTGATGTCCGTCATTTTGTCGGCATGCCCGATCGTCTCGGCAATCCCGTAGAGTATCTTGCGGTTGTTGATTTTCAGCACGACGCGTATCCCTAACGCGGCGAACACGTCCTGCACGATCCGGATCAGCTCCACTTCGTTCAGCAGCGATTCGCTCCCCACCACATCCACGTCGCACTGGTAGAACTCCCGGTAGCGCCCTTTCTGCGGCCGGTCGGCGCGCCATACGGGCTGGATCTGGTAGCGTTTGAAGGGGAAGACAAGTTCGTTGCGGTGCTGCACCACATACCGGGCGAACGGCACGGTCAGGTCGTAGCGCAACCCTTTGTCGCACATCCGGTTGCCGAGCGCGACCGGGTTGTCGCTCTCGGCAGCGGCCAGGAGCTCTTCGCTCTCGATCCCTTTGAGGAAGTTGCCGGAGTTGAGGACTTTGAAGAGCAGTTTGTCGCCTTCTTCGCCGTATTTCCCCAACAGGGTGGAGAGGTTCTCCATGCTCGGGGTCTCGAGCGGCTGGAAGCCGTAGCGCCGGAAGACGCTTTTGACGGTGTCGAACAGGTAGTTGCGGCGCGCCGTCTCGACGGGCGAAAAGTCGCGGGTGCCCTTAGGTATGGAAGGTTTCTGTATGGTCATGATCTGTATGGTGTCGAAAGTTTCCTGCGGCCGGCGAACGGCCGAATCAGGCAAAGTTTTTAATCAAGTTCCTTATCGTATGGTCGTCTTTTGCGAACCGAACGGATCGTACGCCCGGAAGGTCTCCCGGCCCATAGATTCACCGCCCCTCATTTCATCGCATCCGCCGATTCCATGTAAGATTGCAGGATGATTACCGCGCTGACCCGATCCACCAGCCCCTTGTTCGTGCGCCGCTCCATTTTCCTCACCCCTCCCTCGATAATTGCCCGGTGGGCCAGCACCGACGTGAAACGCTCATCGTGAAAAACCACCGGAATATCCGGCAGCACCCGGCGAAGCCGGTTCACGAACGGTGTGATATACCGCTGCGACTCCGACGGTTCTCCGTTCATCTGTTTCGGTTCTCCCACCACGAAAAGCTCCACCTCATTCTGCGCCGCATAGCGCTGCAGGTACTCCACCGCTTCGTGGGCCGGCACGGTGTCCAGCGCCGTGGCGATCAGCTTCAGCGGATCCGTCACGGCCAGCCCGACCCGTTTACGCCCGTAATCTATAGCTACGATCCTGCCCATAATTACGGCCACAAAAGTAACGAAATAATGCGATCTTTTTCGTACTTTTGAGATTCCGACATCAAATTTCCACCGATGAAACAGACACTTGCGGTTTTTGCCGCCTTAGCCGCCGCAGGCATCGCCGGAGCCGCTCCGAAAAAAACGGGGCAGCGGCCCAACGTGATCCTGCTGATGACCGATCAGCACCGGTTCGACTACTTGGGTTCGGTCGATTCCACGATCCATACTCCGAATCTCGACGCTCTGGCTGCCGACGGAGTGCGGTTCGTCAACGGCTACACTTCTGCCCCCAGCAGTACGCCGGCACGGGCCGGACTGCTCACCGGCCAGTCGCCGTGGCATCACGGCTTGATCGGATATGTCCCGCATATCGCACCGGAGTACCCGAACCAGCTGCCTCAACTGATGACCGATGCGGGGTATTACAGCTACGGGATCGGGAAAATGCACTGGCATCCGCAGCGGTCGCTGCGCGGGTTCGCGGCGACCGAGCTCGACGAATCGGGGCGGAGCGAAGACCCCGGATTCGTGAGCGACTACCGGCAGTGGTTCGCCCGCGTGGCGCCGGGGCTGAACCCGGACTCCATTCATATCGGATGGAACGGACATGCGGCGGGGGCCTATCCGTTGGCAGATACTTTACATCCGACGTGGTGGACCGGCGAGCGGGCCGTGCGGCTGATCGAGGGCTATGACAAGGAGCAGCCGCTGTTTCTGAAAGTCTCGTTCGCGCGGCCGCACAGTCCGTATGATCCGCCACGGCGGTTCCTCGACCTGTACGACGGCAAGACCTTGCCGGCTCCGGCAGTCGGCGACTGGGACTCCACTTTTTCGGCCGGCTATACGCATGATCCGGCCCGGAATCCGGAGGCGCCGTTCGGCGACTTCGGCCCTGAATATGCGCAAAAAGCGCGGAAATATTATGCGGCCAACGTCTCGTTCATCGACGAACAGATCGGCCGGATCATCGCGGCGCTCAAGGAGAAGGGGCTGTACGACAATTCGGTCATCCTCTTCGTGTCGGATCACGGGGACATGCTGGGCGACCATTACCACTGGCGCAAGACGTATGCTTACGAGGGATCGGCTCATGTGCCGTTCATCGTGCGGTATCCGTCGTCCGTGAAGGCCCGGGTCGAACGCGGCTCGACGCGCGAGGAAGTGGTGGAGATACGGGATATTCTGCCGACGTTCCTCGATGCGGCGGGGGCTCCGATTCCGGAAAATGTGGACGGCTCCTCGATCCTCAATATGATCCGGAATCCGAAAAAAGCCGGATGGCGGGATATGATCGACATCGAGCATTATTCCTGCTACGGCCCGAACAGCGGCTACGTGGCGCTGACGGACGGACACATGAAATACATCTGGTTCTATAATAAAGGTACCGAACAGTTGTTCGACCTTTCGGTCGATCCGTACGAGAACCGCGACTTACACGATTCGGCGGACTATGCGGAACGGTTGGCGGCTTTCCGCAAACGTATGGCGGAACACCTTGCCGAGCGGGGCGAGCGATGGGTATCTCCTGACGGCCAATTGCTTGTCAACAAAAACGTTCCGGTCAAGACGCCCAATTTCCCGAAAACCGCGAAGTAATGATTGCTTCTTGTATTGGTTACCTTACTTTCGGTTCCCTCGCGCTATCTTGGCAGAGTCCGCGCCGCAATCCTGTTGTGGGCCGGGAAAGCTCGGCCCAAAGCATGGAGCTGACACGGCCAGAGCATCCCGCAGGGATGCGTTCTAAAGTTTTTTGGGTTCTTTTTGCTCACAAAAAGAACAGTCGGACACGGTAATCAAAGAACAAACAATACATAGAAGAAATCATTACCTTTGCTGATCGAAAAACAAGCAGACGATGACACAAGAAGAACTTTTCAAAAAACTGATCGCACACAGCAAGGAATACGGGTTTATCTTCCCGTCGAGCGAGATATACGACGGTCTTTCGGCCGTTTACGACTACGGCCAGCTGGGGGTCGAGCTCAAGAACAACATCAAGCGCTATTGGTGGGACGCGATGACCAAACTGCACGACAACATCGTGGGGATCGACGCGGCGATCTTCATGCACCCGAAGACGTGGGAGGCATCGGGGCATGTGGGGGCGTTCAACGACCCGCTGATCGACAACAAGGACAGCAAGAAACGGTATCGCGCCGATGTGTTGATCGAGGACTGGATCGCCAAGCAGGACGAGAAGATCGAAAAAGAGGTGGCGAAAGCGGCGAAGCGGTTTGGGGAGGCGTTCGACCGGGAGCAGTTCGTGACTACGAATGCCCGGGTGCTCGAATTGCAGGCCAAACGCGACGCGGCGCATGCCAAGATGACGGAGGTGCTGAATGCCAATGATCTGGCCGGCGTCAAGGCGCTGATCGAAGAGCTGGGGATCGTCTGCCCGATCAGCGGAACGAAAAACTGGACGGACGTGCGGCAGTTCAACCTGATGTTCCAGACCCAGATGGGGTCTACGGCGGACGGGGCGAGTATCGTCTACCTGCGGCCGGAGACGGCGCAGGGGATTTTCGTCAACTTCCTCAATGTGCAGAAGACGGGGCGGATGAAGATTCCGTTCGGGATCGCGCAGATCGGCAAGGCGTTCCGGAACGAGATCGTGGCGCGGCAGTTCATCTTCCGCATGCGCGAGTTTGAACAGATGGAGATGCAGTTCTTCGTGAAGCCGGGAACCGAAATGCAGTGGTTCGACCATTGGCGGCAGTTCCGCATGAGCTGGCACCGGGCTTTGGGTTTCGGGGATAATCATTACCGGTTCCACGACCATGAAAAACTGGCGCATTACGCCAATGCGGCGACGGATGTGGAATACGAGTTCCCGTTCGGATTCAAGGAGGTCGAAGGGATTCACTCGCGGACGGATTTCGACCTGTCGCAGCATGCGAAGTTCTCGGGCAAGAAGATCCAGTATTTCGATACGGAGAGCGGCGAAAGCTATACGCCGTATGTGGTCGAAACTTCGATCGGGGTGGATCGGATGTTCCTGCAGGTTTTCTCGGCGGCTTACACCGAGGAAAAATTGGACAATGGCGAGGAACGGGTGGTGATGCGCTTCCCGGCGGCACTGGCGCCGGTCAAGGTAGCGGTCTTGCCGCTGGTCAAAAAGGACGGGCTGCCGGAGATCGCCCGGAAGATCGTGAACGATCTGAAATTTGACCACTATGTGCAGTATGACGAAAAGGACAGCATCGGGAAACGTTACCGCAGGCAGGATGCCATAGGGACGCCGTTGTGCGTGACGGTGGATCATCAGTCTGCCGAGGATGGGACGGTGACTATACGGCACCGGGATTCGATGCAGCAGGAACGGGTGGCGATCGGAGACCTGCCGGGGATCGTTCACAACCTGGTCAGCCTCAGACCTTTGTTCGACAAATTGGTCCGATAGCGATCGTTTTTATTTTTTCTTATCGCCGGGCTTATTCTTTCGTGCCACCGCTCATGTTGGGGTGGCACTTGTTTTTTATCTTCGTGCCGTTCGGGGGTGCTTCTCCTGGTTTGCTGCCGGCGCCTCGCTGTGGAGGATAGTCGCAGCTCTGGCGGGGTGCCTGTTCCGGGTGGCAACTACTCTAAGCGGCTTTGCTGGCTCCGGCTGAATGGTAACCGTTGCGATTGTCTGCTTTCTGAGGATTCGGTCGCAGTCTGCAGAGTTTGGGGGTAGTTACGGCCCGGATGTGCTGAACGGCACCGCCCCTCCGCCCGCCCGAAAAAAACAGGCCGCCAAACCCCAGTTTCAGGCACCGCACACATAAAAAGATATGCAGTGCCGATACCGCAAGACCGGAGAATCACCGAATCATAACGACCAATAAATTCTATTTTTTTCAGAAGAATAGAGTGTCGGGAAAAACGACGCATCGAACAGGAATAGATCGGTCAAGGAATTTTTATACCTTTGTTAACCGAAAGCGAAATCAAACCCCGTCACCCGTTAAAGCAGTCGCAGCTGCTTTAAATGCGGCAGACAGGATCGCCGAATCAATCCATAAACCACTCAAAGAGAGAGCTATGAGCGAAGTCGTAAACATCCAGGAGCTCAACGCGCGAATCGAACAGCAGAGCGCTTTCGTCGACCTGCTGACCCTCGAAATGGGGAAAGTCATCGTCGGCCAGAAACACCTGGTCGAAAGCCTGCTGATCGGGCTGCTCAGCGACGGACATATTCTGCTGGAAGGGGTGCCCGGGTTGGCCAAGACATTGGCCATCAACACACTGGCCGATGCCGTGGACGCCAAATTCAGCCGGATCCAGTTCACCCCCGACCTGCTGCCGGCCGACCTGACCGGCACCCTGATCTACAGTCAGAAGAACGAAGAGTTTACCGTCAAACTCGGGCCTGTTTTCGCCAATTTCGTGCTCGCCGACGAAATCAACCGCTCGCCGGCCAAAGTGCAGTCCGCACTGTTGGAAGCCATGCAGGAGCGCCAAGTCACGATCGGCGACACCACCTACCCGTTGCCGCAGCCATTCTTGGTGATGGCGACCCAGAACCCGATCGAACAAGAGGGGACTTACCCCCTTCCGGAAGCGCAGGTCGACCGATTCATGCTCAAAGTGAAAATCGGATACCCGAACAAAGAGGAAGAACGGCTCATTATCCGGCAGAACATGCTGGGCGCACAGTTTCCCCGGGCAAGCCGCGTCGTGACCCCCGAGACCATCCTCAAGGCCAAGGAAGTGGTAGCCCAAGTGTATATGGACGAGAAAATCGAACGGTATATCGTCGATATTATTTTCGCCACGCGGGAACCGGCGGAATACGGCCTCGACAGGCTCGCCTTGATGATCGGGTACGGATGTTCGCCGCGTGCATCGATCGCGCTGGCCAAGGCCGCCAAGGCCTACGCTTTTATCAAGAGGCGGGGGTATGTGATTCCGGAGGATGTGCGCGCGGTGTGTCCGGACGTGATGCGGCACCGAGTCGGGCTGACTTACGAAGCGGAAGCCGAGAACATTACCTCCGAGGATATTATTACCGAGATATTGAACAAGGTCGAAGTGCCGTAGTTTTCTACAATAGAGGCCGGGGGTCGCTCGGCACTCGAGCCGGGCAGTAACCGCCCGAAACGGCTCCGGCCCGAGAATGACAACTGTATATAGCAGCGGCCGGGTAATGCCCAAGTGCCCGTGTCGACGGCGGACGCCCACATGTATTTGGGCCGTCTGCACACACCCTCGGGCGGCCCGAAAAACGAGAGAACAGGCAGCGCGAGCCGCAAAGTCAGCCGACTATCCGCAACCGCCGGAGACCCCGAAAAGTCCCGTACCATGAAAGAGAACGAAGAAGACATACTCCGGAAAGTCCGCAAAATCGAGATCAAGACCCGCGGCCTTTCAAACGACATCTTCGCCGGGAAATACCACTCGGCGTTTAAAGGGCGCGGCATGGCCTTCAGCGAAGTGCGCGACTACCGCATCGGCGACGACATACGCGACATCGACTGGAACGTCACCGCACGCAACCGCAAACCCTACATCAAAGTGTACGAAGAAGAGCGCGAGCTGACCATGATGCTCTTGGTGGACGTCAGCGCATCGCGCCTGTTCGGGACACAAGGACAGCTCAAGAAAAACCTGATCACCGAAATCGCGGCCGTACTCGCCTTCTCCGCCGCCCAGAACAACGACAAGATCGGCTGCATCTTCTTCTCCGACCGCATCGAGAAATACATACCGCCGAAAAAAGGGCGGCAGCATGTGCTGCGGATTATCAGCGACTTAGTGGATTTCGAGCCGGAAGGGCGCGGAACCGACATCAACGGCGCCCTGCGCTTCTTCACCAACGTGATGAAAAAGCGGTGCACCGCATTCCTGCTGACCGATTTTATGGACTTCTCCCCGAGCGGTGCGCAGGATACAGTCAACAGCTGGGATTCCGCCCTCGGCGTCAATTACGAAGAAGGGCTGAAAATCGCTTCTGCACGGCATGATCTGGTGGGGCTGCGGATTTACGACATCCGCGAAACTAAGCTGCCGGACGTGGGGATCATCGAGATGCAGGATGCAGAGACGGGGCGGAAAGTCTGGGTCGACTCCGCTTCCGCTAAGACCAGGGACAGCTATGCCCGCTACTGGGAGACCGCTTCCGCCGCCATTGCGCATGCCCTGACCAAATGCCGCGTCGACAGCGTGAACGTTGCCACCGGCGAAGACTATGTGGCCGCCTTGCTGCGGCTCTTCAAAATGCGATAAACAAGAAACGGATTGAACCCGTAGTCGGTACTGTCGCTTTTTCGGTGGCCCGTCGTCTGCAAGGGACTTTATGTCCCGCGCCTCCCCCCGCGCGGGAATTCATATAAAATACCTGTTTATGCTGCGGATATTTGCGCTCCGATAAATAAATACTTTTAAGCATCTCAGCGAACGAATGAGACGATACCGAATATTTTACCTTCTGCTTTGTGCCGGCGCCTCCTGCTTCGGCCTGACCCTCGCACAGGCCGCCCGCGGACAGGGCCGGGCGCCGGAAATCCACGCCCGTTTCTCGCAGGACACCATTCTGATCGGCGACCAGTTCTACCTGCACCTCGACATCGACAAAGACGTCGCTCAGGAGATCCAGCTGCCCCAGTTCGAGAAAAACCAGCTGACACCGCAGATCGAAGTGCTGGGAATCGACCGCGTGGACACCATCTCCAGGAACGGACGCAGGCTCCGGGTACGGATTACTTATCGGCTGACCTCATTCGATGAGGGGACGCATACCTTGGGCGGTTTTCCGGTGGTGTGGTCGGCCTCCGTGAACGAGGCCAAGGCAGGGAAAGGAGATACCGTGCTCGCGCCGGAAACCATGCGGCTCACCGTCGGCACCTTCGAGATCGACACCGCCAAACAACAGATATTCGACATCAAACGGCCGCTCAATACCCCGCTCATTTTCGCAGAAATCAAGGAATACGTCTACTGGGGGATCGGTATCGCAGTGGCGCTGGCAGTCGTGATCTACCTGTTTGTCAAATACTTGCGCAGACGGAAAGGGCGCGGGACACCGAAGCGGTTGCTGCCGCCGCATGTCGCGGCCATCCGGGCGCTGGAAAAACTGCACAGCCGCAAACTGTGGCAGAACGGGAAACACAAAGAGTATTATTCGCAGCTGGCCGACATCGTGCGCGTCTACATCGGACGGCGGTACGGTATCGGAGCGATGGAGATGACCTCCGACCAGATCCTCGACGCCATGCGGAACGTCAACGACGAAAGGCTCAGGGACAAGCTGCGCGAGCTGTTCTCGCTGGCCGACTTGGTGAAGTTCGCCAAAATGGCCCCGGCACCGGAGGACAACGAGCAGGCTTACTTCGACGCCTATTTCTACGTCGAGGAGACCAAAGAAATTCCGGAACCGGGACAGATGCCCGCCGCACCGGGCGCCACGGCCACCGAAGCCACTGAGATGCCGGAGGACGACGCGGAACCCATTTCCCAAACAGAATCCGAGGAGGAACGCCGATGATGCGGATTTTTTTGATAGCGAACGCCCTGCTGCTGTTGCCGGCGGCGGCTTGGGGGCAGAAGGAGCGCGCCGATATCCGGCAGGGTAACCGGGCCTATTACGAAAGTAAATATCCGGAGGCGGAGGTGGGCTACAAGCGCGCTCTCGAGAAAAATGTCACTTCCTACGAGGCCAACTTCAACCTGGCCGGGGCGCTGTACAAGCAAGGGCGGTACGACGATGCCGTGGCCACTTACGGCAAACTCGCGCAGGACGGCACCGACCTGCAGCGGCAGACGGCGACTTATTACAACCTGGGCAATACCTATGTCAAACAGCGGAAGTTAGACGAGGCGATCGAGGCCTACAAAAATGCGTTGCGGCTGATGCCGGAAGATAAGGAGGCCAAGTTCAACCTGGCCTATGCCAAAAAACTGAAGCAGGAGGAGGAGAAGAAGAAAAATCAGGATAATCAGGATAACCCGCAGCAGAATCAGAACCAGGATTCCAACGGTGGCGGCGGTGGCGGTGGTCAGGACCAGAACCAGGACCGGAACAAGGGCGACAACGATCCGGACAAGAACCGGGATAACGACGACCAGAATAAGGATCGGAATCAGGACAGGGATAATCGGGACGGGCAGCAACCCGGGCAGCAGCCGTCGGCTTCGCGCGAGGAGTCGGAGCGTTTGCTGCGGGCGATACAGGCCAGCGAGGACAATACCAAGAAGAAGGTCGATGCCGAGAAGGCGCAGGCGGTGGGCGTGCGCGGGGGCAAACAGTGGTAGAAGTGGGATGATGTCCCCTTGCGGATATTTTCTGACATGGGGTGTGCTTGGTTCTACTCTATATTTTGCACATTCGGGTTGCCTTACAAGCGGCCCGGCATGTATGATGCGCGGCGGACGAACGATACTGCATACGTTGGACATTCAACCTTGCTTCATCTCAGGTCGGGCGCCCGTTTGGCTCTTCGGGACTTTTGTTGGGGTTTGCATGGCTTTTGCTCGGCGCGCGGCCCCGTTGTGGATTTTGTTGGAGTTTGAGAGAACTTATTAAGCGCGGCTGCCCGGCCCGAGGGCAGTTCCCTCCTTTGGAACAGAACGCGCGGACAAGTATAGTTTCGAGTTGCAGCCTGCGGAGTTGGGGTAGTTACAGCCCGGATCGTGTGCCGAGCGGCACCGGGCCTCTGCTGCGGGAGACTGTGGCCCGACATAGGGAGATCGCAGTTAAACCGAATTTCCACCGGCGCGCGGGTTTTGTTCGGGGTAATTCCGGCCCAAGCAAAACGAAGTTTTGCAAGCCCACCGCGGGCACGCGGGGCCCGCCCGGCCCGAGGGCAGTACCCTCTTTGGGGTAGTTTATCTTGCTGCCGGCAGGCTAATAAAACACCCGCAGGGGGCGGATCGCGAGCCCAGCGGCACCCGGCCCCGCGCGCGACGTCTGGAGCAGGAAATCGTTCAAAAGCATGAATTGCTTTTGAGCTGGATTTCCGCCAGCGCGCGAACAATGAATGTTTATTCGGCGTGCGGGCAGAGATGGATTTAAATGTGATCGGGTCGGACGCCCGGGAGAGAACGCAACGAGCACCGTCGAGTTGCGGGCCTCCCGACGGGGAGGCGTCCGGCCCGCCCGGTTCTGCGAACCGGATTTTCACCAGCGCCCGAAACAAATAGGGTTCCGAAACACGAGTACGACCCCGAACCAGCGGTACCGCTCGGTGCCCGATCCGAGTTATTGTCCGGTCGCATTCCTGCCCGGAACCAGCGGAGGTGCACCAACGAGCAAGGCGAATTGCGCCCCTCCGCCCGGGGTGGCTTCGGCCTGACATAGGGAGATCCAGCCGAGGTATTTTTCTGAGCGCGAAAGCCCCCCGGGGAATGTCGCGTTTTGCCT
>NZ_CANQYJ010000050.1 GCF_947628055.1 uncultured Rikenella sp.
GAGTTCGTCTTTCTGGCAGCGGCTTATGTGGGGGGGATCATGGCCAACTCCTTGTACCGGGCCGACTTTATCTGGCGCAATCTCCAGATACAGAACAATGTGATCGCCGCCGCGTGGAGGCACGGCGTGAAAAAGCTGCTTTTCCTCGGTTCCACCTGCATCTACCCCCGCGAGGCGCCGCAGCCGATGCCGGAGGAGTGCCTGCTCACCTCGCCGCTGGAATACACCAATGAATCGTATGCGATTGCCAAGATCGCAGGGCTGAAGATGTGCGAAAGCTTCAACCTGCAGTACGGCACCGACTTTATCGCCGTCATGCCCACCAACCTGTACGGGCCGGAAGATAATTTCGACCTGGAGACGAGCCATGTGCTGCCGGCACTGGTCCGGAAGATGCACTTGGCGGCGGCCTTGATGCGGGGCGACTGGACCGCCGTTCGGACAGACTTCGCCCGGCGGCCGGTCGAAGGGGTGGACGGCACAGCCTCGGAGCGGGCTATTCTGGAAAAGCTCGAAAAATACGGCATCACCGAAGGACGCATGACCGTGTGGGGAACGGGCAGACCGCTGCGCGAATTTCTGTGGAGCGAAGACATGGCGGACGCGTGCACCTACATCATGGAGCGCGTGGGATTCCGGGATCTGGCGGCAGACAAGGGGAAAGAGGTGCGCAACTGCCATATCAACATAGGCACCGGTGTCGAACTGACCATCGCAGAGCTGGTGCGGCTGATCTCCGCAACGGTGGGATTCGGGGGCGAGGTCGTTTTCGACGCCTCGAAGCCCGACGGAACGATGCGCAAACTGACCGATCCCTCGCGGCTCCACGCCCTCGGCTGGCGGCATAAAGTATCCGTGGAAGAGGGCGTCGCGCGCCTTTATCGCTGGTACCTTCCGAAGTAGGCGGATATTTCCCGAAAAATGCGGATATTTGCAATCGTCCCGGAATACGGGACGCGAAAACGCTAACCATTAACCTAAGAAACGATGAAAAAGAAAATTTTCGCGGTCGTGACGGCCATAGCGGCAGGTTTGGCCATACTGTCCGGATGCACGAAAGACAAACCTTACTCCTCTTACAATATCGGCCCTGAATTCATAGGGCTTCCCAAACATGAAAACGGCCAGATTTACTCGAAAGAGGAAGCGTCAAAATTGCCTGCCGACCAGCGCGACCTCTATTTCGTCGCCGATTACCTGGCCGGCTGGCTGATCGATAACGGATATGTGAGGAACAACAACATCAATCCGCTGACCGTCGAAGGGGAAGACCTGGCATATAACGATCAGGTGGCCTATGACCTGTATCGGAACGATGTCAAAAGACTGAATGAGGTAGATCTGGAAAAAGTGCTTCAGGAGGCGCAGAAACTGTCGAGCTCCTCGAAACTGGAACTGACCACTTCCGGAACGGTATCTTTCCTCTACTCCTTGACGCGCACCAGTACGCTGCCTTCGGGGACACCGCTGTCGGAACGGTACACCGTAAGCTACAGCCCGATCGCCGCTGCGCCTTCAAATCCCGAATAATTCATGAAGATAGCTATCGTAGGGACAGGATACGTAGGGCTCGTGACCGGCACCTGTTTTGCGGAGTTAGGCGTCGATGTCACCTGCGTGGATACCGACGCCTCCAAGATCGACAGGCTCCGGAAAGGGATCATACCGATCTATGAGCCCAATCTGGAATTACTGGTCGAAAAGAACCACAAAGCGGGGCGGCTGCATTTCACCACTTCGTTAGAAGAAGTGCTGCCCCAGGTCGAGATCGTTTTCTCGGCCGTGGGGACGCCGCCGGACGAGGACGGGAGCGCCGACTTGCGCTATGTATTGCAAGTGGCCCGTACGATCGGCCGGAGTATGGATCGCTATGTACTGGTAGTGACCAAGTCCACCGTTCCGGTGGGAACAGCCGTCAAGGTGCGGGCCGCCATCCAGGAGGAATTGGATAAACGGGGCGTGCAAGTGCCGTTCGATGTGGCCTCCAACCCGGAATTCCTGAAAGAAGGAAATGCGATCGAGGATTTCATGCGGCCCGACCGGGTCGTGGTGGGCACCGACTCCGAACGGGCGCGCGACTTGATGACCAAGCTCTACAAACCGCTTCTGCTCAATAACTTCCGGGTCATGTTCATGGACATTCCTTCGGCAGAAATGACCAAGTATGCGGCGAACGCGATGCTGGCGACCCGGATCAGTTTCATCAATGACGTGGCGAATCTGTGCCAGGCGGTGGGAGCCGATGTCAATATGGTGCGCAAAGGGATCGGGGCGGACAGCCGGATCGGGAACAAGTTTCTCTATCCGGGATGCGGATACGGCGGCTCGTGTTTCCCAAAAGACATCAAAGCGTTGATCCGCAGTGCGCAGGAAAACGGATGCCGGATGGAAGTGCTGGAAGCGGTAGAGCGGGTCAACGAACGGCAGAAAGGGATCTTGTTCGAGAAACTGGCTTCGCATTTCGGGGGGGCGGAAGCTCTGCGGGGGAAACGGATCGCACTTTGGGGGCTGGCCTTCAAGCCGGGGACGGACGATATGCGCGAGGCGCCGTCGTTGGTGCTGATCCCGCAGCTTCTGGCGGCGGGAGCCGAAGTGGTGGCATACGACCCGGTGGCGATGGACGAAGCGAAACGGAGATTGGGAGAGGAGGCTGTCTCGTATGCTTCCGATGCCTACAGTGCGGTGTCGGATGCCGATGCGCTGGTGCTGCTGACGGAGTGGAAGGAATTCCGCCTGCCGAACTGGGAGGTGGTGCGCCGGGCCATGCGCGGCAGTGGTGTGGTGGACGGCCGGAATATCTTCGACCGGAATGAATTGCGGGCGCTGGGCTTCGACTATTATGGGATCGGAGTGTTGTAGCCGACCCTTCCGGCCCTTTGCCTTTCCGCCAGCCGAAGAGACGGGGCTCTCCTGCGGGCTTGCGGCGGGGCATATCGCATAATCGAACCGAAGAGAATCTAATACAACGATAATGATTGAAAAGATAGAAGCATTGTCGGCCGAAGTCGAAGAGTTCCGACCGAAGACTCTGGCCGAAGTCGAGGAGTTCCGTATCCGGCTGTTAGGCAAAAAAGGGGCGATAACGGCTCTGTTCGACGAGTTCAAGACCGCCCCTGCCGACCGGAAGAAAGTCTTGGGGCAGGCGATGAACCGGCTGAAGACAGCGGCGATAGAGAAGATCAACGACCTGAAATCGAAACTCGAAGAGCTGGCTTTCGCTTCTGCGGACGCAGCGGCGCTGGCGTTGGACATGACCCGTCCGGCGGGGGCGGACAAGGTGGGCACGCGGCATCCGATCTCACTGGTGAAAAACCAGATTCTGGACATCTTCGAGCGGATCGGTTTCGCCCCTGCCGAAGGGCCCGAGATCGAAGACGACTGGCACGTTTTCACGGCGCTGAACTTTCCGCCCGAGCATCCGGCGAGGGATATGCAGGACACCTTTTTCGTCGAAAAAAATCCGGATATTCTGCTGCGGACGCATACCTCGTCGATCCAGGTGCGGGTGATGCAGACCCAGAAGCCGCCGATCCGGGTCATTTGCCCGGGGCGCGTGTTCCGCAACGAAGCCATTTCGTACCGCGCGCACTGTATCTTTCATCAGGCGGAAGGGCTGTATGTCGACGAACATGTATCGTTCGCCGACCTGAAACAGACGATTCTCTATTTTGCGAAAGAGATGTTCGGCGAAAAGTCGGAAATTCGGATGCGCCCTTCCTATTTCCCGTTCACGGAGCCTTCGACCGAGGTGGACGTATCGTGCAACCTGTGCGGCGGAAAAGGGTGCGCGGTGTGCAAGTACACCGGCTGGCTCGAAATCATGGGAGCGGGGATGGTGGACCCGAACGTGCTGGAAGCGTGCGGGATCGACAGCAAAAAGTACACGGGGTTCGCTTTCGGGATGGGCGTGGAGCGCATCGCCATGCTGAAATACGGGGTGAAAGACCTGCGGCTCTACTTCGAGAACGACCTCCGTTTCCTGCGTCAGTTCACACCGGTTTACTAAGTGCCGGTCCGTTTCGACCGTTCGCGCCCGGGCGTGCTGTTCCTGCACGTCCGGGCGCGAACACAAAGAAGGCCGACTGCAGGTCAGCGAACGATGAAATCGCTTTGTTCCAGATGCTCGTAATAAGTTTGCAGTAGCGCCTTCATGCGTTCCACCTGCATGGAATCCGGCTTCACCCCCTGCTTGATCAAATTGCGCCGCTCCAACGGATCAGCTTGCAAATCGAACAGGTGCGTGACCTCGTGCTCGTCGAAAAACATCGCCGCCGAGTCCGTGATCCATTGGAACGCCTCGTTGACGTAGTTGATCGCGAACGCCCGCCGCGCCCCGGCCGAATCCGCCCGCACCTCGAAAATATCCTGCCCGTAAGCGAAATACGGTTTATCGTAGCCCGTCAAGCCGAGGAGCGTCGGCATCAGGTCGATCTGCTGCGCCACATGCGGGTCGTCGCCCCGCAGCGAGCCGTCGGGAGTATACAGAAAGAAAATAATGTGCGAATTGCCCGTCGGCGTTTTCGACTCCTCGCCGTACACCTCGCTCGAGACATGGTCGGCCGTGAAGACGAAAATCGTCTGTTCGTACCACGGCTGCCGCCGTGCATAGTCGAAAAAGTCGCGCAGCGACCGGTCGGTATAGGCTACCGGCTGCTGCACCTTCGTCCGGCCCGCAGGCAGCGTGCGTTCGCACCCCTCCGGCACCACGAACGGGTGGTGGGACGAAAGGGTGAAGATCGTCGTGAAGAACGGTTTCGGCGCCTCGTCCAATTCGCGGGCCATGTACTGCATGAACGGGCCGTCCCAGATACCCCAGTAGCCGTCGAAATCCTCCTTTCCCATCCGCGCCTCGTAATTCTCGCGCGTGCGGGCGTTCTCCACCCCCGACAGCTTGGCATAGGCCACGAACCCCATCGACTTGTTCTCCGACCCGTTGAAGAACCATGTCGAATAGCCCTCCTCGCCCAACAGCCGTCCCAATCCGCGCGTCTCGCCCAACGACTGCGGCGTGATGACGAACGGGGTCTTGAACGACGGAATCGAACTCAGCACCGACGGCAGCGCGTCGATCGACTTGCGTCCGTTGGCATAGCCCCGGCGGAAGAGGTATCCCTCGCGCATCAGCGAATCGAGAAAAGGGGTGTAGCTCACCTCGCCCCGGTAGAGTTCGGGATTGAGATAGGCCGAGTGTTCGTAACTGAAACTTTCCAGCACGAAGATCAGGATATTCTTTCCCCGCTGGCTTCCGAACCGGCCGTGGCGCAGACTGTCGGCCGCCGGATAGTGGTAGGGCGAAAACCGGGCGGCCAGTTCCGCGCTGTCCGCAAAATATCGGACGGCATGGATCTTTTTGTTGGTGATCGTGCGCAGCACGCAGAAAGGGTTGCTCAGCACCACCGAGGCTTTGGCGGGCGACACGGCATACTGTGCCGCGTTGCTCATCGCAATGGGCCGGATGGCATGGCTCAGCCCGCCGCGCATCCCGCCCACGAGCAGCACGACGGCCGCGACGGTCAGCAAGCTGTTCACCAGTACGAAAGCCCACCTCTTTTTCAGCAGACTCGGCGCCGGTTTCACTAACCGGTAGAGCCGCACCGCTCCCCACACCAGTGCGATGCCAACCAATAGCAGATACCAGTTTTCGCCGACGGCTTTCCAGAGGATATGGCCGGTGTTATCGTTATCGGCGAAGTGCATCTCGTCCACCGTGATGCGTTTCTTGGCATAGTGGAAATAGACGGTGTCGGCGAGGTTCGTCAGCACGATGACAACCCCGGGAACGATCCATGTCCAGAACAGCATGCGCCGGTACCACCCCCGCTCGCGCACCTTCAGCGGCAGCAGCGAGAGCACCGCGAACAGACAATAGCAGTAACAGATATTGGCGGTGTCGAACAGCAGGCTGCCGCGCACGAGGGCGGGCACTTCGCCGCCGGTCATCGCTCCGAGGGTGTCGCTGTTGAAGAGGTAAAAGACTATGCGCAGGACGAAAAGCAGCGCATAGGCGATCATGAGCCGCCACGCGAGGATGGTGAGGTCGTTGTGCAGCCAAGTGTGCAGTCGTTCGTTCATCTTTTTTACTTGTCGTTTTTGCGGGTGCTTTGTTGCCTTTCTGCCGGGCGGGCACTTTCTTTTCACTTCACCGCTCATGCCGCGGAGGCTTTTTTCTTTGATAATTGCCTCGGGCCGGCGAGGCTTTTGTTCTTTATATAAAACTTTTTTTGATGCCCTCATGCCGGGCGGGCACTTACTTTTTATGATGCGATAAAAAGTAAGCAAAAAGCGCATCAAAGGGGGCCAGCCCCCTTTGCCATCCCCCGCAACGGTGCTCGAAAATCTCGCGTCAGCGGGCGGGCCGGAGCCAGCGGAGGCGCATTCGAGCAACGCGAGAGTTGCGGCCCTCCGCCCGGGGTGGCTCCGGCCCGACAACAGGTATTTCGGTGAAAGCACAAAAATTCCCCGGAAGCGTCGTGTTTTGCCTTGAGGGGGCCGCGCAGGACGCGCGGACGCCCGACAAGGCGAAACCGGCTGGAGGCAGTTTTCTTTGCTTCGTTTGGCCTGCGGTCTTCCTCGCGCTGCCTCGGCATAGCCCGCAAGCGGTCTCTGCTCTCGGTACGCTGCTCGGTTCTTTTGCTGACAAAAGAAATGAAGAGCCCCGCCGGTCGAGGCCCAAGAAAAATTCTAACAGTTCTTTGCGCCACTCGCTTTCAAGGACGCACAGCTCCCCGCCACGATCGCCGCAAATCATATACAAAGGTAATGATAGTTTCGGGGTGATGAAAAAAGCATATCTTTGCGAGAAAGCCTAAGACCACCGCCGATGCGCAAACTATCCATCCTGCTCAAGAAAGAATTTTTACAAATCTTCCGCGACCGATACATGCTGCGGGTAGTGATCCTGTTGCCCATCGTGCAGCTGTTAGTGCTGCCGTTGGCAGCCGACTACGACATCAAGAACTTCCGCATGGCAGCCATCGACCGGGATCATACCCAGTTCAGCCGGCGACTGCTGACCAAACTGCAGGCAGGGGGATACTTTTCGTTAGTCGGCAGCGTACCTTCGTGGAAACAGGCCGAACAGATGATCGAGCAGGGAGAGGCAGACATGATCGTCGAGATACCGGTTGATTTCGAGCGGGACATGGTGTTGGGGCGCAGCCCGGAAGTCTCGGTGCACATTTCGGCCATCAATGGACTGAGTGCCGGAGTGGCGGCGAATTATGTGAACTCGATCGCAGGAGATTTCGCGACGGAGCTGGCGGCGGAACAGCTCGTTCCGACACCGGCAGAGGCGAAAACAGTTCCGACGCGGATCGAGACAGCGGTGCAGGAGTGGTACAACCCGCGGTTCGATTACAAAACGGTGATCGTTCCAGGTATCCTGGCACTGTTGATTACGATCGCAGGGCTGTCGATGACGGCGCTCAACTCGGTGAAGGAGAAAGAGCGGGGGACGATCGAGCAGCTGAACGTAACGCCGATGAACCGTCTGCAATATATGCTGGCCAAGATGATCCCGTTTTTCGCAATCGGATTGGTGCAGTTCACGATCGGGCTCGTGATCGCGCGGACAGTCTATTCGATACCGATGGCGGGGAATGTATTTCTGCTGTACGGTATCGTCGCCCTGTATTTGGTGGGGGTGCTGTGCCTGGGCTTCGTGATCGCGAACCTGTCGGAAACACAGGTGCAGGCTATTTTTCCCACTTTCTTCATCATGATGATCCTGATCCTGATGAGCGGTCTTTTCACGCCGGTCGAGAGCATGCCGGAGTGGGCGCAGCGGGTGAATACGGTCAATCCGGTGGCGCATGTCATCTCGTCGATCAAGATGGTCATGATCAAGGGGAGTTCGGCGGGATATTTATTGTGGCATTGGGTGTGGTTAGGCCTTTTCGCGGCAGCGATGGGGGTGCTGTCGGTGGTCACCTTCCGCAAACTGCGGGCATGACTTTTTTACCGGAGCTGCATTTGGGGGGTATGATATTTTGAATTCAGAGAGGTTTTGCCGCCGGAGCCGGAATTCTGCCTCAAAAGTATTGAAATTTCCGAATTGCCTCTTGCGCTCGTTCTTCCATCTTCACCGAACCCGGTTTTGAGCTGCAGGTCTTGGAATGGGGCGTTCCAGTCAAGCGGCGTTCCGACCGAATCAACCGCGCCGGTCGCCGAACAGCGATGCCACGAAGCGGTTTCTGTCGAAAACCTGCAAATCGTCGATCCCCTCCCCGACCCCGATATAACGCACCGGTATGCGGAACTGTTCCGAGATGCCGATCACCACGCCTCCTTTGGCCGTTCCGTCCAGCTTGGTAATCGCCAGGGACGAGATCTGCGTCGCTGCCGAAAACTGTTTCGCCTGCTCGAAAGCGTTCTGCCCGGTCGAGCCGTCCAGTACCAGCATCACTTCGTGCGGTGCCCCCGGTATCACTTTCTGCATCACGTTGCGGATTTTGGTCAGTTCGTTCATCAGGTTGACTTTGTTGTGCAGCCGTCCCGCCGTGTCGATAACGACCACATCGGCTCCCGCCGCTTTCGCAGCCGACAGCGTGTCGAAAGCCACGGATGCCGGATCGGCGCCCATCTGTTGCTTGATGAGCTTGGCGCCCGACCGGCCGGCCCACACCTCCAACTGGTCGATCGCCGCCGCACGAAAGGTGTCCGCGGCACCGAGGTAAACGGTTTTTCCTGCAGTCGTCAGCCGTGCGGCGAGTTTGCCTATCGTCGTCGTTTTTCCGACTCCGTTGACTCCGACGACCATCAGTACGAACGGGTTGCCTTCTCTGTCTTTCTCAAACAGGAAGCCCGAATCCGACGACGAATCCGCAGTCGGGGCCTCGGCCAGCAAGGAGGTCACTTCGTCGCGCAGGATCGTGTTGAGTTCGTCGGTGCCGAGATATTTGTCCCGCGCCACTCGCGCTTCGATGCGTTCGATAATGTGAAGGGTGGTGTCGATCCCTACGTCTGCGGTAATGAGTATCTCTTCCAATTGGTCGAGCACTTCTTCGTCGACTTTCGATTTCCCGGCGACGGCGCGCGAGATTTTGGAGAAGATGCCTTCCCGGCTTTTTTCCAATCCGCTGTCGAGACTGGCCTGCCGAGCTGCATCGGCGTCTTTCTTTCTGAATAGGTTGAATATGCCCATAACTGGTTTTGGTCGATAGGGTTGATAATCTTGGCTTTTGCCGGCTGGGTGAACGATAGGCTCCGGGGAGTATGGGTCGTCGGGCCGAACCCAAAGTTATTTAAAAGTAGGTTTTATTTAGCACGGTTCCGTGTGTGACTGTTCTTTTTGTGAACAGTACTACTCAAACCGGGTGTACAATAAAAGAAAGGCAAGCCCCATCCATTGCGTCTTGCCAGACTGTAATTACCCGATCCCGACATCAGTGCGACAGCACCTTCAGCCCATTTTCCGTCATCACGAACGTATGCTCCCACTGCGCCGACGGCAGACCGTCACGCGTCCGCACCGTCCAGCCATCCACCTCGTCGACCGTCACCCGCCAGTCACCCATATTGATCATCGGCTCAATGGTGAAAACCAAGCCCGGCACCAATAGCATCCCCGTGCCCCTGTGCCCGAAATGAGCCACCTCCGGTTCCTCGTGGAACTCCAGCCCCACCCCATGCCCGCACAGATCGCGCACCACCGAATAGCCATTCTTTTCCGCATGCCGCTGTATCGCCGCCCCGATATCCCCGACAAAGCCGAACGGCCTCGCCGCCTCCGCCCCGATGCGCAGACACTCCCGCGTCACCTCCACCAGCCGCCTCTTTTCATCCGACACCTCGCCGATCAGGAACATTCGCGAAGCATCGGAATAAAAACCGTCGAGTATCGTCGAGACATCCACATTCACGATATCCCCCTCTTTCAGGATCACATTCTCGCTCGGAATGCCGTGACACACCACTTCATTGATCGAGATGCAGACACTTTTCGGGAACCCCTCATAGTTCAGCGGCGCCGGGACAGCTCCGTGCGAGACCGTGTAATCATAAACCATCCGGTCGATCTCAGCCGTCGTCATCCCCGGCCGGACAGCAGCCTCGACCAAGTCGAGCACCCCCGTATTCACCACCCCGCTCAGACGAATGCCTTCGATCTGCTCCGGCGTCTTGATCAGCTTGTGCAGCGGCACCTCATGGCCCCGCTGGCGATACCACGCCATTTTGCGCTCCAGATCGTCCGCAATGAGGGAAGCCGCCGGAGCGCCGTTATATCGGAATTTCATTTTAGACATACCACAAAAATAGAGTTATTTTCGGTATCCGCCGCCACCCCTTTTTCATCCCCTGAAAAATGCTTCCGGCCTCAGCACTCCTTATAAAATTACTATCTTTGTAACTGTAACGCTCTTACCGTACTCAAGCTCCGCCCGGAATCACCGCAAAAATTCGACAGAGCTCGCAACGACAGCTTCAGTCCATGCCCATACGGCATGAGTCTGAGGCTTATGTTCGTTGCTGGTCTCCACTTTGCGGTGAGCCAAGGGTGGCATAAGTCGAAGGCCCGTGCCTTTTTCGTATCCACGATTATATACTTTATCGTACCCGCCATCCCTTGTCCCGATTTTTCGGCTCGCGCCGCCCCGGCCGCGAGAAGCGGCCCCCGGCACAGAGCCGAACTCGAAAAGAGGAGAAAAGTATATTAAAGTATATAATCGCGTTCGTATCCTTCAGACCGAAAGCTCCCGAAAATGCGTCCGACCTTTCCGGCCACCCTCCTGGCCCTGCTCATCCTTGCCGTCCGGCCCGCTCACGGTCAGCCGGCGACAGCCCTGACCATAGCCGCCTACAACGTCTGCAACCTGTTCGACACCCTCAACGACCCCGGCCAGCACGATATGGTGCTCACTCCGGAGGCTTACCGGCTTAAAACGGCGGCCTTATCCCGCGTGATCGGCGAACTGGCCCCGGACATCATCGCCTTGTGCGAAGTCGAAAACGCCGGGGTGCTGCGCGATCTGCTGGACACCCCGCCGCTCGACACCGTTCCATACCGCTTCATTCATTACGATTCGCCGGATAAACGCGGCATCGACGCGGCCCTGCTTTACCGCGCCGACCGGGTGACGTCGGCCGGTTCCGAGCCGATCCGGATTCCGGACGGTTACCCTACTCGCGACATCCTGCGGACGGAGTTTTCCATAGCCGGCACCGACAAAAGGATAGTCGTATATGCCGCTCACCTTCCTTCGCATCGGGGCGGTTACAGCCGCGCGGCGCGGATGCGGGAGATGATCGCGGCCCGATTGGGCGACATGGCGTCCCGCGAAGCGCCGGGAGCGGGGGTAATCCTGCTGGGCGACCTGAACGACAGCCCGGCCTCGAAACTGCTGCGGCGGAATTTTCCGGGATTGGACTGTCTCACGGCGGAGGCGCACCGCCAGGGGCAAGGTTCGTATGCGTGGCGCGACACCTGGCAGATGTACGACCATATTTTCGTGAACCGGAATGTGCGGCCTTACGGGAATGCCCGGGTATTCGTCCGGGACTGGATGCTTACCCGCACGGGCCGGTTCCGGGGCTATCCCGACCGTTCGGTCAGCGATCATCTGCCGGTGTATGTGCGGATCGCATTTTGAAAGCCCGACACGGGATCGGCAGGTTTTCCGTTCCGGCCTCAAACGAGTGGAGCGACGGCAGGCCTCCGGCCGGACGATTGTCGGCCTGCCGGAGGCCTCCAAAGGCAGCGAGGGTGTCATTGCATCGCAATGACACCCTCGCTCTTTCCGTTTCCCGTTCCGGATTATATGTCGAGCACGGTATTCCATCCGTGCCGGTCTTCCGCCTCGCCGTGCTGGATAGCGACCAGTTCGTCGTACAACTTCTTGCTCCACGGCCCCACGCCTGTGCCGAAATCGTAGGTTTTCCCGTCCGCCGGGTCGAAGATCGTCGCCACCGGCGTAATCACCGCCGCCGTTCCGCAGCAGCCCGCTTCGTCGAACGTGTTCAGTTCGTCGAGCTCCACACGCCTTGCCTCGACTACCATCCCGAAGTCTTCGGCGATCTGCCGCAGGCTCTTGTTGGTGATCGACGGCAGGATCGAGTGCGACGCGGGCGTAATGTAGTGCGCCCGTCCGCCGTCGGCAGCCGGATCCACTCGTATCCCGAAGAAGTTCGCCGCCCCGCACTCGTCGATATAGCGGTGTTCCGCGGGGTCGAGGTACAGTTCGCTGTCGTACCCTTTTTCATGCCCTTCGAGCGCCGAGGTAAGGCTCGCCCCGTAATTCCCTCCTGCTTTGGTGTGTCCCGTCCCGAACGGTGCCGCCCGGTCGTGTGTCCGGTCGATGATCGCGCTGATCCCTTTCATCCCGCCGCTGTAGTACGGCCCCACCGGACTGGCGAACATCAGCAGCAAGGTCTCATCTGCCGGTTTCACGCCCAACTGCGGCCCCGAACCTACGATGACGGGACGGACGTACAGCGATCCGCCGGTCTCGTATGCCGGAATGTAGTCTTTGTTCAGTGTCACGACGCGTGTCACCATCTCGCAGAAGAGTTCGATGCTCGGCACGGCCATTTGCAGGTAGGATGCGGAGCTTTGTATCCGTTTGGCGTTTTCGTCCATGCGGAAGATCCGCACTTTCCCGTCTTTGCACCGAAAGGCTTTCAACCCTTCAAATGCGGTCTGTCCGTAGTGCAATGCGGTGGCTGCCATGTGCAGGGTCACGGTCTCTTCGGTGTGTTCTTCGATCGGACCCCATGCGCCGTCGCGCCAATAACACCGCACGTTCACCGGGGTGCGTGTATATCCGAATTTCAGGTTGTGCCAGTCTATGTCTTCCGGTCTCATCGCTGTTTGTTTTTTTATCCGTTCGTTTATTCTCCGCCTTAGTTGGAGGCAACCGTACCTTTTCTGAAGAAAAGGTACCCAAAAGACTTTTGAGATAGCTGCGCTACTCCTTACGCTCCGCAGTCCTCTTGCATCAAGCTTTCTTTGGGCCGGGGCAATAGACCGCTCTACTGCTCCTTAGTTCGACCTCGCGCCCACCCCCCGAGCGGCTTCGCCGCTGGGCGCGAAGGTCGGCGGTTCTGCGAACCGCAATATTAAGAGCGGTCTATTGCTCCCGGCACAAGAGGATCGAAGCCAAGGGAACCCGGCAGGCTCAAGAGATGCGTTAGCATCTCAAAAAGTTTGGCTTCGCCTTCCTCCTGGCGCCTCGGCCATTCGAGCAAGCTCGATGGCTCTCGCCTGCTGCGTCGGTTTTCTGGTTCTCTTTGTTCACAAAGAGAACAGTTCACTCAAACATAAGGTAGAGAACAAACGAACGGTTATAAATTAGAAAAAGTGAGTTAATCCAGTTCCCAGTCCGCCCCATCCTTTCGATCCTTGACCCGGATGCCCAACGCCGCCAAGCGATCCCGGATCAAGTCCGACGTCGCCCAATCCTTCGCCAGCTTCGCCTGCTGCCGCACCTCCAGAATCATATCGATCACCCCCCCCAAGCGACCGTTATCCCTATCGGCAGTATCGCCCGCAGGAGAAAGAGAAAGCCCCAGCAGCGTCCCCAGCACCGTATCGAACGCCCCGCGCAAAGTCAGCAAATCTTCCTCCGTCGCCGACAGTGTCCCGTCATGCAAAGCATTGACATGCCGCACCCAGTCGAACAGCCGCGCGATCGCCACCGGACTGTTCAGATCGTCGCACAAAGCCTCCTCGCACTCCGCCAGCAGCCCCGCCGGCGAAGGAATCGTCGAAACCGCCGCCGCCCGAATCCGTCCCGAAGCGAGCAGCCCCCACGCTTTGGACAAACGCTCGAGCCCCTTTTCCGCCGCCAGCAGCGCCCCGTCGCTGAAATCCAGCGTCGAACGGTAGTGCGCCTGTAAGATGAAAAAGCGGATCACCATCGGCGCATACGCCTGCGACAACAACCGATGATCCCCCGTAAAGAGCTGTTCCAGCGTAATGAAATTCCCCAACGACTTCCCCATCTTCTGCCCCCCGATCGTCACCATGTTGTTGTGCACCCAGTAATTGGCCGAGGCATGCCCCAGCGCCGCCGTAGACTGCGCGATCTCGCACTCGTGGTGCGGGAACATCAGATCCATCCCCCCCCCGTGAATATCGAACCGCTCGCCTAAATACTTGGCGCTCATCGCCGAGCACTCCAAGTGCCACCCCGGGAACCCCTCGCTCCACGGACTCGGCCACCGCATGATATGTTCCGGCGCCGCCCGCTTCCACAACGCAAAATCCGCCGCGAACCGCTTCTCCCCCTCGAAATCGTCCGACCGCCCCCCCGACTGCATCTCGTCCAGGTTCCTGCCCGACAGGATCCCATAGTTATAGCCGTCCGAAACATATTTTTGCACGTCGAAATAGACCGACCCGTTGCTGACATAAGCATACCCCGCATCCAGGATCGCCTGCGTCATCGCGATCTGCTCGATGACATGCCCCGACGCGTGCGGCTCGATCGACGGCCGCAGTACCCCTAACCGATCCATGAACTCGTGGTACCGGTTGGTGTAGTACTGCGCCACCTCCATCGGTTCTAACTGTTCCAGGCGCGCCTTCTTCGCGATCTTGTCCTCGCCCGAGTCCGCATCGTTTTCAAGATGCCCCACATCCGTGATGTTCCGCACATAGCGCACCTTGTACCCCTCGTACCGCAAGAGCCGGAACAGCAGGTCGAACGTCACCGCCGGCCGCACATGCCCCAAGTGCGGATCGCCGTAGACCGTCGGCCCGCAGACATACATTCCCACCGCCGGAGCATGCAGCGGACGGAACTCCTCCTTGCGCCGCGTCAGCGTGTTATACAGATAGATCGGTTTGGCCATATTCTTGCTCTTACGAATAGAGTGCATTTTGCAAATTTATTAATTTTGAACCATTCAGGTACCGATTATGTATAGAAATTTAGCGGAATATGTGGCCGCGCTGGAAAAAGCGGGCGAACTCATCCGGATCGCCGCCCCGGCAGACCCCGTGCTGGAGATCGCCGAACTGACCGACCGGCAGGCCAAGCAGCCGGGAGGCGGACGGGCCTTGCTGTTCGAGGATACGGGCAGCGGATTCCCCGTGCTGACCAACATGATGGGCTCCGAACGGCGGATCTGCATGGCCCTCGGCGTGGAGCGGCTGGCGGAGATCGGCGAGCGGATCGAGGCGCTGTTTGCCGAGGCAGTGCAGCCCAAAGCGGGTCTGATGGACAAACTGCGGATGCTGCCGCTGCTCAAGGAGGTCTCGGCCTGGATGCCGCGCAACGTTTCGCGGCGCGGAGAATGCCAGCAGACGGTCTGGCAAGGCGACGAAGCGGACTTGTCGCGGCTGCCGGTACTGCAATGCTGGCCGCACGACGGCGGGCGGTTCGTGACGCTGCCGCTGGTGCACACCCTCGATCCGGAGACGGGGGGGCGCAATGTGGGGATGTACCGGATGCAGATTTTCGATTCCCGGACCACCGGGATGCACTGGCACCGCCACAAGACGGGCGAACGGCATTACCGGCAGTATAAGGAGCGGGGCGAGCGGATGCCGGTGGCGGTCTGCTTGGGGGGTGACCCGGTCTACACCTATTGCGCGACGGCGCCGCTGCCGGACGGGGTGGACGAATACCTGCTGGCGGGATTTCTGCGGCGGCGGCCGGTGGAGTTGGTGCGGTGCCTGACCAACGACCTGCGGGTGCCGGCGGACTGCGATTTCGTCATCGAGGGGTATGTCGACCCGGCGGAGCCGAAGGTGGTGGAGGGGGATTTCGGCGACCATACGGGATTCTACTCCCTGAAAGACCTCTATCCGCGGTTCCACGTGACGTGTATCACGCACCGCCGCGATGCGATCTATCCGGCGACGGTGGTGGGGGTGCCGCCGATGGAGGATGCTTATATCCAATTGGCTTCGGAGCGTATCTTCCTGGCTCCGATCCGGTTGGCGGTGGCGCCGGAGGTGGTCGACCTGTGGATGCCGCCGGCGGGGGTGGCGCACAACGTGGCGGTATGCGTGATCCGGAAGAGCTATGCGGGGCAGGCGCTGCGGGTGGCGCATGCGCTCTGGGGGGCGGGACAGATGGGGTTCAACAAGTTTCTCGTCGTGCTCTCGGCGGAGGATGCGGCGGGGGTCTCGGGCGGGGGCTATACGGCGGTGATTCGCGAACGGTTGCGGCAGTTCGACCCGGTGCGGGACGTGCTTTTTTCGCGGGGGGTGCTGGATGTATTGGATCATGCGGCGCCGCAAACGGGATTCGGGGGCAAGCTGTGTCTTGAT
This sequence comes from uncultured Rikenella sp., assembly GCF_947628055.1. GTDB lineage: Bacteria > Bacteroidota > Bacteroidia > Bacteroidales > Rikenellaceae > Rikenella. The sequence continues at coordinate 16,217 of NZ_CANQYJ010000050.1, forward strand.
CTGACGCGCAAACTGCCGGAGGAGGGGGGCGAGCGGCCTTACCGGGAAGGTGTCCCGGTCGAGGTGGTGCTGGACGATTTCGTCTCTGCGGCGGGGTTAGGGTTCGACGAGTTGCTGTGGTTGGCGGCGGGGAATACGGATCCGGCACGGGATGTGTCGGTGACGGAGGAGGGGGTGCTGAGGATAGACGCGCGGTTCAAGCCGGGGGCGGTGGAGCGGGGCTGGCCGAATGTGGTGACGATGTCGCGGGAGGTGATTGAGCGGGTGGATGCGCGGTGGGCGGAATACGGGTTTTCGGGCGATCCGCTGCCGTCGCCGTCGCGCCGCTACCTGCCGTTAGTGCGCTCGCATACGGCCAGGCTGTAATCGTCGGTTCCCGGGCCGGGCTCCGTATTTTCTTGTTGAAACGGTTGGATCAGTTTATTTTGCTGCCGGCAGATTTTTATGGGTAGCTCGGCTCGCGGGCGCAGTTCTCTCTGGTTGTGGCGGATCAAACTCCCCGGTTGGAGTGCCCAACGGCACCGCCTGCCCGGCGTAAGGGCAGTACCCTCCGGTTAAGGCAGAGCAAATTCCCGGCTCGCGTGCCGAACGGCACCGACACCGCGCGCGACGGCTGGAATAGGAAATCGTTCAAAAGCAGCTTGCGCTTTTGAACAGGATTTCCGCCAGCGCGCGGATAAAGACCGTTTTTGATATGCAACGGGTCGCAGCCCGCGGAGGATATTTCGGGTAGTTACAGTTCGGCTCGAGTGCCGAGCGGCACCGGGCCTCCGCTACGGGAGACTGCGGCCCGACATCGAGAGATCACTGCCCAACCGTCTTTTTCCGTGGAGCGGCCAGGCCGCAGCCACATCCCAAAGCCCAGAGCCAACGAAGCTGTTTAGGGTAGTTACAGCCTGGGCCAAGTGCCGAGCGGCACGCCCCTCCGCTGGGGGTGGTTCCGGCCTAACATAGGGAGATTACAGCCAAAGTCCTTTCGCGTCCGAACGGCATCGTCCGACGCCGGCGGAGCAACAAGGAGCCGTGCGAATTGCGCCCTCCGCGTGGGGCGGCGTCGGGCGCGCGACCCAAGGTCGCGGTTTATTGGCTCCCGACAACAACGGCTGGAGCTAACGACCAAATTCCCGCCAGCGCGCAGA
>NZ_CANQYJ010000051.1 GCF_947628055.1 uncultured Rikenella sp.
TAGCGCGCCCATTGAGAAAGCCCGACAAAAACAAAACATTCGAGAACCGGGGGTACCCGGCAGGCTCAAGAGATGCGAAGCATCTCAGAAAGTTTTTCTGGTTCTCTTTGTTCACAAAGAGAACAGTACCCTCCCGAACACGTACAATAAAAAACAGAGACAATATGTTCCGATTCGCACAACCCGATTACCTATGGTTCCTGCTGTTCATACCACTGGTCATCGCAGTCTACCTCCTCTACCGCCGCGGCCAGAAGCGGCGGATCGCCCGCTTCGGCGATCCGGCCGTTATCGCCCGGCTCATGCCCGAAGCCTCGCCGAAAAGAGTGAGAAACAAATTCATCCTGGTCACCCTTGCCCTGACCCTGATGATACTCGCCCTCGGTCAGCCCCAGTTCGGCGCCCGGCTCCACGAAGTGACCCGCAAAGGCGTCGAGATCATGCTCGCCGTGGACGTCTCCAACAGCATGCTCGCCGAAGACTTCGCCCCCAGCCGGTTGGAACGCACCAAAAACGCCGTGAACCGGCTGATCGAACAACTCGACAAAGACCGCGTCGGGATGGTCGTTTTCGCAGGAGACGCCTATATTCAGCTGCCCATCACCTCGGACTATATCTCCGCCAAAAGTTTTGTAAGCGGCTTGAACCCCAATATGGTGCCCGTGCAAGGAACATCCGTAGCGCGCGCCATCGAAGTCGCCGTCCGGTCATTCTCCGAGCAAAGCCACCAGAGCCGTGCGATCATCCTCGTCACCGACGGAGAGAGCCATGACGACGACCCCCTTGCCGCGGCACAACTGGCCAAAGAGGCCGGAGTGGTGATCTACACCGTCGGGATTGGTACCCCGGAAGGCGCACCGATCACCATCGGCGGAGAGACCATCAAAGACGAGAACGGGCAAATGGTCGTCTCCAAGCTCGACGAACAGACCCTCCAGCAGATCGCCGTGCTTACGGGCGGGAGCTACGTGCGCGCCTCCGAACGGAGCGTGGGGTTGGACGAAATCCTCCGGCAGATCGACCGGATGGAGAAAAAAGAGTTCTCGTCGATGGCCTTCGCCGAATACAACGACCAGTTCCACTACCTGTTAGCGGCAGCCCTGGCGATCCTGCTGATCGGATTTGTGATGCTCGACCGCAAAAACAGACTGCTGGCCCGGATTTCGGTGTTCAAATCTTGATATTCGGGACTTCTTTTGGCACAAGGCCAACCGGGCAAACACAACCTTGACCGATAGAGGAAAGGCATACCCGGCCGGCAAACCGGAAAAACAAGCGCGGCGGTATCTTTCCTTTCGGAAGATACCGCCGCAAATTGTATGCCTCCCGCCGCTTACAACGGCTGCCGGTTGCGCAAGGCATGGGTGATAGTCAGCTCATCGGCATACTCCAGCTCGTCGCCGAAGCCGATGCCGCGCGAGATCACGGAAACGGTCACCCCCAGCGGCTTCAGTTTCTTGGTGAGGTAATACGAAGTCGTCTCCCCCTCGATCGTCGTCCCGAGCGCGAGGATCACCTCTTTCACCCCTAACCGCCGGATATTGTCCGTCAGCAGATCGACGTGCAGATCCGACGGCGAGATGCCCTGGATCGGCGAAATCACCCCCCCCAGCACGTGGTACAGCCCGTTGTACTGCCGGGTGTTTTCAATGGAGATCAAGTCTCCGACCTGCTCCACCACGCAGATCGTCGTCCGGTCCCGCTTGGGGTCGGAACAGACAGGGCACAGCTCCTCGTCCGAAAGGTTGCGGCACTGCCGGCACCAGCGGATGTCGCGCCGGAACTGATAGATGGCCCCGGCGAACAGATCCACGTCCTCCACATCCTGCTTCAGCAGGTGCAGCGCCAGCCTCAGAGCCGTCCGCCGCCCCACGCCGGGCAGTTTGGAAAACTCCTCGACCACGTTTTCCAGCAATTTCGACACTACTCCCCACCTCCGTTCTTTACGACTGCCTCGATCGCATTGGAAGCGATCCACCCTTTGTTTCCGTCCGAGAGGACGATCTCGGTCCAGCCGTCGAGCGTTCCGAGCATCCGCACCTGGGTTCCTTCGTGGAGCACGAAAATATCCTTGCTGCCGCTTCCCGGCGAGCTTTTGACCGGCGCCACGAGGTTGAGCACCACCGCCTCGCGGTTATGCAGCAGCCGCCCGCGCTGGAAATGGGCGTAAAACGTACAAGCCAGACATAAGACGAGCGACACGATGCCGCCGTAGAATCCCGTTTTGCGCAGAGCTAAGGTATGGGCCAGGAGCCACAGGATCACGGCTGCGAAAGTCGCCCCTAAGAAAATCAGCCCCAGCACCGCCCAAGTGTCCGAGCTCAGCGTCAGGCCGAGGTCGCGCAGCCAGGTTTTGAGGAAAAACTCGGGCACAGCGTCGATTTTGTCCACGATCCGGGCCTGGGCCATCGCCAAGTTGTACTGCGTGTCTTCGTCCGTCGGGTCGAGCAGCAGGGCGCGGTTGTAGTTGAGAATCGCCTTCCCCATCCGCCCCTGCTTGAACCAGCTGTTGCCGAGGTTGTAGTACAGTTTGCCGCTGTGCACCCCGCGTGCCAGCAAAGCCTCGTAGAGTTCTGCGGCCGCGCGGTAGCCGCCGTTGCTGTATGCGGCATTGGCCCGCGCCCACAACGTGTCGGCCGGAATATCGTCTAAGCTGGCCACGGCTGGCAGTTTGGCGGTGAGCACCGCGCTGGTGTCGGTCGCAGCCGCGGCTGTAGTGTCGCCCGCCGGGACATCGGGAGCCGCAGCAGCCCGTGCTGTCCCTGCAAAGAAGGAGAAAAGGCACCAAACAAAGATCGCCACCCCGAGATTCCGGCAGCCGCCCCCGACAAAAATCCCGTGCAAGCCGGCCGCCTTTTCACCGCAGAGGCCGGCGGCTCTGCGAACCGCCCGGTTCCTATTCCCTATAGGCATCGTCTTCATAACCATATCATATCTTGTTTTCAAAGCGCCCGATCTGGTCGAGGGCGGCCTGGTAAGCCTTGTCCATCTGCACGCCGGACGACGGAGTATATTGCGCGAACTCGCACTCGGAGATCAACCCCAGAAACTCCCGGGCCTGCTCCTCCGGAATGCCCCGCTCGCCGGTCAGCACCTGCTGCACCCGCTCTTTGGTCAGGTCGGCCACGTCGATGGCCAGCTTGTCCCCCATATATCCCCACAGGGCGCGCAGCATCTCCTCGAAGAAAGCACTCTCCTTTCCCGCGTTCATGTACGTTTTGGCACGTTTCAAGCGTCTGAGAGCCACCTTGTTGGCCTTTTTCGTCCGCACGCGTACGATGTCAGCCCGCTCGCGGATGCTCTTTCGCAGGTAGAACAGCAGCCCGCCGAACGCCGCCGCCAAGAGAACCGCCACGGCAAACCAACTCCACGACCACAGGAACGCCCTTCCCCGCCGCATCAGCTCCGGATCGCCCGTCCGGATGAAGCGGATGTCGGAGCCCAGCATCTTCAGGTCTTCCTTCGTCACGCCGGAAACCATCCCCAGTCCGGAAGTCCCGCCTCCCTCGTCGCGCAGAATCTCGATCGGGAACTCCGGCGTGTTCAAGGTATGGTATTGCCCGGTCGAAGGATCGAAATAGGAGAACTGCACTCCCGGAATCACATAATCCCCCTCGGCGCGCGCAATAAACGGAAATTCGTAACTCTTCTCGCCGGTGGTTCCGCGGGCGGTGCTGGCCAGTTTTTCCGAGGTTTTCGTGTCGAACTGCTCGAAAGCGGCAGGCAGAGCGATCTGCGGCGCTTCGACTAACGGGAAGTTCCCGGTGCCGCTCAGCTTCAGCGTCACGGCCCCCGCGGAATTGGCGGCGAAGCGGTCGCCGGAGACCATCCCGGTCAGGTCGAACTGCCCCACCGCCCCCGTAAACCCGGCAGGCTGCGGCTGCGGCAGCTCCCGCACCCGGATCTTCACCGCCGGCGACGCGAGTTTGGCGGACACGTTCCTGACCTGCGGCGCACCGCCGAAGAAAAGATCGTAAGGCGACCCGGTGGAAGGGGTTTGGGTCACGAGCTGGGCGATTGCCGTAAATTGCGCCTGCTCGATTTCGAGGGTGCCGCTACGCTGGGGATAGAGCAGCCACTGTCTCAATATCTGGCTGTGGTACACCTTCCCGCCGATGGTGGCGCGGCTGTCGCCCTGTCCGGAGACGTCCATCTCCTGGGCCCAGAATCCGTTCAAGGCCGGATATTTGATGTTCTCGAATCCGGCGATGTTGACCTGGGTGTATATCTTGAGGCTGGCGACGATGGGCTCTCCTTTGTAAGCCTCCGTTTTGTTCACTTCCATGCGCAGCAGGATGTCGCCGGCCGCCAGCGCGGATTTGTCGAGAGTCTCGGCGCCCGGCTGCTGCGACGATCCGCCGCCCTGCCCCTGAGGAACATGGCCCGAGACGCATTCGATCACCGTGGCCTTCGTGCTGTAGGTTTTGCCGCCGAAGACCAAGGTCGCAGGCGGAACGGTAATCTTCCCCGCCCCTCCCGCCTGCACCCAGTAGGTGAAGGTGAGGGTGTGCCGGTTTTCGACCTTGCCGTTCACGCTGCTCATAAACACGCCGACGGATTTGACCGGCCCCGAGAGTACGCTCAGACCGGCCGGCATATCGGGTGCGCCGAACTGTGCGCTGCCGATGTCGTCTGCGGAAGAAGCGGTGTATTCGATGCGGAATTGCTGCCCTTCGGCCACGCGCAGCGGGGCGTTGACCTCAAACTCCGCATTTCCCTGGGCGGAGGCGTCCTCTCTGCCGCAGACGAGCAGGAGGGCGGCGAAGGCCGCCAGCAGGCGTAAATATTTATTGATCTTCTGCATCTTCATCCAGATTCTTTTGCGTGTATTCTTGTTTCTTCCGGGGCGATGTCGGCAGGCCGCGGGAACTTTCCCGATCCCTCCCGTATCATCAGGCTGCGGAAATTCTCCGATCCCTCCCGTATCATCAGGCTGCGGAAATTCTCCGATCCCGTACTGTATCATCTCAGGCCGTGAAAATCCCCCGATCCCGTGCTGTATCATCTCAGGCCGTGAAAATCCCCGATCCCGTACTGTATCATCTCAGGCCGTGAAAATCCCCGATCCCGTACTGTATCATCTCAGGCCGCGAAAATTCTCCGATTCCGTCCCCGTATCATCTCAGGCCGTGAAAATCCCCGATCCCGTACTGTCTCGTCTCGTCTCCGGCCGCAGGAAATGCCTGGATTCCGTATCGGCAGGCCGCGAAAATTCCCCGATCCCGTGCTGTCTCGTCTCGTCTCCGGCCGCAGGAATGCTCGGATTCCGTATCGGCAGGCTGCGGAAATAATTTCCCCGCATCCCGTATCGGCACAAGCCCCCGTTTTTGTTACCGCGCCGCTTCGATCCAGCTCCGCACCTCGTCCGCCGTCGGGTTCTTGAGCCCTAACTTGTTCTTCTTGTTGAACCCGCACAGATCGCCCCAGAACTTATTCGGCGCCAGCCCCGACAGCGAAGCCGCCGTCACATAGCCCATCTTCTGCACCACTGCCACCCACTCCGCTGGCACCCCGAGAGCGGTGTACGACTCGACAGGATCCGCCGCCGCCTTACGTTCCGGCCTCATCTGCGGGAAGAAAAGCACGTCCTGGATCGTCGGTTGGTTCGTCATGAACATCGTCAGGCGGTCGATCCCGATCCCCATCCCCGAACAGGTCGGCATCCCGTATTCCAGCGCCCGCACGAAGTCCATGTCGATGAACATCGCCTCGTCGTCCCCTTTTTCGGAGAGTTTCAGCTGTTCCTGGAACCGCGCCAGCTGATCCACCGGATCGTTCAGCTCCGAATAGGCGTTGCAGAGCTCTTTCCCGTTGACGAACAGCTCGAAACGCTCCGTCAGCTCCGGGTTGTCCCTGTGCCGCTTGCACAGCGGCGACATCTCGATCGGATAGTCCGTAACGAAGGTCGGCTGGATCAAGTCCGCCTCGCATTTCTCGCCGAAAATGGCGTCGATCAGCTTGCCTTTGCCCATCGTGTCGTCCACTTCGATGTGCATCGCCTGGCAAGCCGCCCGCAATTCCTCTTCCGTCTTTCCCGTAATGTCGAATCCGGTCTTTTCACGAATGGCGTCGGTCATCGACAGCCGCCGGAACGGCGCCCGGAAGCTGATTTCCCGCTCTCCGATCCGGACGGTCGTATCTCCGTCGTGCAATGCCCGCGCCACGGTTTCGAGCATCTGTTCCGTAAAGCCCATCATCCACCGGTAGTCCTTGTAGGCTACGTATATTTCCATGCAGGTAAACTCCGGATTGTGCGTCCGGTCCATCCCTTCGTTCCGGAAGTTCTTGCCGAATTCGTATACCCCCTCGAACCCGCCCACGATGAGTTTCTTGAGGTAGAGTTCCGTGGCGATGCGCAGGTAGAGCGGTATGTCGAGCGTGTTGTGGTGGGTGACGAACGGCCGCGCCGCCGCCCCGCCGGGAATAGGCTGCAACACCGGGGTCTCGACTTCCACGTATCCCCGTTCGTCGAAGAACCGTCGCATGGTGGCGATGATTTTCGACCGTTTGAGGAATATGTCTTTGACTTGCGGATTGACGATCAGGTCTACGTACCGCTGCCGGTATCGTTGTTCCGGGTCGCTGAAGGCGTCGAATACCTGCCCGTCTTTCTCCTTGACGATCGGCAGCGGCCGGAGCGATTTGCTCAACACGGTCAGCTCCCGGCAGTGAACGGATAGTTCACCCATGTGCGTAACGAATGCGAATCCTTTGACGCCCACGATGTCTCCGATGTCGAGCAGTTTCTTGAAGACGACGTTATACAGGGTCGGATCTCCTTCCGGACAGATGTCGTCGCGCCGGATATAAACCTGGATCCGCCCGGTATGATCCTGAAGCTCGAAAAATGCGGCGCTCCCCATAATCCGTCTGCTCATAATGCGTCCGGCGATGGTCACGTCTTGAAAGTTGGGGGTGTCCGGCGTATACCCCGCCCGTATCTCGGCTGCGGTGGCGGTGACCGGATATTCGGCGGCCGGATAAGGTTCGATGCCTATCTCGCGCAGCTTGTTCATCGATTCGCGGCGCAGGATTTCCTGCTCGCTGAGTTCCGTGATTTCCATATTTCTAATAGTGTATCTTGTTTATTCCGGGCGGAGTGCGGTGTCTCCTGGCATTCCAGCCCGGTCGGAGTGTCCGGCGCACCTTTCGCAATCGGTGGTTTCGGCTTGCCTGCTCTGCGGGACTATTTTTTCATGCTGATGCTGCCGTTTCGGCCCGGAGCCTGCGCGGGCAAGACCTTCAGGTTGCAGCCCTGCGCCGGGGGAGGCTCCGGGCTGTCCGCTCCGCGGAATCCTGTTTTTATCCGTATGTTCCCCCGTTCATACCGCTCGGCACACGATCCGCAGCCGTTGGCTGTTTTATTGGCTGCCTCTACCCCAAAGCCCCGCTGGCTCCGGCCACGGGAGCCCAAGTATATTAACCTGTACGCTTTTTAAAGAAAGCCGTTACGGGAAGCAACCACCCGTCAGGCGAAACGGGCGTAACGAAGCTAAAGAAAAGCAGCACCGTAAGCCCGAACGAGAATCACCGGACGACTAATCCTCCTTTTTAACAATATCGCGGAGCGGGACAGCCTGGAACGCCATCTGCGCCACACTGCTCTCATAGAGAATCCCCACCGTCTCCGGGTCGATCATCGTCAGGCACGAATAACCCCAGCCCGGTTCCTCGTCCAGCAGCAGCTCGTTTTCCGGCAGCCACGTCAGCCCGTTGTCCAAGCTCGCCTTGATCGTAATCCGCGCCCGTGTTTTCGTCGTGTCCGGGTTCGAGAACAGCAGAATATCCTTACCCAATACATTCCCCGCCGCAGGCACCTTAATCAAGCTCGCCATGCAGACCGGCTCCGGCAAAGCCTTCCGCGACGTCGGATGTTCCTCCCACGTGCGCCCCATGTCGCGCGTCACGCAAATCGCCCGGCTGTCCCCGCCGTTCCGCCGCATGTTCAGCATCAGCACCCCCGGCTCCAACTCCACCACCTGAGCCTCCGTCGTATTGCGGAACGCCGGCGCACCGATCGTCCACGTACGGCCATTGTCCCGGCTCCACACAACCGAAGCGAAAGGCATGTGCGTCGAATCCGTCCACTGGATCGGGAAGACCAGCGTGCTGTCCTGCATCACGATGCCGCGCCCCGGCCCTTGCAGAATCAAATGCCACGACGGATCCTTGATCTGCGCCGTAATGTTCTCCGGTTGCGACCAAGTCCGCCCGTCATTGTCGCTGTGCACCAGAAGCACCTGCCCCGTCTGTTCTTCCGGTGTCATCGCATTGTTGCGCGAAGTCCACCAGCCGCGGCCCCCGCCGAAACCGTGGTTCCACAGCGCCATCACCCACACCCGGCCGCGCAGGTGATCCACCAGAATCGACGGGTCGCCCACCCCGTTTTGCGAATGCGGCAGCGAACCGTACGAAGTCATATCCATAATCCTGCGCATCGGCTCCCACGTCCGTCCCCCGTCCGTACTGCGGCTCAGCCCCACCTGCACATCTTCCTGCAGGTCGATATTGTTTTGGTTGCGCACGTCGTACACCCCCAAGAGCGTCCCCGCCGGCGTGGTCGCCAGCCCCGGGATGCGGTAGGAATGCACCCCGTCGTCTCCCGCCGTGCGCACCGACACCGCCGCACGATGCCCGTCCGCCTTATGATTGTGGTCGAGTTGCGCGAAACGGCCTCCGTCGAACGCCACTTTCGTCACCCTCGGCGTGAATTTGAAAGTCAGCGGCGTGTTGTCCGCCACCGACAGGCTAATATAGAAATAGTTGGCCCACGGAAAAAGCCTCTGGTCGAAATTCAGCGTCACCGACCGCTTCCGTTTTGCCGCCACCTTCGTGTCCTGCGCCAGCAGAACCGCATACGCCGGATGATCGAAGACCCGCTGTCCCCCGCCGTACTCCGTCATGCCGTGCGCCAAGCCCGACGAAGCCGTCCGCGAGCCCAGCATCGAAGTCGTGCCGGTGTAGAAAATCCGCACCGCTTCGATATAAGGCAGGTCTTGCTGCGGGAAGTCGACCGTCACGGAGGTCATCCGCTCCCCGTCCCGGGTCGGCGTCACGCGCAGGTCGAAAAGAATGTTGTTGGGCCGCCCCACGACCACCGGAATCGTCGGTTCGTGAACGAAAACGGTCTGTGCGGAAGCCGCCGTGCCGAAAGTCATCGCCGTGCCGGCGAGAAAGGTAAAGAGTATTGTTTTCATAAATCGCATGTTATTCATTGACATCGAACTCGAACATTCCCTGTCCGCGCAGCACTTCGAGGTAAGCCCGCGAAAAGTGCAGGTTATCCCCCTTCGTATACCGGCGTTCCGTAAAAATCCGCGCTAAGTTGGGCAAATCATTCTCTCGCAGCAATTGCGCCGTCTCCTCCGAAGCCTCCCGTGCCGCCCACATTTCGTCGATTCGCTCCGGCGTGTAGTCCCGGTAGGTGTCCTTATGCACCACTGCTTCCAACGGCAGCCGATCCGTCAGCCCCGGCAGCGGCTCCGCCGAATAGCCCACGGCCACTGTCGCCACCGGCACCACCCCCTCGGGCAGCCGCAAAATCCGCACAATGTCCCCCGCATTATACGTAGTCGTTCCCAAATAGCAAATTCCCAGCCCGTTCGCCTCCGCCTCCAGCGAAAAGTTCTGCGAGGCCAGCAAGGCGTCGATCGCCGCATTCATGAACCATTGCAGATTGTCGTACCCCGGTTCCGCCCCCCGCTGCCGGCACCACAGCGAAAAACGGTGCACATCGGCGCAGAACGTGACCAGCGCTCCCGCCGACACTGCCGCCGGCTGGTTGAAGTGGCAAGGCCCCAACGCGTCGAAAACCGGAGAGCCTGCCGAAGCGACCACGATGCTGTACAGCTGCATGTTCCCCACCGTCGAAGCCCGCGCGGCGGCAGCCAGCAGTTCGGTCATCAGGGAGTCGGGAATGGGGCGCCCCGGCTCGAAATTCCGCACGGAGCGGTGGCGTTCAATCGTGGGTATCATGAAAACAAAAGTAAGAATTTATATCGAAGCGAACAGGGGCTGCACATCAGCGCCAAGACAAATATAGTTTATATTTGCGATGATGAAAAGAATAAATTTTGCGAAATACCAGGGCGCAGGCAACGATTTCGTGCTGATCGACGCTCGCACGGACGATCCCCGGCTCAGCGGGGAGCAGATCCGTTTCCTCTGCGACCGGCGTTTCGGTATCGGGGCCGACGGACTGATGACCCTCGAATGCGACCCGGCGGGAACCGATTTCTATATGCGCTACTATAATTCCGACGGCGGCGAGTCGACCATGTGCGGCAACGGAGGCCGGTGCATCGCCCGCTTCGCCGACCATTTAGGGATCGGAGGCCGCATCAAGCGGTTCAACAGCAGCGACGGACTGCACGAAGCCGAATTGCTCGGCGACGGGCGGGTCCGTCTGCGGATGATCGACGTGGCGGAGGTCGAGCCGCTGGCCGGCGGCCGGTCGTGGTTCGTCTTCACGGGATCGCCGCACTATGTGGAATGGGCGGACGATGTGATGTCGGTCGATGTGGCCGGGCGGGGGGGGAAAATACGCCGGAGACCGGAATATGCGGCCCGGGGCGGCACGAATGTCGATTTCGTGCAGGTCTCGGGGCCGGGACAGCTCCGCGTGCGGACTTTCGAGCGGGGGGTGGAGGCTGAGACGCTGGCCTGCGGAACCGGTGTGACGGCGGCGGCGCTGGTCGTTCACCGGGTGCTGCAGCCGCACTGCTGCGATTTCACGGTCGAGACTTTGGGCGGAACGCTTGGCGTGAAATTTGCCGAAACGGCCGGGGGCGGCTATGCTGACGTGTGGCTCACCGGCCCTGCCGAACGGGTCTTTACCGGCGAAACGACGCTCTGAAGCTCCCCTCGTTCGCCTGCGGCGTACAGGGCCGAAAAATCGGATGTGGAGATTGTTCGCTACCCGTTATGCTCCTGAATGGAAAAAATCGTATAATTGCAACGGATATAAACTTTATTCTCACTATCAGGTTACCTGTATGAAATCGACCAAAGATTTCCGGCCGGCCGGGGGCGACGAAACGCTTCGGAAAGCCACTAAGCTCGATCCGATTCGCAAGAGCGGCAAGGAGCGCCACGCACTGTACAAATCGCTCGGCGACGACGAGGAGGACGATGCCGAACTGCTCTCTCTTCGCAAACGGGAGTCGGCGTTCGACTACATAGACGATGGCGACGAGGACGAAGAGGAGGCGTTGTGACCTTTTTTCTTCCGGTCTGCGGCTTCAGGGTCTGTTCTTTCCGAAACGGAGGCCGGGGCCTCCTTTTCGGGTCGCCCACAGGGGGCGGGTTTCTCAAATACTAAGTTTTGTTCATGGAAAAATTCGTTATGGCCGCAGGCACGCCGGTACGCTATGCCGATGCGGGCAAAGGGACGCAGACGGTCATGCTGCTGCACGGTTATTTAGAGTCGATCGAGGTCTGGGATGATTTCGCGAGCGCGCTGGGCAAAGATTATCGTGTGCTTCGGGTCGATTTGCCGGGCCACGGCTTTTCGGACTGGGGAGACCGGGAGGTGATCGGCATCGATTATATGGCCGATACGGTGGCTGCTGTGCTGGATGTCGCGGGGGTGGAGAAGTGTACTGTCGTGGGGCATTCGATGGGGGGGTATGTGGCTTTGTCGCTGGCGGCGAACCATCCGGAAAAGGTGGAGGGGCTGGTGCTGTTCCACTCTTCGCCGAATGCCGATACGCCGGAGAAGGCGGCTAACCGGCAGCGCGAGATCGATTTAGTGGAGGCGGGCAAAAAGGAGATGCTTGCGCGGGCCAATCCCGGCAAGGGCTTTGCCGAGGCCAACCTGCACCGCTGTGCCGATGCGATCGAGGACCTGACCGAACAGGTGATGATGACGGAAGATGAGGCGATCGTGGCGGTGCTGAAGGGGATGTCGCAGCGACGGGATCGGAATGAGGAGATGCGGAAGCTCGGCGTTCCGCAGCTGATGATCTTCGGACGGAATGATAATTACATTCCGGTGGCGGCGGCGGAGGCGATGGCGATGGCGCAGCCGCAGGCGAAGGTCGAATGGCTCGAATGTTCCGGGCATATGGGGTTTGTCGAACAGCCTGAAGAGTCGCTCCGGATTTTGAAGGATTTTCTGTCGGAGGTGGCCCGAATGAGCAAATAATCATCGGGCCGGATCTTATGGCGATTATATAATACCGCTTTTTTGGGGGGCATTTTTTCGGCTAAAACGGTCGGTATGTCAAAGCATAGGGTCGGGTAATCGTCCCGGCGCATGACAAGGATCTTGGGTTATTTTTGTTTTTGTTAACGGGCCTGTAACGGGTCGGAAACTCTGTTGTTATGAAGAAAAATATACTTTCGTTGGCTGCCGTGACGGCGGCGCTGACGCTGGCTTCGTGCGGGCCGAAACCGGCTGGGGGGCCTCGGACGGTGGACGGTCGGGTGCTGGATGCTTCGATGAATACGATCACGTTGCTGACTTCGGCGGGGGATACGCTGAATATCAGTACGATGAATGCCGATCCGACCGAGGTGCCGGGGGTGCTGGCCGACGATTCGGTGAAGCTGACTTATGCAGATACGGTGGTGAATGGGAACCGGATGATGCTGGCGCGGGCTTTGACGGTGACGGTGCATTCGCCTTACTATTATATTTCGGGGGCCTGGGTCGAACCGAATCCGATCGACTCGACGTCGGTGCAGGGCATACAGCTGAATCCGAACGGGACGGCTTCGTCTATCGGCATGGCCACATTGGTGTTCAAGGGGTGGAATCTGACCGATACCGACACATTGGTATTGACGGGCGAGAGTGTGGGCAATGGGCAGACGATTCCGGTGGCGGACACGCTGACGGTGGACAAGCTGAATGCCGATTCGCTGGTGTTGTCGGACGGGACGGGACGTGTGGTGTGGCGTTTGGCTCGGCGGAAATAGGCGGGGCGGATTTTCGTTTTTGCGACCGCTTTGTCTTCCGTTTCGGACAAAGCGTTTTTTACGTTTCGTCGTGATTTTTTAGGGAGGCGGGACGAAGTGTCGGCGGCTCTTTTCACCGGCGATCTGTCCGAAACCGAGGGTTCCCATGCCGATGAGGATAGGCTGTATATCGCTTTGCAACAGTCTGTTAGGAATTGTCGGTGTACAGTCGTCATGCTGCATGTCCGGCGGTTCCCCGGAGCCGTGCGATTCATTTTTCTACTCAGGCTATTCGCGCTATTGGGTTCGGCCGGACGCCCGGGAAATTTCGGGTAGTTCCAGCCCGACTCGCGTGCCGAGCGGCACCGGGCCTGCGCTGCGAGAACTGCGGCCTGCACGATGACGCGGAAACTTACCTGTTTACTTTTTCGCAGCCTGCGGCCTGACTGGAGGGGAATACGGTCAGCCTATTCGTTCTGTCGGGTTCGGCCTGCGCGCTCCGGGGGTGGCGCCTTCGGCGCCAGCGCGCAAGGCCGGCGATTCTGCGAATCGCAACAACTAATAACCGTACAACAAAGTTATACATGTTCGGGCCGTCTCCAGCCCCATGCACGACCCGTTTTCCCCCGCCGCCTACACCTTCAACTGCGTATGTACGAAAGGCAGATGCAGAAAATAGATGATCCCCACGCTGAAAGCCGAACTGAGCACGATGCGCAAAACAATCACCCCGACACTTCCGGAGAGGTCTTCGAGGATAAAGAACGGGATGTCGAACAGCAGCACCATCGCAGCGACATAACGCAGGAACTTCCCGGCCCCCACCCGCCCGGCAGTAGGTATCCCCCCCTCATAGACGAAATCTTTGCCTAACAGCAGCCCGACCACCGTCGGCCGCACGAATGCAAGCCACGTGGAAACTATGGCATGCAGCCCGGCAATGCCGGACATGAAATCGACAGCGACCCCCGCTCCGAACCCCAGCAACAGCAGCAGCCACCCCGGAATGTCGAGCGGCAACAGGATGAGGAACATGATGTATATGTACGGATTCACCACCCCGCCGAAATTGATGTTGTCGAAAACGAACTCCTGCAAGATCAGCAGCAGGACGAAAGTAGCGGTATATTCGAGGAAACGTATCACGGGCGGCCTCCTTCCTGCCGGGGCCCGATCTCGGAGATTCCGACGGTGCTTTCTATCGCCCGCCGCTCCTCCTGGTCCAGATAGCGCACGGCATACACATGCCTGATCCGGGCCAGATCGGTGAAAAGCCGCACGCGGACTTTATAGAATGTTCCATTGACCATTTCAAAACTCGCGACAGTGCCGATCGGCTGGTCAGGAGGGAATATGTAAGAATAGTTGGTAGTCAAGACAGTATCTCCGACCTGCATGTCGGCATATTTTGGAATCTCGTCTAAGATCACTTCGCGGTGGCTCAAGCCGTCCCAGTAGACAGAGCCGGCGAAGTCGCTTCCCTTGATGCAGCCGCTGGTTCTGAACTCCTCGGTGTTGAGAATCGACACGGCGACGGAGAAATGGTCGGAGCAGTGCACGACGTAACCGACGATCCCGTCATCGGCGACCAAAGCCATCTCAGGCTCGATCCCGTCCAGAGTTCCGCGGTCGATGGTCAGGTAGTTCTGCCGCTTTCCGATGCTGTTCCGGATCACCCGGGCCGGTTGATACTGGTAATATTGCAAGCCGGGCACGCTGTCGAACCGGGCGAAGGCGGTGTCGGCATACAGACGGGGGGCATTCAGCTGACTCCGCAGCCGGGCGATCTCTTCGATCAATCGGTCGTTCTCGGCGCGCAATCCGAAGTAGCCGCTCACATCGGCGATCTTGTCATACACGCCGCTGACCAGTCGGGAAGAGGCTCCGGCGATGCGGGCCTTCTGATAGATGTTGCCGTGCAGGAACACACTGATGGCTATCGCTTCCAAGGCGATGAACAGCAGCGCGTAGTGGATCCGTTTAAAAAATAGCAGTAATTTCAGCATCTGGATCGGTTTTTAACCCGGATCGATTCCCTGACTGGCATTCTGCAGGAGCAAAGTTCTTCATTCGGCTATGGCTATTGGTCTCGCCGCCCTTAAGAGCAAGCCCAATCCCCCGTTTCATGCCCAGGGCCCTTACGCCGTTCCGCCGCCGCTTTCTTCCCCCTCCGGTTTCGGCATCCGGGCCAGCAAAGTGCGCATGCCCGTGGTCTTGTCGCCCATCTTCACGCACACGTCGCTCCCCACCGGTAGAAAGACGTCCACCCGCGAGCCGAATTTGATGAACCCGCATTCGCGTCCCCGCTCCGCCTCCAGCCCGTCGTGCGCATAGCTGACGATCCTCCTGGCCACAAACCCCGCGATCTGTCGGAACAGCACCCGCTGTCCCGCCGCCGTCCTGACCACGGTCGTCGTCCGCTCGTTGTCGGTGGACGACTTCGGGTGCCATGCCACGAGGAATTTCCCCGGATGGTGGCGGAAATACTCCACCCTGCCCGAAACCGGATACCAGTTGATGTGGATGTTCCAGATAGACATGAAGATAGAGACCTGTATCCGTTTTTCCGAGAGGATTTCGTCCTCGTAAACCTCTTCGATCGCCACCACCGTGCCGTCGGCGGGCGCCAGCACGGCATACGGTTCCCCCTCCTCTCCGCCGAAACCGGCCGGCACTTCCCGCACCGGCACCCGGAAGAAGCGGCACACGAAAAGTACTTTCAACAGCACGGCCACCACGATAACCGCACTGAGCCATAACGGAAAGAAACGCACCGCCGCCACCGCCGCTACCACGGCGATGAGCGCACTGGTCGCAATGATTCTGCGTCCTTCCCGGTGTAAATATCTGCGCATCTGGTTGGGTTATGTCGTTCTATCGTTGTCGGTTCCGGCCCGTCCGCGGGCGCCGCCCCATCAAGAAAAAGCTACTCCGGCAGTCCGGTCAGCAGGAAGTATCCCCACGCCGTCGGCACGGCCATCAGCAAAGCGTCGAAGCGGTCGAGCAAGCCCCCGTGTCCCGGAATAATCCCCCCCGAGTCCTTGACCCCGATCGTCCGTTTGAATTTCGATTCGATCAAGTCGCCCGCCGCCGCCGCCAGCCCCACGACCATTCCGAATCCGGCCCACTTCAGCGAGCCGATCACATGATCGTCGTAAGCCGCCGCCCCCCACGTCGCCCGCGCGCCGTCGAACAGCCCTTCCCAATAAAGTCCGTACCACACTAAAGCCGTCCCCACCGCGAAAATCAGCCCCCCGGCAAAGCCCTCCCACGTCTTTTTCGGCGAAATGAGCGGCGCCATCTTGTGCCGCCCCACGGCGCTTCCCACCAAATACGCCCCCGTGTCGGCCATCCACACGACGGTCATCAAAGTCACCGCCAACATCGGGTCGACAAACTGGATCAGCACGAATGCCTGCGCGATATACAAGGTTCCCGCCACATACCTGCCCCCCTTATGATCGGCCACATGTCGCATCAGAAGGCGGTAGTATTCCCACAAGGTCAAGACCCCCACCGCCGACCAAAGGAAGTAGAAAGTCCACCCCGCCCCCCCCGTCGCCGGGTCGTACCAGGCCAAGGTCATCCCCACCATGAGCAGCACGAACACGATGCCGCTCAATGTCCGCACGAACAACGATTTCGCTTTCATTTATTCGTTTTCGGGCCCGATTCCGGGCCGGTTAAATTCCGCGTTCGCTCCCGCCGCATCCGTAGCCGCAGGTTCGTCCGCCGTCTGCCGGGTTTCCTCCACCGCATCCGGCAGCGACGCCACCCGCTCGCCATGCTCCGCACCACCGTCCGGAGTGTCCGGGGCGTCCGGATTCACGGAGTCGAGCGGATTTCTGGCTCCCGCCTGCCGTTTGCCGAAAATCTGCTCCAGGTCTTCCGTAAAGATAACCTCCCGCTCCAACAATAAGGCGGCGAGTTTCTGCAACCCCTCCCGATTTTCGGTCAGTATCCGCTTGGCCAAGGCATAGCACTCTTCGATCAAAGCCTTGACCTCCCGGTCGATGAGTTGCGCGGTCTCCTCGCTGTACGGCTTGCCGAAAGCCATTTCGCTCTGCCCGGTGCTGTCGTAAAAGCTGCGGTTCCCGATCAGATCGCTCATCCCGTAATAGGCCACCATCGCATAAGCCTGCTTGGTCGTCCGCTCCAAGTCGTTCAAAGCCCCCGACGATATTTCGCCGAAAGTCAGCTCTTCCGAAGCCCGCCCCCCCAGCAAAGCGGCCATCTCGTGAATCATCTGCTCGCGCGTGGTGATCTGCCGTTCATCCGGCAGGTACCACGCCGCCCCCAACGCCCGTCCGCGCGGAATGATGGTCACTTTCAGCAGCGGATTGGCCTACTTGAGCATCCAGCTCACCGTGGCATGTCCCGCCTCGTGGAAAGCGATCGTCCGCTTTTCCGCCTCCGTAATGAT
>NZ_CANQYJ010000052.1 GCF_947628055.1 uncultured Rikenella sp.
GAGGTAGTCGTGCCGGTAGCCTAAGTCGGTCTTCATCATGAAGTTCGTCTGCCGGATCACCGTGATCGTGCAGCCGAGCAGGGCAATGGTAATGCAGTACTGAAAAACGATCAAAACCTTGCTGTAGACCATTTTGGTCTGACGGCGGAATGTTCCCCGTACCACATCAATCGGTTGGAATCGCGTCAGCACGAAAGCCGGCACCAACCCCGAAACCGTCCCGATCACCAGCACCCCCGCCAAAGCCAACAGCACATTCTCCGTCGTGAAACTCTCTTTGAGAGAGATGTCGGTCTGCATCACCTCCCGGAACCACGGCTCGACACTGGACGCCATCAACAGCCCCAGTACGAACGACACAAAACAGATAATCAACGATTCGAGGATAAATCCGCCGAACAGACTGCCGCGCGAGCCGCCCAACAACCGTCGCGTAGCGGCCTCTTTCGCCCGGAACCCGCTCTGTGCCACCGACAGGTTGATGTAGTTGATCACCGCAAAAAGCAGAATCACCCAAGCCGTGACCTGTAAAGCCAACAGATAATGTCGAGAATTCGACCGGGAGGCCCTTCCGTATATCGGATTCAAATAAACCTCTTTCAACGGACACAAACGCGGATTCCGTAAATATCCTCTTTTGAACAAATCCAGACCGAAAACGTTCAAAAATGTATGGGCCAATTCCGCCGTATCCAGCCGGTTCGCCAAGTCCGTACGTTCTTTCGCCAACAAATAGGTGGTGAAATCATAACTCCCATTCATTGTACTCATGAATCCCGGATAGTCGACTCCGAAGCAAACCGGTAGAGCCAAATCGACCGCCATAATGACATCGGGATTGATGAAGTGCGTATGTTCGAAATCGGCCACTACGCCGCTGACTATGAAATCGCGCCCGGCGATGTGCAACGGCTGCCCTATTGCGGCTTTGTTTCCGAACAAACGACGGGCAAACCGGCGGGTCAACACCACATCGTTGATGGTAGGCATGGCTCGCTCCGGTGTGCCTTCGACAAAAGGAAAGGAAAAAATCGTAAAGAAAGCGGAATCGACGAACATCGCATTACCCGTCGTCTTCTCTGCCGTAAATCCGGGAATTGCTTCCAACTTCAGATCCCACGGGCCGTAGACCCGGGTCGTGGCTTCGATCTCCGGATAACGAGTTTGCATGGCGGACGCCATAGCAGGAGGAAGCATCGCGGAGCCTTCATATTCCAGCCGAAAAATACGATCTTTATTGATTTGGGAATCGTCTACCGCCAGCTCATCCTGCACATAAAGCCCGATCAGCACCACGAACATCAACGAGACGGCGAAACCGAAAATGTTGATCGCCGTGAACAGCTTGTTCCGCCGGAGAAAGTTCCAGAACGATTTCAACCCGAATAAGTGCCTCATGACATCAGTATTAAATGGTTCGACTGTACTTTCCGTGCCAAAAACGTGCAAAACCACTTAATCAGTTGATTATAATAGACATAGACAACAAGCCCGATGGGCGTATTGTCTAATTTCTTGACACCGGGTGTCCAAATTTTGGACACTCGGTGCGGCGTGAGGAGTGAAAACAGATTCGGGAGGATAACGGTATCCCTCGGAACGGAAACAACCGGTCTCGATCTCCAAATGCGCTTTACACGTGACAAAAGGCTATTCCGCAGACGAAAGGTGCCGCTGTGCGGAATCTACAATTCCGCTTTCACGAACTCGATCGCCCGCCGCAGCAGATGATCCCGCGAAGAACCCATCCCATGATTCTTGTCCGGGTAAATCAGCATCTCGAACGGCTTCCCCGCCCGCACCAACCGTTCGATCATCTCGTAACTGTTCTGGATATGCACATTGTCGTCCCCCGTCCCGTGCGCCAGCAACAGTTTGCCTTTCAGCCGCTCCGCATAGTTGATCGGACTGTTGTCGTCGTAGCCCGCCGCATTCTCCTGCGGCAAGCCGTTGTAAAGCTCCGTATAGATCGTGTCGTAATACCGCCACGACGTCACCGGCGCCACCGCCACCGCCAAAGCGAACACGTCATTCCCCTTGAGAATGCAGTTCAGCGCCATGAATCCCCCGTAGCTCCATCCATAAATCCCGATACGTGCCGGGTCTATATAGGCCAGCCCCCCCAAATATCTTGCCGCCGCGATCTGATCCTGCACCTCCAAAGCCCCCAGCCTGCCATACGTACACTTGCGGAACTCCTCGCCCCGGAACCCCGTCCCGCGGCCGTCCACACACGCCACCAGAATCCCCTCCCGGAGCAAAGCCGCCTCCCATGACCATCCCCACCGATCCGCCACCTGCTGCGACCCCGGCCCGCTGTACTGCGTCATCAGCACCGGATAGCGCCGCGTGGAGTCGAAATCCGCCGGTTTGAGCATATACCCGTTCAGAACGATCCCCTCCGGCGTCGTGAACGTGAAAAACTCCCGCCGCGGCAATATATACTCCTCTTTTATCCTGGCCCTGAGCGCCGCGTTGTCCTCCAGCACCCGCACAGCGCGCCCGTCGGAGACCCGCCGCAGCGTCACCACCGTCGGCGTCGTACTGTTTGAGAAGTAGTCGATCCAATACCGATAGCCTGCCCCGAACACCCCGCTGTGCGTTCCCGCCTCGTCCTGTGCCGAGAGCCGCCGTTTCCCCCGCCCGTTCAGACCGATGCTATAGACCTCCCGCCGCAGAGGCGACCCTTCGGTCGATTGATAATAGACTTTCCCCGATTGGCCGTCAATGCCGTACAGGGCCGTCACCTCCCAATCCCCCTCTGTAATCCGGTTCATCAGCCGCCCCTGCATGTCGTAGCGATAGAGGTGCATCCAGCCGTCCCGCTCGCTTTTCACCACGAATCCCCGGCCGTCCGGCAGGAAAGTCGCCGTCTCGTTATTAATCCGCTCGATATACCTCGGATTCCGCTCCTCGTATAGCACAGTCGACGCCCCCGTGGTCGGCGAAGCCAGTAGAATCCGATAATGGTTCTGCAACCGGTTGAGCCAGTGCACCGCCAACCGTTGCCCCGCCCCGTCCGCCGCCGGCGTCCACTCGATCCGCGGCACATAGATGTCCGTCGTGTCACTGTCCAAGTCCACGTCTACAATCGAGTCGGTGTCGAAACGGTAGACCTTGATCTCCACCGCCGAATTGGCCTCGCCCGCTTTCGGATATTTGAAACTGCGGTTTTCCGGATACAGCTTCCCGTTGAACACATTCATCGGGTATTCGTTGACCCCGCTCTCGTCGAACCGGTAGAATGCGATCGCATCCGACCCCGGCGCCCATTCGTAGGCTCGCGAAAAGCTGTACTCCTCTTCGTACACCCAGTCCGGAATCCCGTTGATAATCGCCCCCCGTTTCCCGTCCCGCGTAATCTGCCGCTCCTCGAAAGCCCCGCCGGCCGAAGCCGAAAGATCGACCACGAACAAGTTATTGTCCCGCACGAATGCCGCCCGCCGGCCATCCGGCGAGAGGGTCGCCTCCTGTTGTTTCCCGCCGGTCGACAGTGGCGTCAAATCGTCCGCCGTTCGGTCGTATAGGTAGTAGTTCGCTTTGGAAGAGTGCCGGTAGATCGGCTCCCGCTCTGTGGTCAGCAATATTTTGCTTCCGTCGTCGCTGACGGCGTAGCCGTTCACTTTCGGAAATCCCTCCGGTGCGCAGAACAGCGTATCGACCAACGTCCCGTCCGCATACCGCCACCGCAGCACAGCCTTCTCCTGCGAAAGGGTGGTGTAGTGTTCCCCGTCCCGCATCGCCCGGAGCCCTGCGACACTTTTGGCCGCCAGTCTGTTTTCGGCGATGTCGTCGTACTCGATCTGGCGGGGTTGAGCCGACACCGTGCCGATGGCCAACAGTATGGCTGCGACTGAATATCCGGTTTTATTCATGATCGACTGCTTTAAGGCTCATATCCAGGCTCTTGATCTGGTGTGTCAGCGCTCCGACCGACACATAGTCCACGCCGCATTCCGCATAGGCGCGCAGGTTCTCGAGCGTAATCCCTCCCGAGCTTTCCGTTTCGGCTCGCCCCGCGACCCGTGCAACCGCTTCCCGGGTCTGCTCGACCGTGAAGTTGTCGAACATGATCCGGTCGGCGCCTCCCGCTGCGAATACTTCGTCGATGTCTTCTATCGACCGCACTTCGATCTCGATTTTCAGATTCTTGTGTTTCTCCCGAAGGTAGGTGCGCGCCCTGTTGAGCGCTTGGGTAATCCCTCCGGCAAAATCAATGTGGTTGTCTTTGAGCAGGATCATGTCGAACAGTCCGATCCGGTGGTTTTCCCCGCCGCCGATCTTAACGGCCATCTTGTCGAGCACGCGCATCCCGGGGGTGGTCTTGCGTGTGTCGAGCACTTTGGTTTTCAGCCCTTTCAGCTCGGCGGCATAGACTGCGGTCTGGGTCGCTACGCCGCTCATCCGCTGCATGATGTTGAGGATCACTCGCTCGGCTTGAAGCAGAGTGATGAGGTTGCCTTCCACATAAAAGGCAATATCTCCCGGCTGCACCCGGTCGCCGTCCCGGAGAATGTGTTCCAAGGTGACTGTCGGGTCCAACCGCCGGAACACGCGCTCGGCTATCTCCACTCCGGCCAGCACTCCTGCCTGTTTGATGAGCAGTTTCATGCGCCCGCGTTCGCGGGCTGGAATGGAGCTCAGGGAGGTGTGGTCGCCGTCGCCTATGTCTTCGGCGATCGCCAGTTCGATCAGTTTATCTGTAAAGGGTTCGTATTCTTTTTTCATTACAATGGTTGAATTGTATTGTTTATTTTTGGGGTCGGACGCCGGCGGTGCCGCAATCAATGGCGTTTGTGGTCTTATTGCGGGTCTCCCCGGGCAGGCGGTGCCACTGGGCACCCGATCCGGGCTGTAACTACCCTAAACGGTTCGTTCCGCTGGCTCCGGGCCATCCGCTTCACGGAATAACATTTTTCGCTTCACCGCTCATGCCGCGGGGGCACTTTCTTTCTTGGGTGACCAAGAAAGGAAGCAAAGAAGTCACCGGGAATCGGTTTCGCCTTGTCGAAAGCCGGTCATTCAGCCCGGCTTTCTTAAGTCAAAACACGACATTCCCGGGTCTGCCGTGTCTACCCGCAAGTAAGGAAGACACTGATTCCAAGAGCAACGCGGGGATGCTTTCGCGTGCGGAGAATGCCGTTTCCCGCGTCAGCGGGCAGCCTTGTGCGGTGGCGGAATCCGGTTCGACCGTGATCTCCCGATGACGCCCGGAGCCACCCCCGGCGGAGGGGCGCAACTCGCCTTGCTCGTTTGCGCCTCCGCTGGCTCCGGCCCGACAACAGGTATTTCGGTGAAAGCACAAAAGCCCTTCCGGAAGCGTCGTGTTTTGCCTTGAGGGGGCCGCGCAGGACGCGCGGACGCCCGACAAGGCGAAACCGGCTGAAGGCACTTTCTTTGTCTACTTTCTTTGGTGGCAAAGAAAGTAGAAGCCCCGCCGGCTTGAGGCGGATGAGAAAAATGTCATTCCGCGAAGCGGGCAGCCTTGTGCGGTGGCGGAATCCGGTTCGACCGTGATCTCCCGATGACGTCCCGGAGCCACCCCCAGGCGGAGGGTGCCGCTCGGCACTCGAGCCGGGCTGTACTACCCTAAGTTTCCCAGGCATCCGACCCGTCAAGCATTGAACTCCATCCCCGCACCAGAAAAAAGCAGTGCAAACTCCAACAAAAGCCCCGAAAGGACCCCGCGCAAAGCCAGCGTATTGCGTATCGCCGGACATTTAGCCTTACAGCCAGAATTTCGTTTCCTTCGTTCAGCTTACCCTCTCAAAAACAGACCGTTCGGAGAACAATTCAGCAAAATCACACACAAAAATAATGAAATTTTCCGGAAAGCCCCTTTTGTCAAAAAATTAGACAGATGCTGTCAAAGAATTAGACACTTCGCATGCTCCTGAAAAGATATAAATAGGTGATTATCAGCTATATTCTGCTTTTGGCACAACGCTGGCATAAGAAAAGACCGGAAACGTTCTGCTCCATAAGCTCACGTGTCTCCTCGCCCCGAATAGCCGACAAAAAACCGAATAATCGACAAAAAAACGGATAACCGGTAAAAATCCGAATAATTGACAAAAACCGAATAGCCGAAAAAACTAAGAAACAAAATGCTCGCCACTCTGTCGGGAACCGTGCAATGCCAGCTCGGCAGCTGAAAATCCGAACCGCCGGTCAATCCATATCCGGAACATCCCGCATCGACTGCTGCGCAACGAAAGAATCGTGCGCCTCGGACAGCGGTGTCGGCTATATCACCTGCCAAGACTTTTGAAAAGAAAAACATCCGAAACCAGCTCTTTCAACGTCCTATAAGAAATCATTTTCAAATCATTCCCCGAATGGTTACATTTGGGGTGCATACTCATTCCGGAACCCATGAAAAAACAACTTCTGTCCCTCTGCGGTGCACTGGCCCTGTCCATCCCCGTCGCATTCGCCGGTGAAACCACCCTCACTTCGGCTCAGGGGCTCGCCATCCGGGGGCTGCATGCCGGCCACACTTTCGCCGTCACCCTGCGCCAGAGCGCCAATACTGCCGAAAACGGCGTCGAAGTCACCATCGACGAACGGCTCAAACCCTATCTCAAAGTGACCCTCCAAAAAGGTATTCTGTACCTCGGGTTCGACGACCTGCCGCACGAGTTGCAAAACGCTGACAAATGGTGTCGTCCCGCCATCGCGGAAGTGACCCTCAGCTGCATCGACCGGCTCACCGCTTCCGGCCTCGCCTCCATTACACCCGTCGGGACTTTCTCCGGTGCCGCTACCGCCATAAAAACGTCCGATGCCAGTAAAATCGGCCCCATCACTATCCAAGTCACCGGTACCGATGCTACCGAAGCGACGGTCTCCGGCATGAGCCGGATCGAAAATCTGACACTGAAAAACGCCCGGGCGGTGGAAGCCTCGGCCAGCGGCTCTTCCAATCTGAAACTGGATTGCGATGCGATTCGCAGCCTGCGCATCGTCGCCTCCGGCATGTCTTCTGCGACGGTAGCAGGGAGTGCCGAGACCGTAACATCCAAAGCCAGCGGCGGCTCGCACCTCAATCTCGAAAAGCTGAAAGCCGAAAAAGTTTCCTGCGAAACTTCCGGCATGAGCAGCATCACCTGCTATTCGACCTCGAGCCTCGATGTTTCGTCCTCCGGCGGCAGTTCTGTCCGTTACCGCTCCGGCGGAGTACTCCGCACGAACTTCAGTACATCGGGCATGAGCTATGTCGCGAAAATCGAATAACGGTGCCCCTGAAGTCTCTGTCCGATAAGGCTTTAATGATTACTTCGGAAATCTTCCTGTATCAGGCCATTTCCGGCGAAGACGTGGTGCTGCTCGGGGTGGCTCCGGCCCGCCCACTGACGCGGGATTTTCGAACACCACCGCGGGGGGATGGCAAAGGGGGCAAGCCCCCTTTGATGCGCTTTTTGCTTACTTTTTATCGCATTATAAAAAGTAAGTGCTCGCCCGGCATGAGGGCAATGAAAAAACGCCGGCTCGGGTGCCCAGCGGCACCGGGCCTCCGCCCGGGGGGCTGCGGCCCGACATAGAGAGATCACAGCAGAACCGTCTGTCTCCGCACACAAAAGCACTTCCGAGAACAGGTAGACACAGCAGACCCGGGAATGTCGTGTTTTGCCTTGAGAAAGCCGGGCTGAACGACTGGCTTTCGACAAGGCGAAACCGATTCCCGGTGACTTCTTTGCTTACTTTGACCTGTGGTCTTCCTCGCGCTGCCTTGGCATAGCCCGCAAGCGGTCTCTGCTCTCGGTGCTCGGTTCTTGGTCGCACAAGAAAGAAAGTGCCCCCGCGGCATGAGCGGTGAAACGAGAACAAAAAGCCTGCCCGGCATAAGGGCAATGAAGAAAAGCCGGCTCGCGTGCCAGCGGCTCCTGCGGCCCGATGAAAAATAGTCGAATCGTATATTATATTGCATAAATGCAATGTAATACTGAATAAATACAATGTAAAATACAAATTATGCCTATCCTGCCACCCTCGGAACTGATCCTCCACGACGACGGTTCCGTATTCCACCTTCACCTCCGGCCCGAAGAGCTGGCCGACACCGTGATCTTAGTCGGCGATCCAGACCGCAGCAACCTGATAGCCAGCTATTTCGACCGGATCGAAAACAGCTCCTCCAACCGCGAATTCCGCTGCCATACCGGAACGCTGAACCACGTGCGACTTACCGTCGTCTCCACCGGTATCGGATGCGACAACATCGACATCGTAATGAACGAGTTGGACGCGCTGGCCAACGTCGACTTCGCCACACGCACGGTCAAACCCCGGGCCGCACAGCGCAGCCTGCGCATCGTGCGGCTCGGCACCAGCGGGGCCGTGCAGCCCGACATTCCGCTCGGCGAGCTGGTCATGTCTGCCGTATCGGGCGGGATCGACGGCCTGCTGAACTTCTACGCTGGCAGCGAAGCGGTCTGTGATCGGCCTATGGAAGAAGCCTTCGTGCGCCAGACCGGCTGGAACGAAAGGTTGGCGCGGCCTTATTTCGTTCACAACGATGCGGGGCTGATCGAGCTGTTCAGCGACGCGGCGGTGAACGGGCTGACCCTGTCGGCGCCGGGATTTTACGCCCCGCAAGGGCGTGTCGTGCGCCTGCCGCTGGCCCGAGCCGATTATCTGGAGCGGATCGAGCGGTTCGAGCATGACGGCCGGCGGGTAACCAATCTCGAAATGGAGAGTTCGGCCATTGCAGGTCTCGCGGCTTTGATGGGACACCGCGCGTTGACCGTGTGCACGATTATCGCCCAGCGTGTGGCGGGGGACAGTCGGCCGGACTATGCGGCGTTCGTGCGGCGGATGATCGAAACTGCACTGATGAAGCTGACCCGGCGTGTCTGATCCCCGACCGCCGTTTGATTGGGGAAGGGGGAACGGTTGCGTTTTCGACGCACCGTTCCTTTTTCTCTTGTTATGTTTTTTATGATTTTGCCTGCCTCGAGCCGGCGGTAGTTCACCTGATCGGCGGGGACATTGGCTTTGTTGGTTCTGGGTGTTGCCGTTCCGTATCTGGAGGCTGGCGACGGGCCGAAGAAATGCCGGCTATTTTATTGTACGGTTATTTGTTGTTGCGATCCTTTGGATCGCCGGCCTCTGCGCCCAGCGGCGAAGCCGCTCGGGGGGTGGGCGCGAGGCCGAACACACAAAACTTTTATTGTACGGTTAACTGTTTGAGTATATATGCAACCGTAAGATCGCGCAAGCCGCAGACGCAGAAAAAAGTGGAAACCCACCAACCGGAAATGCACAAAAAGAACCGGCCCGCAGGAAGCACGTCATTCCGCCTTGCGACAAAAAGCCCTGCAGGAAAGAGAACGACCAAAAGCCCAGCCGGAAAGAAAGTGCCCAAAAGCCTTCGCAGCTGAAACGGCAAAGACACGAACCCGAAAAAACACATTGGCAGAACTGCAAAAATCGCTATCTTTGTTCGGTATCGTAAACCGAAAAAACATACTCCACCCATGAAATTCATTATATCCAGCAGCCTGCTGTCGAACCACCTCCAGTCGATCGGAAAAGTCATCAGCAACAAGAACACCTTGCCGATCCTGGATTACTTTCTGTTCGACATCGCAGGCAACCAATTGAAAATTACCGCATCGGACCTGGAAACCACCTTGATCTCGACGCTCGAGATCGACAACCAGGGAGGCGACGGCGTGGTAGCCATACCCGCACGGCGGATTACCGACTCGATCAAGGAATTTTCCGAACAGCCGCTGACCCTCTCCGTCGACAAGGAAAGCTGGGAAGTGACCATCAGCTGGAAGACCGGCAAACTCAGCATTCCGGGGATCACCGGGCTGGGATATCCGGAGCTGCCGGCGGTGGACGAAACCACGGCGACCATATTCTATATTCCCGCGCCGGCGCTGGGGGACGGGATTACGCAGACCTTGTTCGCCACGGCGGACGACGAACTGCGGCCGGTGATGAACGGGATCGACATCGTTCTGTCGCCGGAAGACATTACCTTCGTGGCCACCGATGCACACCGGCTGGCACTGTTCAAGAACGCCAACGTGACCTCGGACAAAGCGACCTCGTTCATCCTGCCGAAAAAACCGGCCAATTTGCTCAAAAACCTCCTCACACGGGATGCGGAAGATATGGTGACCGTGACATTTGACACGAAGAACGCGATATTTACGCTGCCGAAACACAAAATCGTCTGCCGGCTGATCGAAGGAAACTACCCGAACTACAACGCCGTGATACCGACAGGCAATCCGAACAAAGTCTTGGTAGACAGGGCAGAATTAGTGAACTCCATCAAGCGGGTGTCGGTCTGCTCGAACCAGGCCAACCAGTTGATCAAACTCGACCTGACCGCGGGGAACATCAACCTGTCGGCGCAGGACATCGACTACGCCGCGTCGGCAGAAGACAACATCAGCTGCAACTACGAAGGGACACCGATCGAAATCGGATTCCGGTCGTCGTTCCTGCTGGACTTGCTGGGGAACATCCACTCGGCGGAAGTGTCGATCGAACTGGCGGATTCGACACGGCCGGGGCTGTTCTTCCCGTCGGAAAACGACGTTGAAGGCGAATCGCAGCTGATGCTGCTCATGCCGATGATGATCAACGCGTAATTATGGAACTGAAACTCAAGCGGCCGCTCATTTTCTTCGACATCGAATCCACGGGAGTGGATCCGGCCAAGGATCATATCGTGGAACTCTCGCTCATCAAAGTGCACCCGGACGGCAGGGAAGAGGTCAAGACCAGGCGGATCAATCCGGGCGTGCATATTCCGGAAGCCTCGACCGCCATCCACGGAATTACGGACGAAGATGTCAGGGAATGCCCGACCTTTCCGCAGATCGCCAAATCACTGGCCGCTTTCATCAAAGGCTCAGACCTGGCGGGATACAACTCCAACAAATTCGACATTCCGATCTTGGTGGAAGAGTTTATGCGGGCAGGAGTCGAGATCGACTTGAACGGCAAGAAATTCGTCGACGTGCAGAACATCTTCCACAAGATGGAACAGCGGACACTGGCGGCGGCATATAAATTCTACTGCGGCAGCGAAATCGAAAACGCACATTCGGCGGAAGCGGATATCCGGGCGACCTACGAGGTGCTTAAGGCGCAGCTCGACCGGTATCCGAACGAGCTGGAAAACGATGTGGACTTTCTGGCCGATTTTTCGCGGATGAACCGGAACGTGGACTTCGCAGGACGGATCGTGCTGAACGACAAAGACATACCGGTGTTCAACTTCGGCAAACACAAAGGGCGGCCGGTGGCGGAGGTGCTCGCCGCCGAACCGAGCTACTACAGCTGGATGCTGAACGGCGATTTTCCGCTCAATACCAAGCAAGTGCTCACCCGGCTGCGGATAGAAAGCCAGACAGCTGCGGCGAACCGGGCGAAAAAATAACGTTGTATGACCAGACAACTCCTTTTCAGGCTCATCTTTTGCCTCGCATTCCTGCTGCCCGGCGGTGCGGTGCTGATGCCGGAGAATGCGGCGGCGCAGCCCGTCGTGCGTCTATCCGACCGCAGCATCACGATCCGGGGGGAACGATACCTGATCCACAAGGTCAGGAAAGGAGAGACCTTATACGCCATTGCCAAGGCTTATGCGGTCAGTCAGGAAGACATTATGCGGGCGAACAGCTTGACCAGAGATGTGCTGCGGAACAAGCAGACCTTGCTGATCCCGCAGGATGTACGGAGACGTCCGGCCGCGGCCGGCACGACGGCAAGCGGAGGACATGCGGCCGGACGGGAGGATAGGCCGGAACCGCAGCTCGAACCGATAACGCCGTCCGTTCCGCCGCGCCCGGCACAGGATTACTCGACATACAGCCGGCATGCGCGCCTTTCCCAGCAGACCCGAGAGCAGCAGCAAATCGTCTCGACCCATACGGATACGCTGGCTGGTTTTGGGGGAGGGGAAGGATCGCCTTTTTTCGGGGACGGACGGCTGAAGGAAATCGACCGGGGGGGGATATTGCATGTGGCCGTACTGCTGCCCATGCAGCCGGGCTTGAAGACCAACGACCGGTTTTCGGAATACTATAAAGGCATATTGCTGGGACTGAACGCTTTGAAAACGGAAGGAGTTTCGGCGGAAGTCCGGTTCCTGAACACGGGGGCTTCGGAAGAGACCGTGCGCGGACATATCCGTTCGGGAGCATTGGAGCGGGCGGACTTGATCATAGGGCCGGTCTATGCCGAAGCGTTCGACCCGGCGGCCGAATATGCGGCGGAACACGGCATCCCGATCGTCAGCCCGTTAGGGACGGTGGGGGCGGAAGGAAACCCTTACGTCTATGAGGCTCCTCCGGTGGAGGAATATGCCTACCGGCCCATCTTCGACCTGTTCGGCGGACGGCAGGGGGGGATTGGGAATGCAGAGACCAATCTGATCCTGATCGACCACGTCGAACACCCGGACACGGCAGCGCTCGCCTTGATCGAAGCGCAGTTAGGCGACCGGGTTTCGACCCTGCTCTTTACCGGCGAAAGGACACAGAGCCAGGCGATGGACATACGGCTGAACGCCATGCTCGACCGAAACCTCCACAACATCATCTTTGTCCCGGTCAACCGGGCAGATGCCTTGGAAGGGGTGCTGTCGCACCTCAGCTCGATCAACATGAAAGGGCAGTACCGCATTACGGTGATCGGCACGCCGCGCTGGGCATGGCTCCAGAACTTCGACCTCGATCTGTTTTACAAACTCAACGTCCATTATCCGGCCTCTTACCATGCCGACCGGAGCGATCCGAGCGTGGCGGAATTCTACAGGGAGTACATGGACGCATTCGGTTCGCTGCCGAGCCCTTACGCTTTCCGGGGCTACGACGTGATCCGGTACTTCGGGGGAGCACTGAACCATTTCGGCTCCGACATGCCGGAACGCATCTCCAACCGGGGATACGAGCCGAAACTGCTGCAGGTAGGCTACGACTTCCGGCAGGAGAACGGGAGCGGGAAATACCGCAATATGGCATGGCCGGTGGTGAACTTCAAACCGGACTACACCATTCGGGTGATCCGGTGATTGCGTTGCCTGCTGTTTCGTCTGCGGCATCTGTTTTTTAGTCCCTCTTTGCTTTTTATGAGACGCACTTTCCGAATCGCTATCCTCCTCGCCGGGATCCCGGTCATCGGGGCGGCGGGATTTATCGGAGCGATGTGGATACGCGAATGGCGTCCGGCTCCGGTCGAGACCGTCTACGCTCTGCCGCGGGGCGAAACGGGCGACACGCTGACCACGGGGGACACTTTGCGGATCGTGTCGTGGAATATCGGATACGCGGGGTTGGGCGACGACATGGACTTCTTCTACGACGGCGGCACCCGGATGCGGACTTCCGCGGCGCGTACCGTCGAAAATCTGAACGGCATCATCGACTTCCTGAAACGGGAAGCCTATGAAAAAAGAGCGGACATCATTCTTTTGCAGGAGGTGGATTTCGACTCGCGGCGCAGCTACCGGATGAACGAATACGACTCGATCCGCGCGGCACTTCCGGAATATTTCGGCTGGCGGGGCCTGAACTACGTGACGGATTTCGTGCCGATCCCTTTGACCGACCCGATGGGGCGGGTGGAGAGCGGCATCGCGATCTTTTCCCGATGGAGGCCGGAGACGGTGACGCGGTATGCCTATCCGGGAGGATTCGCATTCCCGATGCGGCTGTTCAACCTCAAACGGTGTCTTCTGAGCATGGAGATACCCGTGCGCACCGCCGCGGACGGGACGACCGGCCCGGTGCGGACGCTGTACCTGAACAACACCCACAACACGGCTTACGACACGGGGCATCTGCGGAGCGGGGAGCTGGCTTTCCTGAACGCTTTTCTGGCCGGGAAGCGGTACTCCGTAACTTTGGGCGACTGGAACTGCAACCCGCCGGGGTACGTGCCGAGCCGGGCGGCGGTCGAGGACGAACATTTCAGCCCGCTGCCGATCGACCGGAACGATTTCCCGCCGGAGATGACTTTCGTTTACGACCCTTCGACCCCTACCGCCCGATACGGTTACGAACCTTACGATCCGGCGGCGACCACGACGACGGTGCTTGATTTCGCTTTGTGCGGGCCGGGGATCGAACCGGTAGCTTTCGAGACCGTCGATTTAGGATTCAAAAAAAGCGACCACAATCCTGTGGTCGCCGTGTTCGTGATCCGGTGATGTATCGAACGGGTTTATTCCTCTCGTTCGTTTTGCGGGTCGGCGGCAGTACCCGTACTGCCGCCGCGGATCAGCGCCAGCACTCCGGTGATGAATGTCATGGGGTGCGCCGGATTCCCCGGCACATACAGATCCGGCTTGTGGATGTCGAAAAACTTCCGGTTCACCGCGGGCGACTCGGCGAACAGGCCGCCCGAAATAGCATCCGCCCCCACCGCGATCAATATCTTCGGCTCGGGCACCGCCTGCCAGGTGGTTTCCAGCTCGCGCGCCATGTTCGCCGTCACAGGGCCTGTCACGACCACGCCGTCCGCATGTCTGGGCGAAGCTGTGAATTCGATCCCGTAGCGTCCCATGTCGAAATTGACGTTCCCGGCGGCGCCCAATTCCATCTCGCAGCTATTGTCCCCGCCTGCGGACACTTCGCGCAGGTGCAGCGACCGTCCGAACAGGCTGCGGATTTCCGGCCGCACCGCTGTCTGGTCGAATCCCCACGCATCGGCCTGATTTTCTCTCACTACCAGCCCTTCGCGCGTAGATGAGGCCAACCGGTAGTCGTTGGTAAACCGCACGTGTTCGGGAAACCGCACAGCGCACTCTCCGCAAAACAGGCATTTGCCCATATCCAACGTCAGCTTTTGTCCGAATGCGATCGCCCGGGTCGGGCACATCCTGCACAAGGATGCCTTGTCGGCTGCGGTCAGTCCCGAGCCGTTCAGTATCGGCCGCCCCCGAAATTCCTCGCACAGCTCGACGCGGTCCATGTGCTTGATGTATTGCGTCCTGTGCTGCATCAGCACTCTCAAACTCGTCAGTAACATATCTCGTTTTCTATTCGATCCGTTCGTTTAATTCTTACCTGATTGGGAGGGTACTGTTCTTTTTGTGAACAAAAAGAACCAAAAAAACTTTTTGAGATGCTTACGCATCTCTTGGGCCTGCCGGGTACCCTTGTTTTCGATCCTCTTGGGCCGGGAGCAATAGACCGCTCTTTATATTGCGGTTCTTTAGAACCGCCGACCTCCGCGCCCAGCGGCGAAGCCGCTCGGGGGGGTGGGCGCGAGGTCGAACTAAGGTGCAGTAGAGCGGTCTATTGCCCCGGCCCAAAGCAAACACAATGCAAGAGGACTGCGGAGCCTAAGGAGTAGCGTAGCTATCTCAAAAGTCTTTTGGGTACCTTTTCTTCAGAATCGACGCTGCCAGCGAGAGCAAAGCGGGCTTGCACGCTCTGCCGAGCGGCGAGGAGAAAAACGAGCGAAGCGAAGTTAAAAGGTACGGTTGCCTCCAACTAAGGCAGAGAATAAACGAACGGATATAATTACAAATCATGACCGCAGTAAGACAGGTTGAAGCTCTTGTTGGAGACCGGGAAATCCGATATTTGTTCCCCCCTCACCGACAGCGCCAGCATCATCCAGTTATGCAGCGACGGATCATAGACCTTGTACGCCGCCACCTCCCCCCCTGCATCCGTCAACGCCGCATGGCAAATCTCGCCGCGCCAGCCCTCCACCAGCGAAAAGACCAACGCCTCCCGCGGCAAAGCCCTGCCATAGCCCGGCGCCGGATACCCCTCGAACCAGCGTCCCGCCAGCTCCTTGCACCCCGCCCCGATCATCGCATACGACACCTCCGCCTCCCGCAGCCGCATTTTCAAGCGCGCCAGCAGATCCCCGTTCGTTCCATCCGCCTCCGCATCGATCACCACCGGTTTGAAACCCTCCAGCGGATAAAAACCGAACGCACACCTCGCATCCCGTTCAAGCCCCGCCATCCGGGCCGACGGCCCCACCGCACCGACACGCAACGCCTGTTCCCGCGTCACCGAGCACATTCCCTCCAGCCGCGCCAGTACCGACGGCGTCGAAAGCAAATCGCGCCCCACCGTCCGATAGCGCCGGATCACCTCCGCCAAAGTCGATTCGATATACTTCGCCCGCTCCAGCGTCAGACGGTAATGCGCCCCGAACGGCCTCACCAGCCCCTTCCCGAACCGGTTGCCGCACCACTGCTGCATCGCATTGATAACCAGCGTCCGTAGAGCCTCGCACGCCACATGCCCCGTCTGATAAGCCATATCCATGCACAGCGCCGCCGTATCGCCGATATGTACGGCCAGCCGTTCCATCTCGAGCGCCACCGCCCTCTCGCAGCGGATCACCTCATGCCCCGCCCACGCATCATGCCCGACCCCCGATTCGAGGATACCCGCCATAGCGATCCCATGTCCCAACACCGTATCCCCCGCGATACTCTCCCCCAGCAGCATCTGCCTCAACCGGTCGGAAGTCCCCGCGATCAGCGCCTCCACCCCCCGGTGCTGGTATCCCAGCGCAATCTCCAGATGTACGATCCGCTCTCCGTCGCACAGGAACCGGAAAGCCCCCGGCTCGATGATTCCCGCATGCACCGGCCCCACATGCACCTCATGCAGCTCCCGGCCGTCGATCGTGTAGAACGGATAGGTATCGATCGAATCGTCCCGATGATGCCTGTCATACGGATACCTCAGCGGCTTGTCCCAAGGCTGTCCCGCAAAATGCACCCCGTACCGCTCCGCGATCTCCCGCTCATAGACATGCAGAGCCGGAATATCGCGGGTCAGCGCCTCCGGAAAGCCCTCCTGGTAGTAATCCATCGCATGAGAGGCCGCCACCACATCCCCCTGCTTATCCCGTGCCACCAGCGCGTAAAAGACCAGCCCCCCGCCCGTGCCATCTTCCCGGAGGTGGTCG
>NZ_CANQYJ010000053.1 GCF_947628055.1 uncultured Rikenella sp.
CCCCCCCCCCAAAAAAAGTGCTTCGGACAGGGAAGAGAACCTCCCTGTCCGAAGCACCTGTAAAAATGGCGGCGTCAGGATAGCCCCGAAGCCGCCCTACACTATTTAACCGTTTTGATAATTTCGGCAAAAGCCGTCGGGTGGTTCATTGCCAAATCGGCCAGCACCTTGCGGTTCAGAGCGATCCCTTTGGCATTGACTTTCCCCATAAATTCCGAGTAGGTCATTCCGTTGGCCCGCACGGCAGCGTTGATACGCTGGATCCACAGGCCGCGGAAATTGCGTTTTTTGTTTTTACGATCGCGGTAGGCATAGGTAAGACCTTTTTCCACCGTGTTCTTGGCGACGGTCCAAACATTCGAGCGCGAGCCGAAATTGCCTTTGGCGAGCTTGAGGACCTTTTTGCGGCGTGCCCGGCTGGCAACCGCGTTTACACTTCTTGGCATAATGATGCGTTTTTCGATCGGCCGGCGATCGTTTCAGCCAGGCTGGGACGATACTTTCGGAAAAACTCCGCCGGGCGCGATCTTGGTTAAAAAAGTAGTCGTCCGCTCTTTTCAACGGCCAGCGGACAAGGCTGTGTTCACAGAAAACAGACCTCACGCAGAGGCCATGAAGCTACTTGACCAGCATCAGCTTGACAGCCGGCGTGTCGGTAGCACTCATGGTTCCCGTATGGGTCAGGTTGCGTTTCTGTTTGGTTGTTTTTTTGGTGAGGATGTGGCTTTTGAAAGCGTGTTTCCTTTTCACTTTGCCGGTGCCGGTCAGCGTGAAGCGCTTTTTGGCGGCAGCGACGGTTTTCATTTTCGGCATAATCGAAATTATTTAATTGGTTAATAGTGTGTTTGTGTTTCAAGCCGGCGTTTTTTTTCTTTGTTGCCCTTATGCCGGCGGGCCTTTTTCCTTTAAAAAAGACCTTTTCTTCGCTGCCCTCCTGCCGGGCGGGCACTTTTTTCTTATCCGCCTCAAGCCGGCGGGGCTTCTACTTTCTTTGCCACCAAAGAAAGTAGACAAAGAAAGTGCCTCCAGCCGGTTTCGCCTTGTCGGGTGTCCGCGCATTCAGCGCGGCCCCCTCAAGGCAAAACACGACGCTTCCGGAAAGGCTTTCGCGTGCTCCTTATTATTTGCGTTCGACCCGGAGCCAGCGGAGACTGTTTAGGGTAGTTACAGTCCGGATCGAGTACCGAGCGGCACCGGCCCCTGCCCCCGCACGAACCGAAAAACCGGAAATATAATTCGCAGCCCAATAAAAAATATACACCTACTTTTTCGGTTTCGGCGCAAGCATGATACTCATCCGCTTCCCCTCGAGCTTCGGCATCTGTTCCACCTTCGCCCACTCCTCCAAGTCCTGCGTAAACCGCAGCAGGAGTATCTCCCCCTGATCCTTGAAGACGATCTGACGCCCCCGGAAGAAAACGTAAGCCTTCACCTTCGCCCCCTCCTTGAGGAAGTTTTCGGCATGCTTGAGTTTGAAGTTGTAGTCGTGGTCATCGGTCTGCGGCCCGAAGCGGATCTCCTTGACCACGACCTTCACCGCCTTGGCCTTGATCTCCTTGGCTTTTTTCTTCTGCTGGTACAGGAATTTCTGGTAGTCGATAATCCGGCACACCGGCGGCTCGGCCTTCGGCGAGATTTCGACCAAGTCCAGTTCCAGTTCCTGCGCCATACGCAACGCTTCGGGCAGCGGATAAACATCCTGCCGGGCGATATTATCCCCCACTAACCGCACCTGCGGCGCGGTGATTTCCCGGTTGATCCGGTGGGGATTCTCTTTCTGCACGCGTCCCCGGTACGGGGCCCGCGGCGATCTGGGTCTGGGTGGCAGTGCTATAGTTTTGTCCTCCTTAGTATTTAGTCAGTTTACTTTGCGGTCGACGGATGCAGCAAAAAATATGCCGTGCTATATATTATCCGCAATGGGCCGAATCTCTTCCGCCACTCGGTCCGCCACCATCCGCGTAAATTCCGGCAAGGTCATCGCCCCCCGGTCCCGTCCCTCGCCCTGTATCCGAACCGTCACCGTTTCGTCCCGCTGTTCATTTTCGCCGACGATGAGCAGGATCGGCACTTTGGCCAGTTCGTTATCCCGGATTTTCCGTCCGATCTTTTCGTCGCGGTTATCGACGCGGGTGCGAATTTCGCAATTATTCAGCAATTTAGCAACTTTTTTCGCATAGTCGTTGTACTTTTCGCTGATCGGCAGCACCACGGCCTGTTCCGGCGTCAGCCAGAGCGGGAATTTCCCGCCCGTATGTTCCAGCAGCACCGCCACGAACCGTTCCATCGAGCCGAACGGCGCCCGGTGGATCATCACCGGCCGATGCTCCTTGTCGTCCGCCCCTTTGTAGGTGAGGTTGAACCGTTCCGGCAGGTTGTAGTCCACCTGGATCGTCCCGAGCTGCCACTTCCGCCCCAGCGCGTCCTTGACCATGAAGTCGAGTTTCGGCCCGTAAAACGCTGCTTCGCCCAGTTCGACCGTCGTGGTGAGCCCCTTTTCCGCCGCCGCTTCGATGATCGCGGTCTCTGCCTTGTGCCAGTTTTCGTCCGTCCCGATATATTTCTCCTTGTTGTTCGGATCGCGCAACGAGACTTGTGCCGTAAATTCCTTGAAGTCCAAGGTCTTGAAGATATACAGCACGATGTCGATCACCTTCTTGAACTCGTCCTTGAGCTGATCCGGCCGGCAGAACAAGTGTGCATCATCCTGCGTAAATCCCCGTACACGCGTCAGCCCGTGCAACTCCCCGCTCATTTCGTACCGATACACCGTCCCGAATTCCGCCAACCGCACCGGCAGGTCCTTGTACGACCGCGGTTTGGAGCGGTAAATTTCGCAATGGTGCGGGCAGTTCATCGGTTTGAGCAGAAATTCTTCGTTCTCGTCCGGCGTATGAATGGGCTGGAAGGAGTCTTTCCCGTACTTGGCATAGTGTCCCGAGGTCACATAGAGGTCTTTCATCCCGATGTGCGGGGTAATGACCTGTTCGTACCCGTATTGCCTCTGCACCCCTTTGAGGAAGTTTTCGAGCCGTTCGCGCAAGGCAGCCCCTTTGGGCAGCCACAGCGGTAGCCCTTGTCCCACTTTCGGACTGAACGTGAAGAGTTCCAGCTCCTTCCCGAGTTTCCGGTGATCCCGTTTCTTCGCTTCTTCGACCAATGCTAAATAGTCGTCTAACATCGCCTTTTTCGGGAAAGTAATCCCGTAGATCCGGGTGAGCATCTTCCGTTTTTCGTCCCCCCGCCAGTACGCCCCCGCCACCGAAGTCAGCTTCACGGCCTTGATCGGCGCAGTGTTGGCCAAGTGCGGCCCCCGGCACAGGTCGGTGTACTCCCCGTTGCTGTAGAACGTAATCGTCCCGTCGGTCAAATCCTCAATGAGTTCGCACTTGTATTCGTCCCCCTTTTTCTTGTAGGTCTCCATCGCCTCCGCCTTGGAGACTTCCCGCCGCACGAAAGCCTGCTTGCTCCGCGCCAGTTCGAGCATCTTCTGTTCGATCTTCGGCAGATCCCCTTCGGTAATCGGCGTGGGCGAGTCCACGTCGTAATAGAATCCGTTGTCGATGGCCGGCCCGATGCCGAATTTGATCCCCGGATAGAGCTGCTCGAGCGCCGCCGCCAGCAGGTGCGACGAGGAGTGCCAGAATGCGTGTTTCGCTTCCGGTTCGTCCCATTTGTGCAGCCGGATCGTCGCATCCGCCTCGATGGGTTTCTGCACGTCCCAGCTCTCTCCGTTCACGGTCGCCGCAAAGGTCTCTTCGGCGAGCCGCGGACTGATCGACTCGGCCACCTGAAGCGGCGTGGTGCCCGCGGCGAACTCACGACTGCTGCCGTCGGGAAAAGTGATATGGATCATACCTTCGGTATTAAAGTATTCGATTCTTTGTTGACAAATGAGTGAATTGCAAATTTAGACATTTTTCCGGTTCTTGTGCGCCGTCGGCCGAGTTCTCCGCGTTTTTTCGATTTTTTTGCGGGACGGGTTTGCATGGAACTGAAAAAACGTTACCTTTGTGCCGCTTATTTGTTGTCAAATAGGTTTAGGTTAGTTTGGAAAAGACGGGTCGGATTTCCGCGGTTCTTTGTGCATCGGGAGGTCGATCGTCTTTTTTTGCCGGACAGATCGGGGCCTGCGCTTTTTGCGGGGCGGTTCTTAAGATATGTTGCCCAGATGGTGAAATTGGTAGACACGCTACTTTGAGGGGGTAGTGCCGGTTTACGGCGTGCAAGTTCGAGTCTTGTTCTGGGCACAGAAAATCCTGTTAGTCGATTGACTAACAGGATTTTTAGTTTTTAGAAGGGATTATTGAGGGGACTGCTTTATCTCCTCCATTTTTTCCACGCCACCCAGGCGAGGACGGCGAGGACGATTCCGCTCAGCAGCCACGGGAGGCTGCTGGGGCGGGATTTCTTGTCAGTCTCTAACTCGGCGGTTGTCTCGGTTTGGGATTCGCGGCGGGTGCTGTCTTGGAGGGTGGTTTCTGTTTGTTGTTTGAGCGTGTCGGACGTTTGTTGGCGAGTATCGGTCTCGCGGTTCCGACGGCGGTCGATGATTGTGATGCGTTTGACGGGCGGGGTGCCGGTGGCCGAGTCGGTCGGCTGGGTGGTGTCGAACTCCCATTCGATCCGGCGGGTTTCCTCGGCTTCGGCGGTAGCGGATTCGGTCGCGGTGTGCGCGACTGCCTCGGTCGTCTGACGGGATTCCGCGTGCAGGTCGGTCTGCTCGGTCACGGCGGTTGTCGCGTGCAGGGTGTCGTGCACTTTCTTCGAGGTCGAGCAGCCGGACAACAAGAGGCTGACTATACTATAAAAGAGGATCCGTTTCATTTCAGGTGTAGGGTTTGGTTTCGGTTGGCTCCGGCGCGGTAGGAGATGTGCAACCACTTGTAGCCGGATTCGTCGATCAGTTGGTCGAAGGCGAGTTTTCCTGCCTTTTGGAGTTCGACAATCTTATCAAACAATCGTCGGTTTTCGGCCGGAGAACCGGCGGTAATGTCGGCGGCTTCGCCCCGGAGATGCTGCGAAGTTGGAACACCACCCACCGCCGCATTCAGCGCCGGGCAGCGGTAGCCGCTGTTCACCACGATCGGCGCCCCCCACACCGTGCGGATCGGGTCGAGCAGCTGCTCGATGAGGGTTTGCAATTTGCCGGCGAGCGCATCCGGAGGGGTGTTGTCGATGCCGCGCCGCCGGGCCGTCTCCGACGCGCAGAGTTCTTCAATAGTGAAATATTTCATAGGTCACAAGGATAATTTAGACGGCAAATAAGCCTGTTTTTCTCGGCAAATCCCAACCGAATGCCATACTTTTCCACTGTTTCTTATCCCCGGCTTTCCCAGCCTTTTCCTATCCGGTTGCCGTTCGGCCGGGTCTCGGCCGGGAGAGGGTGTTTCGTTGTCGGGAACCGACCGGGAAAGCGGACGGATCGGAAACGGGGCTTTGAAAATGCGAAAAAGGGGAATCGAAGATGGTCGATTCCCCTTGGGCGATTATATACTTTAATTGCACCCGTATTTTTATTAACCGTTTTTTCGGCGCGGGGCCCCGTCGGGGCTTTTGTCAGGGTTCAAAGAAAGAGGACTGCGGAGCCTAAGGAGTAGCGCAGCTTCACAAAAGTTTTTGGTGCCGCTTTTTTCAAAAAGCGGCAGTCCCATCCGGCACAATGCAAAATAAACCTATGGTTATTTATTGTCATTGTAATCTTTCGGATCGCTGGTCTCCGCGGTGCCGGTCGGCACTTCCGGCCTGACATGGAGAGATTTCTGAGGCAACGGGCAAAACGTCCATCAATGATAAATGCGACCGTAAAGTCGCGCGGGCCGCAGCCTCGCCCCGCGGAGGCCCGCAAAATGGATCGCTCACGCGATCTTTGCGTTCCCCGCAGGCTGCGCCCGAACCAGATTCGCCGGTGCACGGAACAGTGGCTGTTTTTGCTCAGTAAATGGCCGCAGTCCACGGAGGTGATTGGGGTGGAGGCTGCCCTGCTCGAGTGCCGAGCGCACCGCAAGGCCGGCGTCCCCAAAGGATCGCAGCAACTAAACCAATCGTACTGACATTTTCCTATCGGCCACAATCCGCCCCGTGCAGCCGGAAATGCGCCCACCAGGCAAACCGTCGCGGGAATAAAGCCTACATCCACTTTTTCCGCTTAAAAAGATAGAGCGTCAACCCGATGGAAAGCAACATCAGCCCGATGGCGAACTCGAAGCCGTAGTCCCACTGGTCGAAAGGCGAAAGAGGGTAATTCATCCCGTAAATCCCGGCAATCAGCGTCGGCGGCATGAAGATCACCGACAAGATGGTAAACATCTTGATGATCTTGTTCTGTTCGATGTTGATCAACCCCATGAAGGTGTCCTGCAGGAATTCGAGCCGCTCGAAGCTGAAATCGGCATGGTTGAGCAGCGAACCGACGTCTTTGATCATAATGGAGACGCGCGGATAAATATCGTTCGGGAACCGCTCGCTGCGCTGAATCCCGGACAGGAGCCGCTGGCGGTCGAAAATGCTTTCGCGCAGGATCATGGTGTTCTCCTGCAGCCGGTTGATGTGCAGCAGGACTTCTTTGTCGACGCTTTTGTCCACGTCGTTGTTGACGGCATTCAAGGCGGCGATCTGGCGGGAGATGATTTCGACCATGTCGGCATCGAGGTCGATCCGGGCTTCCAGGATCGAGATCAGCACGTGGTATCCGGTGGTGTACGACCGGTAGTTCATCTGTATCTTGCGGCTGGCTTCGCTGAAAGTGCGCAGGTCGGTGTTCCGCTCGGAGACGAGCAGTCCTTCGCTGAGGACGAACGACACGGTCTCAACTTCAAATCCGCCTTCCTTGAGGATGGTGAAGCTGGTGTTGCAAATGATGGACTCCTCGAGCTCCGAATAGCGCGACGAGGTTTCGATCTCTTCGGCCTGCTGCCGCGTAAGCAGGTTGATGTCGAGGAAGCTCTCTACGAGTTTGCGCTCCTTGGCGGTGGGCACCACCAGGTCGATCCACAACAGGTCGTCATACCCGAGCTCTTCGAATACTTTGGGCTCGGGATCGCGGATGATCTTGTTGATGGATTTCAAATATAGTATTATCATTACACTCGCTCCTCTTTTGTCGTTCTATAAACGGTAGGTTTATTTTGCACGGTGCCGGATGGGACTGTCGCTTTCTTGAAAGAAAGCGACGCAAAGAACTTTTGAGATAGCTGCGCTACTCCTTAGGCTCCGCAGTCCTTTTTCTTTGAACTCTGTTTTTGTGTCGGGACTTTCCAATGCGGCGCGCATAAGGTAATGCAATCATTAGCGCGCCCATTGAGAAAGCCCGACACAAAACAAAACGTTCGAGAACCGGGTACCCGGCAGGCCCAAGAGATGCGTAAGCATCTCAGAAAGTTTTTCTGGTTCTCTTTGTTCACAAAGAGAACAGTTCCCTCAAACCAGGAGTACAATAAAACCTACCTTTAAATAACTTCAGTTTCCGCGCCTGCGGCCACCCCCGACGCCGCCCCACGCGGAAAGCAGTGCCGCCCGGCACACCAACCGCAGCAGTTGGTCGTCTTATTGGCCATCTCCCCGTTCGTTCCAGCCGTTGTTGTCGGGATCCGAAACCGTGACCTTTGATCGCGCATCCGACGCCATCCCTCGCGGAAGACAGTGCCGTTGGGGATGCGAAAGGACTTTGGCTGTGATCTCCCCATGTCGGGCCGCAGCCTCCCGCACAAATGCCCAGTGCTACCTGAGCCGTAACTATCCTTTCTTGGCCGACGCAGCGGAGGCGCAAGTAAGCGCAGCGAACGTTGCGGCCCTCCGCCGGGGGTGGCGTCGGCCCGCACGACCTGCGATCGCAAATTATAAGCGACCAATCGTACAGTTAATCCCTCCGATCTTCTATTGTCAGGCCGGAACCACCCCGGTCGCCCGACCCGGTGCCGCCCGGCACACGATCCGCAGCCGTTGGCTGTTTTATTGACCGCCTCTACCCCAAAGTCCCCGCTGGCGCCGGCCTTTTCATATACCAAACTGTGTTTTCGCTGATGCGAAAACTCCGGTTCGCAGAACCGGGCGGGCCGCAGCCCCGGGTATGCGGAGGGCCGGTGTCGCTCGATACTCGAACCAGGCTGTAACTACCCCAAACAGTCCCCACCGGCTCCGGCCCGTTGCAGATCAAAAACAGCCGTTGTCCGCACGTTGGCGGAAATTCGGTTTGGCTGTTTTATTGGCCGCCTTTACCTCAAAGCCCCCGCTGGCTCCGACCGCTTTCCTGTCGGAAGCCAAGTAAACCGCGGCCCAACGGGTCGCGCGAGTCGCCGCCACCCCACGCGGCGCGAGCCACTTCGACAGTGCTCGTTGCTCTTTCCGCTGGCGGCGACCCGGTGCTGCTCGGCACTCGAGCCGAGCTGTAACTACCCGAAATATCTTTCGCGGGCTGCGGCCCTTTGCAAATCAAAAACGGTCTTTATCCCGCGCGCTGGCGGAAATCCTGTTCAAAAGCAATTCATGCTTTTGAACGATTCCCTATTCCAACCGTCGCGCGCGGGGAGTTTGAGGAAACTGCGCTCCCGCGCGGGGCCGCGTGCCCGCGGTGGGCGAGCGAAACTGCGTTTCGCTTAGGTCGGAACTACCCCAATTATTCTTTGCCCGCGCACTGGCGGAAATCTTGTTCAAAAGCAATTCATGCTTTTGAACGATTCCCTATTCCAACCGTCGCGCGCGAGAAGTTTAAGAAGACTGCGCTCCCGCGCGGGGCCGCGTGCCCGCGGTGGGCTTGCAAAACTTCGTTTTGCCGGAACCTGCCGGGTACAAATTGCTTGTGATTCGCGCGCCGGGAAAATCGTTCGTTTTCAACTCACGTTGAAACCGTCAATTTTCCTTTTTCGGCGTGGCGCGCGGAGATGAACTTGCTTTTTCCCGCGCGCTGGCGGAAATCCTGTTCAAAAGCAATTCATGCTTTTGAACGATTTCCTGCTCCAGCCGTCGCGCGCGGTGCCGGTGCCGCTCGGCACACGATCCGGGCTGTAACTACCCCAACTCCGCAGGCTGCACCCCGAAACTATACTTGTCCACGCTCTGGCGGAAATTCTGTCCCAAAGGAGGAAACTACCCTCAGACCGAGCAGCCCCGCTTAATAAGTTCTTTCCAACTCCAACAAAAACCCCAACGGGGCCCCGCGGCCAGGCAGGCAAAACCAGGTTTCGCACACGCGATGACAAATCAACGAACGATTAATCAGC
The DNA here is from genome assembly GCF_947628055.1 of uncultured Rikenella sp. GTDB lineage: Bacteria > Bacteroidota > Bacteroidia > Bacteroidales > Rikenellaceae > Rikenella. The sequence goes on from NZ_CANQYJ010000053.1 coordinate 9,219, forward strand.
CGGTGACAGCCGAATCGAGTCAGCCGGGAGTAATGATTTTTTCCCAGAAAAGGCGCATAGCCTGGCGTTTGCGATCATCCAGGTCGAATTGGATAGACTTCGTGAGATACCGGTAAGCCCGTGCGAACTCGAAATCCCGCGAACGGTTCACAGTGCCGGCAACGGATTCCGCGATATGCCCCACCCCGTAAGCCAGCGCACGGTTCAAGATCGGTGCAAAAGAGAGCCCCGCCCCGCTGCATGCCACCCACGCCGCAAAAACGAAAGGCAGCCCTCCGGTAAAATCATGCCATTCCTGCGCCAGGTCATAGCAATAGGCATAATGATGCCCCGCCTTGAGGCCGAACACCTTGTCCCCGATCGCCACCATCGCTTCGCCGGGTTCCAACGGACGTCCCTGGGGGGCGGCGTCGGAAACGCAGTCCGCAGAATCCACCCATTCGGGAGCCAAGCGCCAATGTTCGCGCGCCAGCACCCGCACTAACTGTACGGAAGTCCGCGAATGAGAGTCGAGATACACGCGCCGGACGTCGGCCAGCGGCGTATCCGACAAAAGCACCACCGTATCGACAGGCCCTTCGGCGCCGATACAGTAGTCCGTAATAATCCGAGGTATGAAGCCGTCCGACGGAGATCCCGGCCGGACAGAGGAGACGGAAAAACCGGGTATGAGCGGGATCGCTGCCACCGGCACCAAAGCAATATCGGTTTCCCCCGCTATGGCATCAGCGGCGCAGAGTGACGGAACCCGCAGCGAAAGGGCAATATCCTCCCCGGCAAGCGGCATTCCCGTTTCCCGCACCCGAGGCACTGCATGCCCCGCAGCAACAGAGGAAGAGAGAGCCGCCTGCTGTTCGATGCCGTAAATGAACGGCAGCGTGTTCAGATAGGATACGGCAGTAATTCTCACCTGGATCGTCACCCATAGGGATAAAGTTTGATGAAATCGTAAATTCCACCGCGAAGTTAGGTAAAATTATCCGTTAATGCGCTTCTTCGCGTTCGATTTTTTCGCGCCATTCCGCCGGGATGGCGAAGCTCTCTTTGTCCACGGCGTTCCAGCCGACCAGTACGGTACGGCTGTCGGCCTTGACTGTCCCGGTGACCTGATCCACCATCTGCTGGAACACGGTGAAACTTTTGTTCCCGACTTTCTCGATGCTTGTGCGGATCACGATTTTGTCTTTCATCCCCACCGGGACGTAGAAGTTGGTGGTCGAGTTGGCCGTGACGACGGTCTGCCGGCCATCCATCTGCTCGATGCCGAGCACGTGCTCGAAATATTCGTTCTTGCCCAGGTCGAAGATATGCTGGTACTGGCCGTTGTACATGTGTCCCTGGATGTCGATGTCGTTAAAGCGGAGTTGGATCGGTGTGGTTATCATGCTGCTTTTATTTTATTTCGCCGGGCAGTTGGGACTCCGGGAACTCAATAATTAACTGAAGGTTTTATTGTACACCTGGTTTGAGGGAACTGTTCTCTTTAACTGCGCTTCGCTTGTTTTCCTCCTCGCCGCTCGGCAAAGCGTGCAAGCCCGCTCTGCTCTCGCTGGCAGCGTCGGTTGTGAACAAAGAGAACCAGAAAAACTTTCTGAGATGCTTCGCATCTCTTGAACCTGCCGGATACCCTTGCCTTCGATTTGTCGGGGTGCGGGGAATCGGGCCGATATGATGAGGCTTGCACCTTATCGACCCGATTCCCGCGCCCCGAACCAAACTCAATGCCAGAGGACTGCGGAGCCTAAGGATTAGGGTAATTACAGCCCGGAAAGCCCCTGTGGGGCTTTTCTTTTCAAAGAAAGAACAGTTCCATCCGGCACAGTGCAATATAAACCTACAATTTTCAATCGGGTCGCAGCCTGCGGGGAACGCAACTCTCGCGCAAGCGATAAAAGAGTTGCGGGCCTCCGCCGGGGGAGGCTGCGGGCCCGCAAAACGATCAACTTCCGACAGCCCATAGAATACCGGATGTAACTTCCAGAATTTTCCCTCTGCCAAGCCGGCATCCCGGGCATCCGACCCGCTCAAACATTTGAACTCTATCCCCGTGCGCCGGGAAAATCATTCGGTTTCAACTTATGTTGAAACTGTCGATTTCCCTTTTTCGGCGTGGCGCGCGGAGATGAACATTCTTTATCCGCGCGCTGGCGGGAAAATCCGGTTCGCAGAACCGGTCGGCCCGCAGCCCCGGGCATGCGGAGGACCGAAATATCGCTTTGCTCAATCGCCCCCTCCGCGGGCTGCGGCCCTTTGCTTATCAAATACGGTCTTTATCCCGAGCACCGGTGGAAATTCGGTTCGGCTGCGATCTCTCTATGACAGGCCGGAGCCACCCCGGACGGAGGCCTGGTGCCGCTGGGCACGCGGGCCGCAGCCGTTGGCTGTTTTATTGGCTGCCTCTACCCCAAGGCCCCGCTGGTGCCGGCCACGGGGACCTAAGTATTATTAATCTGCGATTAAAAGTTCCGCATATTCGGCCCGTCACGCCCCCCAAAACACCCGTCCGAAGACGGAGACGGAGACGGAGACAACGCCACAATACACTAATAATCTCCCAGCTCCGTAGTCGGCAGCTGCGCAAGCGCCACTTCGGCCTGTTCCGCATTCGGCGCCTTCCCGTGCCATTCGTTGGTGCCAGCCATAAAGTCCACCCCGCGCCCCATAATCGTCCGGGCAAGGATCACCACCGGCTTGCCATGCCCCGAGGCCTCGTTCCGGGCATAATGCAACGTATCGACGATATTTTGCATATCATGCCCGTCCATATCGATGACCGTCCAGCCGAACGCTTCCCATTTGGCACGCAGCTGTCGCGCGCACCCCATCCCCAGCACCGCAGCGCAGCTGCCGTCGATCTGCTGGCCGTTCATGTCGACGATTCCGATGACATTGTCCACCCCCCGCGCCGCAGCGAACATGGCCGCTTCCCAGATTTGCCCCTCCTCCAGTTCGCCGTCGCCCATCATCACGAAAACGCGGTGGGCGTCGTCCCCCGAAAGTTTCTTGGCCAGCGCGTTCCCGACAGCCACCGACAGCCCCTGCCCCAGCGACCCCGAGGCGACACGCACGCCGGGCAGCTCCTTCGCCGGCGTGGGATGCCCCTGCACACGGGCGCCGATACGGCGGAACTCGCCCAGTTCGGCCACCGGGAAATACCCCCGCCGGGCGAGAATGCTGTAAAACAACGGGGACAGGTGCCCGTTGGAGAGGTAGAAAAGGTCTTCGCCATCCCCGTGGTTCCCCGCAGGGTCGAAATGCGCGATGCGTTCCTGCGGGATGTCCATCACGTCGAAATAAAGTGCGGCAAGCACGTCTGCGGCGCCGAGCGAGCCGCCGGGATGACCCGATGCGGCGGAGGCGACCATCCGCACGATGTCGCGGCGCGCCTGTGCGGCAACGGTCTCCAGTTGTTTGATCTCTGCCATGATTCTGTTAATGTGTATCTGGTCTTCTATGTGGTTAATACTCTTATTCCCAACTCCTCCACCCCCGCGGCTCCCAACTTCTCCACCCCCGCCGGGTTCCCAGCTTCTCCGCCCCCGCCGGGCTCCCAACTTCTCCGCCCCGCCGGATGACCCGGGCCGGGCTACAGCCGATAGGCCGTTGTTTTATATATTCTCGGTCAGTTTCCGCACCACGCGGAAATGATTGAAAAACTCTTTGGCGAACACGCGTATAACGGTATATGCCGGTATGGCCAGCAGCATCCCCAGCACCCCCGCGATATAGCCGGCCATCAGGATCACGATGAAGATTTCCAGCGGATGGGCCCGCACCGAACTGGAGTAGATGTAGGGTTGCAGAATGATGTTGTCGATCAGCTGGAAGACGGCGAATACGATCACCATCTGAAGAAGCAGGGTTCCGGTTGCAATGCCAGGTCCAGTGCTGAGCAGGGCGATGACGCACCCGGCGAAGGCCCCGATCAGCGGCCCGATATAAGGGATCACATTGAGTACGGCGGAGATCGCTCCGATCACTAATGCGGTGTTGAATTCCAGTCCGAACAGGTAGAGGGGAAGGGTGATGCAGAGGAGTTTGATGAGCATTTCGATGCAGATGCCGATGAAGTACCGGATCAGCAAGGTGGTGGCGGAGTCGAGCGCCCGGGTGATATTGGCTTCGTATTTGGCGGGGAAGAGGATCACCACGCCGTCGAAGAACAGGCGGTCGTCTTTCAGGAAAAAATAGGTGATGAAGCTGATGGAGAACACGCCGATGACTAAGTCGACGACCCATCCGGTCACCGAGGCCAGCGAGCGGCCGAGGTCGATGGAGGCGATCATGGGCCCGACTTGCGTGTGGATGTATTCGCGCACGGAGAAGTTGTTGTCGGGCAGGAAGCGGTTGATGAATTCTTCGATGCGCGAGATGGGTTCGGCCAAGGCCGAGGTGAGCCGGTCGATGTCGAACGAGGCGAGCTGGTCGATTTTGTCGAGCACCACGGGTACGAGGGTCACGGCAAGCGCATAGATCACGACGAGCATCACAATGAGGGTAACCATAGCGGCGGCCCACTTGGGCATGTTCCGTTCTTTGATGCGGACGCGGCACAATAGGGTCACTAACGGTTTTCCCATCAGGGAAAGCACGGCGGCGATGAGGATATAGAAGACGATGGTCTGGAAGTACCAGACGAGGAATCCGGCGGCCAAAAGGCCTGCGCCGGCGGCGATCCATCGGTATATGGGGCTCATCTTTTCCCTGTGGGGTTGTTTTGGTTCTATTGTCTGTCGGCGGCAGGCCGCCGCTTTGGCACATCCGGCTGCTTAATCGGTTGTTTTGGTTTGGTCGTCTCTCGGCGACAGGCCACCGCTTTGGCACATCCGGCTTTTTAATCAGGTGTTTGGGCTCGGTCGTTTCTCGGCGGCAGTCCGCCGCCTTTGGCACATCCGGCTGCTTAATCGGTTGTTTTGGTTCGGTCGTCTCTCGGCGGCAGGCCACCGATCCAGCCTGCGAGCTTTTTCTCCCTCTCTTAACGGGAAGGTTTCGACTTAAAATTTATTGTACTGTTTTTTTAACCGTTTTTGGCTCGCGCCGGTGCCGTTCAGCACTCCGGCTAACTACCCGGCAGCGAACAGCGCGTTCCGATGTTTGGGTTCGGTTGTCTGTCAGCGATCGCCGCTAGAGCCGGCAAGGCTTTTTCCGTTGCCCTCCTGCCGGATGGACTTTTTGTTTTCGCTTCACCGCTCATACCGCGGGGGCACTTTCTTTCTTGTGCGACCAAGAACCGAGCGGCGTTCCGAGAGCATAGCCCGCAAGCGGTCTCTGCCGAGGCAGCGCGAGGAAGACCGCAGGTCAAAGTAAGCAAAGAAGTCGCCGAAAGTCGGTTTGGACTTCGCAAAACATAATGTTTTGCGAACCCTCAAACGCGGCACTTTCGGGTCTGCTGTGTCTACCCGCAATTAAGGAAGACACTGATTCCAAGAGCAACGCTTCCGGGGGTGTTTTCGCGTGCTCCTTATTACTTGCGATCGGGCCGCGCCAGCGGAGGCGTTTCGGGTAGTTCCAGCCCGGTTCACGTGCCGAGTGGCATCGGGTCGGGCGCCCGGGAGAGAACGCAACGAGCACTGCCGAGTTGCGGGCCTCCCGAAGGGGAGGCGTCCGGCCCGCCCGGTTCTGCGAACCGGATTTCTCCACAACGTGGGGCTGCCCGCTTCGCGGAATGATACTTTTCTCTTTGTCGCTCAGGCAGCGGAGGCACTTTCTTTCTTGGGTGACCAAGAACCGAGCAGCGTACCGAGAGCAGAGACCGCTTGCGAGCTATGCCGAGGCAGCGCGAGGAAGACCGCAGGTCAAAGGAAGCAAAGAAGTCACCGGGAATCGGTTTCGCCTTGTCGAAAGCCGGTCATTCAGCCCGGCTTTCTCAAGGCAAAACGCGACATTCCCGGGTCTGCTGTGTCTACCCGCTTCCGGAAGTGCTTTTGGGTGCGGAGACAGACGGTTCTGCTGTGATCTCTCTATGTCGGGCCGGACGCCACCCCGCGGGAGGCCCGGTGCCGCTCGGCACTCGAACCGGGCTGGAACTACCCTAAGTTTCCCTGGCGTCCGACCTGGTGCCGCCCGGCACACGAACAGCGCGTTCCGAGAGGAACGCCGGCCTTGCGCGCTGGGCCTTCGGCCCACCCCCGGAGCGCGCAGGCCGAACCTGATAGAGCGAGTAGCCTGAAGCAGAGAGCAAACAGCAACTAAGTCTCCGCGTTCTCCCTATGCCAGCCGGAGCCACCTCCGGGCGGAGGGTGTTGCTCGGCACGCGATCCGCAGCCGTTGGCTGTTTCATTGGCCGCCTCTACCCCAAAGCCCCGCTGGCTCCGGCCCATTTTGCCACAAAAAAACTATTTCATTCCGCGCGCCGGCGGAAATCCTGTTCAAAAGCAATTCATGCTTTTGAACGATTTCCTATTCCAGCCGTCGCGCGCGGGCTATTAGGCACGCGAACCGAGCCGCCTTTACCTCTGCTGTCTTTCCTGCGCGCCAGCGAAATCTTATTTCAACAAACTATCGTTTGTCGAAATGATTTCGCTCTGTAAGGCGTGGCGCGCGGGTGCCGCTGGGCACTCCAGCCGGGGGGCTACACCTTAACCGGAGGAAACTGCCCTCGGGCCGGGCGGAGCCGCTAAATAAGTTCTCTCAAACACCAATAAAAACCCCAACGGGGCCCCGCGGCAGGCTTGCAAAACTTCGTTTTGCGTGGGCCGGAACTACCCCGAATAAAACCCGCGCGCTGGCGGAAATCTTGTTCAAAAGCGCAAACTGCTTTTGAACGATTTCCTTCTCCAGCTATCGCGCGCGGGGCTATTCGGCACGTGAACCGAGCCGCCTTTACCTCAGTTGTCTTTCCTGCGCGCCAGCGAAATCTTAGTTCAACAAACTGTCGTTTGTCGAAATGATTCCGCTCTTTAAGCGTCGCGCGCGGGGCTGTTCGGCACGCGAACCGGGGAGTTTACACTGCCTTAACCGGAGGAAACTGCCCTCGGGCCGGGCGGGCCGCTTAACTAAGTCCTCTCAAACTCTAACAAAAGCCCCAACGGGGCCCCGTGGCGGGCGGGCGAAACTACGTTTCGCTTGAGCCAGAACTACCCCTGAACTATTTCCCCTGCACCGAGCGATGCTGCGTATCACTAAGACAAGAGCCCGACCCGAACAAAATCCTGAACGAGACTTATAAAAACCTTTACCGCCTCCGCCGCATCATGGCCGCCGCTCCCGCCATGCGCGCCATAGCC
>NZ_CANQYJ010000054.1 GCF_947628055.1 uncultured Rikenella sp.
CACAACCGAGCAGCGTTCCGAGGGCAGAGACCGCTTGCGGGCTATGCCGAGGTAGCGCGAGGAAAACAAGCGAAGCGCAGTTAAAGAGAACAGTACCCTCAAACCAGGTGCACAATTAAACCTACGGTTAACGGACTGAGTATATATGCGACCGTAAGGTCGTGCGGGCCGCAGCCTCCCGCAGCGGAGGCCCGCAACTCTTTTATCGCTTACGCGAGAGTTGCGTTCCCCGCAGGCTGCGTCCCAGAACTGTACTTCCCCGCGCGTGGGCGGAAATCTGTTCAAAAGCAATTCTTGCTTTTGAACGATTTCCTACTCCAGCAGCCGCGCGCGGTACCGCTGGACACTCCAACCGCACCCTTCGGGTGTCCTATTGGCCTGCCGGCAGTAAGATAACCTACCCAAAGAGGGTACTGCCCTGCGCGGGCGGCGTCCGGGTGACCCCCGCGGGACGGGCGATACTGCGTATCGCTGAAACCGGAACTACCCCCAAAAAAAACCGCGCGCCGGGAAAATCAATCGCTTTCAGCTCACGTTGAAACCGTCGATTTTCCTCTTTCGGTTCGTGCGTGGACCCGCACCGGGCAAGGACCTAAACCACCTTAAACAAGCCGTACATCCCCAACGCCCCCACATCCCGTTGGGCAACGATAGAGCGCGAAAATCCGACCGTACAGATGAGCCCCCGCAAAAACCTACCACGCGAACAGCGGGAAATCCGCCATCATCGCATTGACCTCACTCCGCACAGCCACAATCACAGCCTGATCCTCCGGTGCATTCAGCACCCGGTCGATCAAATCCACAATCACCGGCATATGCTCCTCCTTGAGCCCCCGCGTAGTAACAGCTGGCGTCCCGACCCGAATTCCCGACGTCTGGAACGGCGAACGGCTGTCGAACGGCACCATATTTTTATTCGTCGTAATGTCCGCCGCCACTAACGAACGTTCCGCCAATTTTCCCGTCAGTTCCGGAAATTTCGACCGCAAGTCGATCAGCATCAGGTGATTGTCCGTACCGCCCGAAATAATCTTGTACCCTTTTGAGACAAACGCCGCCGCCATCGCCTGCGCATTCCGGATCACCTGCGTCTGGTACGTCTTGTATTCCGGCCGCAGCGCCTCGCCGAACGCCACCGCCTTAGCCGCAATGACATGTTCCAGCGGCCCTCCCTGCGCCCCCGGAAAAACTGCGCTGTTGAGCATCGCCGACATCTTCTTCGTCTCGCCCTTCGGCGTCTTGACCCCCCACCAGTTTTCAAAATCCTTCCCGACGAGGATAATCCCCCCCCGCGGCCCGCGGAGTGTCTTATGCGTGGTGGAAGTCACGATATGCGCATACTTGACCGGATTTTCCAGCAGCCCCGCCGCAATCAATCCCGCCGTGTGCGCCATATCGATCCACAGCACCGCCCCCACCTTGTCCGCGATCTCGCGCATCCGTCGGTAATCCCATTCGCGCGAATAAGCCGATGCCCCGCCGATAATCAGCCGCGGTTTGTGTTCCAAAGCCAGTGCCTCCATCCGGTCGTAATCAATGCGCCCCGTCCGTTCATCCACCTGATAGCCCACCGGATTGTAGAGTATCCCCGAGAAATTGACCGGCGACCCGTGCGTCAAGTGCCCCCCATGCGCCAAGTCCAGCCCCATAAAGGTATCCCCCGGATTCATCACCGCCAGGAACACGGCCATATTGGCCTGCGCCCCCGAGTGCGGCTGCACGTTGGCATACTCCGCTCCATAGAGCTTGCACACCCGGTCGATAGCCAGTTGTTCCACCTGGTCGATCACCTGGCACCCCCCGTAATAACGGGCATTCGGATACCCCTCGGCATATTTGTTCGTCAGCACGGAACCCATGGCTTCCATCACTTCGTCGCTGACGAAGTTCTCGGAAGCGATCAGTTCGATGCCGTGCATTTGGCGGGCGCGTTCCTGCCCGATAAGATCGAAAATGGCTGTGTCGCGGTTCATTTCCAGTACTTTATGTTTTAGTTGTTTACTGTTCGGAATAAGACGGGGTAAAGGTAGCTAAAATTTCGATACTCATTATTTGACTATGGTATAGAAATCGTTCTCTTTTTGTGAACGAAGAGCAACTTTGAGGCATATATATGTTGTCGGAATTTTCGGATTCAGGTCGGAGCCAGCGGGGAATGTTTAGGGTAGTTACAGCCCGGTCTGCAGATTACTTTTCCGGGACGGCGGAACCCCGGCAGCTCTTTTTTGCTATCTTTGACAACGACAGGCAAAAAAGCATGGGCAAAGTCAAGATACTGAAAGCATCGGCAGGATCAGGAAAGACCTACCGGTTAGCCTACGAATATATAAAAGGCATAGTGCGCGACCCGCTCCTGTACCGGGGGACACTGGCAGTGACCTTCACCAACAAAGCGACCGAACAGATGAAGCGGCGGATCATCGACAGCCTTCATGCCCTGGCCTCGGCACCGGAGACAGCACCCGCCGGCGGAGACAAAGTGCCCTACCTCGATGACCTGATCCGCGAGACCGGCTTTCCGCGGAGCCTGATCGTGCGGAACGCAGCGCAGGCCCGCACGATGATCCTGCACGACTACTCACGATTCGCCGTATCGACAATCGACAAATTTTTTCAACGAGTGGTACGGGCATTTTTCCGCGAACTGAACTTAGATTTCGACTACACCGTGGAGATCGACCGGGATTGGATACTCTCGGCAGCCGTGGACAGACTGCTGGAGCGCACAGCAGCCGACCATTCGTTGCGCAAAGCAGTGGACAGACTCGTCGAAGAGCGGGCGGAACAAGGCAAAGGCTGGGATGTCCGGCCCGATATCCTGCGGATCGGAGCCGAGTTGTTCCGGGAAAACTACGAGCCGGACCCGAACAAAGCCGAGCGCATCACAGAGATTTATAACAAAATCGTGCAAGACATTTCGGAACGGTTCGCAGCAGTGAAACGGACGGCGGCACAAGCCGTCGAAACGATCGCGGCGGCGGGACTGGAACCGACCGACTTTTATCAGGGGAACCGCGGATTTGCCGGTTATCTGGTTCGATTGGCAGCGAGCGAGAGGCCAGTCACTTATAACTCCTATTTTTTGCAGGCGACCGAAAGCGCCGAAACGTGGTGCGGGAAAAAATCGCCCGCGCGAGACCGCATTTCGGCCTTGGAAAAAGAGTTGATGCCCTTGCTGTGCGAAGTGCGCCGAGGCGTGGACGCCCTGCGGAAAGACTGCAATACACAGGAGTTGGCCGGAGAAAACCTCGGACGGAGCCTGCTGCTGGCACAGTTAGGCCAGGAAGTGAAAAACGTATCGGCCGAACAGAACCGGGTGATGATCCACGAGACCGCAGCGCTGATCCACCGGATAGTGACAGGCAACGACGCGCCGTTTATCTATGAAAAAGTGGGGAACGCCTATTCGCGTTACATGATCGACGAATTTCAGGACACATCGGAGAACCAGTGGCACAATTTCGTGCCGCTGCTGGACAATGCGCTGGCCGAGAACGACGGGGAGCCGGTGATGCTGATCGGGGACGTGAAACAGTCGATCTACCGCTGGCGGGGAGGAGATTGGCGGATACTGGGATACGAGGCAGGCGAGCATTTCGCCGGAGCGCTGGCCGAACCGGTGCCGATGGACACGAATTGGCGCAGCGAACGGAATATCGTCGACTTCAACAACGGTCTGATCCGGCGGGTGGTGGAATGCGACTCCGCCCTTCTGGCGGAATTTCTGGAGCCGGCCCCGGCCGAGCTGAAACCATTGGCCGAGATTCTGAGACATTCCTACGAAGGATTCGAGCAGCGGTGTTCGCCCGACAAACTGCTGCGGCCCGCGGAAGGCTACGCCGAGATCGTTCCGGCATTCCGGGAGCAGATCGGGCAACTGATGACGGAACGGATCGCGGACTTGTTGGAGCGGGGCTATGCACTTCGGGATATAGCCGTCTTGGTGCGGAACAATCGCGAAGCGCCGGTCGTGGCAAATGTTCTGCTGGAGGCAGGCTATGCGATCGTGAGCCAGGAGGCGCTGCTGCTCAGCGGCTCGCCGGTGGTCGGTTTCGTGATGGCTGTTTTTGAGCTGGCCGACCATCCGGAAGACACAGTGGCGCAGGCACAATACAATGCTTTTTTGGGCCGGCCTTATGGAGCCGGGCTGCCGGCGGAAGAGTCGGAATTTATCGCAGGGTTGCTGTGCTGTGCGCTGGTCGAGAGTTTCGAGCGGATCTTAGTGCGCTACGAACTGAACCGGAGCCGGGACGCAGTGTCGTATCTCCAGGCGCTGTACCAGGTCATCGTGTCGTACAGCAAGCAGACGATTTCGGACGTGCCGCTGCTGCTGGAATGGTGGCGCGAAAACGGCGGCAAGAAGACAATCTACCTGCCTTCGGAGCAGGACGCCATCACGATCATGACAGTGCACAAGGCGAAAGGGCTGGAGTTTCCGTGCGTATTGATCCCGTTCTGCGACTGGGAGCTGCTGCCCAAATCGACCGGCGGCGGGACAACGCTCTGGGCGACGGCGGAGCAGATGCCGGAAGCCAGCCTGTTTTCCGAATTAGGACCGGTGCCGGTGGGGTATAAGAAATCGATGGCAGACTCCTATTTTGCGGCGGACTACTACCGGGAGAGCGTGTATGCGCATGTGGACAACCTGAATCTGCTGTATGTGGCGCTGACACGGGCCGAGCGGGAGCTTTACGTGATGTACGACAGGACGGCGCGCGGGACAGCGCGGGTATCGAAACTGATCGACGCCGTGCTGCCCGAGTTCGGAGATTTGCGGCAGCAGACGTATGCCCTGCCGGACGGCAGCGAGGAAGTGCTTTACGCTTTCGGAATCAAGGGTGAAGCACCGCAGCGGCCGGCACATGCCGCTGCGGAAGAGACAGAGACGAAACGGATCGTATTGGAAAACTTTCCGTCGCACGATGCCGGACAGCGGATCCGGGCGCGGTGGTCGTCCGACCGGTATTTCGGACAGGACAGCGAAGCGGTATCGCCCAGGCGGTACGGCGTGCTGATGCACCGGCTGTTCGAGCTGCTCGATACGCCGGAAAGGCTTGAGGAGGCATTGGTAAAGATGCGGGTGGCGGGCGATCTGACATCGGAGGCGGAGGAGACCTTGCTGCGGGAGCGGGCTTTGTCGGCGTTGAGCGACCCGACGGTGGCCCGGTGGTTCTCGCCGGAGTGGGAGATCGTGCACAGCGAGCGGGATATTATCGCGGCCGGAGGCGTGCGGCGGCCCGACCGGGTGATGACCTCGGGCCGGGAGCGGGCGGTGGTGGTGGACTACAAGTTCGGAGCTTTGCACCGGGCGGATTACCACGCTCAGGTAAGCGAGTATATGGAGCTGCTGCGGGAGATGGGGTACGCGAAGGTGGAGGGGTATCTCTGGTTCGTGGAGCTGGGCGAGGTGGAGCGGGTGGTGTGAGGCTTCGCGCGACTGCCGATCCGGGGACATGCTGTCGGGAATACGGGAATAAAAACAGTTCCGCGCAGGGAAACAGGCCGAAACCCTGTTTCCCTGCGCGGAACTGTTTCACCGGACAATGGAGATCAGACCAGCGGTGTGCCCGTCATCTCCTTCGGCTGGTCGAGGCCCATGATCTTGAGCACCGTAGGCGCCAGATCCGCCAGCACCCCGTCATGCACCTCCCGGATAGCGTCCGACACCACGATCAGCGGCACCGGATTCAGCGAGTGCGCCGTATTCGGCGTCCCGTCCGGATTGATCGCATTGTCGGCATTCCCGTGGTCGGCACAGATGAGAACGGTATACCCCGCCTTCCGCGCAGCAGTCACGACCTTCTCGGCACATTCGTCCACCGCCTTGACCGCTTTCGTGATCGCCTCGTAGACCCCCGTATGCCCCACCATATCGCCGTTGGCGAAATTCAGGCAGATGAAGTCCGGCGCCTCCGCCTTAATATCTTTCACCAAAGCGTCCGCCACTTCGTAAGCGCTCATTTCCGGCTGCAAATCATAGGTCGCCACCTTCGGCGAATTGATCAGGATCCGTTTTTCGCCCTCGAACGGCTGTTCGCGACCGCCGTTGAAGAAGAACGTCACGTGCGCGAACTTTTCGGTTTCGGCAATCCGCAGCTGCGAAAGCCCCTGTTTCGAGATATATTCCCCCAGCGTATTGACCACATTTTCCTTGTCGAACAACACATGCAGCCCCCGGAACGACGAGTCGTACGGCGTCATCGTGCAATAGTAGAGCGGCAAGGTATTCATCCCCTTGTCCGGCATGTCGCACTGCGTCAGCACCTGCGTCAACTCCTTGGCCCGGTCGTTGCGGTAGTTGAAGAAGATCACCATGTCCCCCTCCGCAATCAAGCCCACCGGCGCGCCCTGCGCATCGGTCAGCGCGATCGGTTTGATGAACTCGTCCGTAACCCCCGCCGCGTACGACTCTTCCACCGCTTTGACAGCATCCGTCGCCTTTTTGCCCGTTCCCTTGACGATCAGATCGTAAGCCTCCTTGATCCGTTCCCACCGTTTGTCGCGGTCCATGGCATAGTACCGCCCGATCACACTGGCGATCCGCCCCGTCGAGTTCGGCAAAGCCATGTGCGCCTCCAACTCCCGCAAATACCCCGCCCCGCTTTTCGGATCCGTGTCGCGGCCGTCCATGAAAGCGTGTACATACGTATTCGCAATCCCGTAGTGTTTCGCGATGTCGCACAGCGTGAAGAGGTGTTCCAGCGAGCTGTGCACTCCGCCGGCCGAAACGAGGCCCATGAAATGGACGTTTTTCCCGTTCTTCCTGGCATACTCGAACGCAGCGACGATCTCCGGATTTTTCATGATCGACCCGTCTTTCGCCGCCCGGTTGATCTTCACCAAGTCCTGGTAAATAATCCGCCCGGCGCCGATATTCTGGTGCCCCACTTCCGAGTTTCCCATCTGGCCGTCCGGCAGCCCCACATTCTCGCCGCTGGTGAGCAGTTCGGCGTTCGGATATTTCGCCATCAGCGAATCGATGAACTTCGGATGGGCCGAATAGATCGCGTCCCGTTTCGAGTGGTCGCCTTTGCCCCAGCCGTCGAGGATCATCAGCAGTACTTTGTTTTTCATGGTCGTATAATGATTGTTTGAATTGTAATCGTTATCCGGCATTCCGCCCGGCACCGTTCGCTCTCCAGCCGAACCGGTATATCAAAAACCGTGCGCGGACACTTGCCGGAACAGGCCGGACAAGGCCCCACGCACCGCCCTCCCCTACTTTTTCGGCTTGTCCGTGCAGTAAACCGTCAGCCGGCCCGCCTCCGTCAGTTGCTTGTGCGAGATGAAATAGCCCCGGAACGGTTTGCCGTCCAGCTCGATCCGTTCGATGTAGATATTCTCCGGCGCCCGGTTCACCGCCTCGATCACCAGCTCCTTTTGCGTATAGTAGCGGGGATCGAGCCGGATCGTCATCCGGTCGAACGTCGGCGTCGTAATGACATACTCCGCCCGCGCCGGACACGCCGGATACAGTCCCATCATCGACAGATTCTGCCAAGCGCTCATCGTCCCCGCATCGTCATTCCCCGGCAGCCCGCCCGGACGATTGCCGAAGTAACGCTCCAGACACCGGTTCACATAATACTGCGTCTTCCATTCCGCCCCCTTGACATACGAGAAATAGTACGGATAGCCCATATCCGGCTCGTTCCCCATATCGAAATAGCCCCGGTCGAAGCAAACGCTCAGCGAATCGACGAACCGCCGCGGCGAGCCGTACAGTTGGATAAGCCCCGAAATGTCATACGGAATGCTGAACGAATAGTTCCACGAGCTCCCCTCGTGGAAACCGTTCACCGGTCTGAAATTCTCCCCCTCGCGCGGGTCGAATCCCGGCATGAACGTCCCGTCCGGCAGCACCGGCCTCAACAGACCATAGTTCTTGTCAAAATATTTGCGGTAGCCCATCGCCCGATCGTTCAGCAGGTTGTAATCCGCCGTCTTGCCCAGCGCCCGCGCCATCTGCCCCAGGCTCCAGTCCGCCACGTAAAACTCGATCGCCTGCGACACCGAATTATCGTACTGCGAACGCAGCGGCACGTAATGGTGTTCCGCATAGAACGACTGGTCGCCGCGCACCCGGTTCTCACCGGCCGGCGCCGTGGCATTCTTGAGCATCGCATGGTAGAGCGTTTCGGTGTCGATCCCCTTGGTGAGGCCTAAGAACCAGCAGGCCGTCATATACGGCAGCGCCGCATCCCCCTCCATCACCAAGAACTCCTTGCCCGCGATCTCGAACTTCGGCAGATTGCCCGCCTCCCTGTACATCTGCATCATGCTCAGCGCCATGTCGTTCTGCCGCTGCGGAAAGAAGAAAGCCCCCAAGAACGGCGTCAGCCGATAGACATCCCAGCCGCTGAACATCGTCAGCCGATCCACCCCCTGCGGCATGCGCCGGATGCGTCCGCTCTCCATCTCCGGATAGTCGCCGTTCGCATCCTGCAGCACGAACGGGTGCACCCAGTTGTGGTACAGCCCCGTATAGAACTGCGTCTTCTGGTCATCCGTCCCCCCCTCGAGACTGACCACGCCCAACACCTCGTTCCACGCCGCCACCGCATCCGCGCGGATCGCATCGAACGTCTTGCGTCGCTGCTCCCGGTCGAGATTTTCGCGGGCATTCTCGATGCTGACATACGACACCCCCACCGAAACCTCGATCACCTCCCCCTCGGTCGTGGAATAGTTGAACGCCACCCCGATGTCATCCCCCGCGATAGGCTGTTTGAAGCGGGTGTAGACCTTATACTGATTGCTCGTACTGCTCCAGTCCCGGATCGCGCTGTGCGAGAAATCGGGCTGTTTTTTCCAGTAGTAAACGCTCTCGGCCGGCCGGCTCGTCCGCACCACGAAGTAGACCGGAATCACCGACTGCGGCACCCCGTAACAGAAATCCCCCATAATCTTGAACCCCTCGATCTCGCTGTCGGAGACAATTTTGGCATACCCCCCCGCCTCGGTGGTCAGCCCCTGCCCGATGTTGAACAGGATGTGCGACTCGCCGGCCGGGAAAGTATACCTCGACCGCGACGTCCGCAGCGTGGTGGTCATCTCGGCCAGCACATCATAGGCCTCGACCCGAGCCGAATAATAGCCCGCCTGAGCCGTCTGCCCGGCCAGCGGCGAAGCGTACCGTTGGAAATCGACCTCCAGCTTGCCGGTGGTCGGCATCAGGATCAACGACCCCAGATCCGGGCACCCCACGCCGCTCAGATTGACATTCGTAAAACCGATCGTCCACTTGTTATCCCACACATACGGGGTCGAGCACCAGCTGTCGGTATGCACGCGGTGTTCCGGCCTCGGGATGGTATTGAACGGCGACATGCTGACCATCCCCTGCGGCACCACCGGCCCGGGCTGGGTCGTGCCGTAATTCGAGGTGCCGATAAAAGGATTCACATACTCGGCCGGCGTCTTCTGTGCACGGGCATACCCGACGGCACAAAGTGCGGCGGCTGCGACAAACAGTTTTTTCATATCGAGTTTAGGGTTATGATAGCTGGTTAATCGAACAAAGATACCTATTTTTAGCGCAAAATTTCTTTCTGCGGATATGGAACAGTACGAATCGTTGCGGCGCGATGTGGCCGCCATTCGAGAACAGGCACCCTTAGTGCACAATATCACGAACTTCGTGGTGATGAACCATACGGCCAACGCGCTGCTGGCCCTGGGTGCATCGCCGGTGATGGCCCATGCCGAGGAGGAGGTGGAGGACATGGTGCGGCTGGCCGGGGCGCTGGTCGTCAATATGGGAACCCTGTCGCCGGCGTGGGTGCAGGGCATGGAGCGGGCGATGCGGGCGGCGCGCGAGGTAGGGGTGCCGATCGTTTACGACCCGGTGGGGGCGGGGGCGACGCCATATCGCGATGCGATGAACAAGCGGTTGTTGAGTGCGGCTGCACCGACGATCGTCCGGGGCAACGGGTCGGAGATCATGGCGGTGGCGGCGGATTTCGGATTAGGGACGACGGTGCGGACGAAAGGGGTGGATTCGACGACAGGGTCGGAAGCTGCGGTGGCGGCCGCCGCCGCGTTGTCGGAGTTCTTGCAGGCGGTGGTAGTGGTCAGCGGGCAGACGGATTACGTCGTAACGGGCAAGACGGTGCTGG
The DNA here is from genome assembly GCF_947628055.1 of uncultured Rikenella sp. Taxonomy (GTDB): domain Bacteria; phylum Bacteroidota; class Bacteroidia; order Bacteroidales; family Rikenellaceae; genus Rikenella. The sequence goes on from NZ_CANQYJ010000054.1 coordinate 10,122, forward strand.
AGAACTCCCACGGGACGCCGATGATGACGCGGGTGACAGGCATGGGCTGCACGGCGACGGCTGTCTGCGGAGCTTTTGCGGCCGTGAACGGCGATCCGGCTGCGGCGGCGCTGCATGCGATGACGGTGATGGGGGTGTGCGGCGAGCGAGCGGCTGCGGCATCGAGCGGGCCGGGGAGTTTTCAGGCGGCGTTCTTAGATGCGCTGTACGAATTTGAAATTTAACGGACGCAAGTGGAGGGGGCTCGCCGGGTGACCGTTTGCCGAAGCCTCCTGGTGCTTTTTTGAAAGCCGGCAGGTTTGCCTGAATGAACACACCGGAACCGAAGGCGAATGCTCCGACCGTTTTACTGTCGCCATAAAAAAGAGGAACATAGCCCCGGCGGTCCTATCTGCTGCGATTTCAAAGCGTTGTACTCCTCCGGATCACACACAGAGGACAATGAATTGACCGCCCGAGGCTCGTTTCAACCGTTTGAGACTATGTGGCCCGAGTGCCTGCCGGCAGCAAGCTCCTTCCGGACACGAAACGGGCCAGAGGGAGGCGGTGCACACACCGCTCCTTCAGACCCGTCCCACAGAAACAAAAGCCGTCCGTTACTTTTTCGCGTTCATCACCTTGTTCTGCCGGCCGATGCTCTCCATATGGATCGAATTGAGCAGGATGCTCAGAAACTCGCGGCTCAGCTTCAGCTCGTCCGCCATCGCCAGCACCCGTTTGACAATATCGTCCCACCGCGCGCTTTGAAGGATCATCACCTCATTGTCGCGTTTGATTTCGCCGATCTTCTCGGCCACATCCATCCGTTTGCTCAGCAGCGTGAACAGCTCCGCATCGTACTGGTCGATCTGGCTGCGCAGCCGGTCCAGCGACTGCTGGAATTCCGGTTTGTCCACCTGCGGTTTGCGCCACACGATGCTCCGCACTAACTCCGCCAACTGTTCCGGCACCACCTGCTGCGCCGCATCGCTCCACGCTTTGTCCGGACATACATGGCTCTCTATAATCAAGCCATCGTAGTTCAGGTCGGCGCACTCCTGCGCCACTTCCTTGAGCAATTCGCGTTTACCCGTGATATGCGACGGGTCGCCGATCATCGGGATCTCCGGCATCCGCATCCTCATCTCGATGGCCAGCGGCCACATCGGGTTATTCCGATATTTGGAGAGGCCGAACGACGAAAAGCCGCGGTGAATCAAGCCCACCTTGTCGATCCCCGCCTTCTGGAGGCGCTGCACCGCGCCCATCCACAAGTCCAGATCCGGATTCATCGGATTCTTGACCAGCACCGGAATATCCACCCCGCGCAAGGCGTCCGCAACGTCCTGCACGCTGAACGGATTGACCGTCGTGCGCGCTCCGATCCAGAGCAGATCCACCCCGAACTCCAGCGCCCCTTCGACATGCTTGGCGTTAGCGACTTCCGTGGCGATCGGCAGCCCGGTTTCCTTTTTAGCCTCGACCATCCACGAAAGCCCCGGCAGCCCCACGCCCTCGAATGAGCCCGGTTTGGTACGCGGTTTCCATATCCCTGCGCGGAGTACGTCCACCGCACCGGTGGCTGCCAGCTGCCGGCAGGTTTCGAGGGTCTGTTCCTCGGTTTCGGCGCTGCACGGCCCCGAGATAATCAGCGGGCGTTTGCCCTTCAAGTCGAATTTCTTAGTTTCCATTTATCGTTTCGGTTTTATTATTTCTATCGTTCGTATTTGTTTTCCTCCCAGGTTCGGTTCTGCGCCGAGCCTCGTCGGGTGTACGTGCGTCCTATGCGGCCCCCCTCAAAGCAATACGCGACGCTGCCGGAAAGGCTTTCGTGTGCGCCTCATTTCTCTTTGCCCCGCTGCCCCGAGTGGTAAGGGTCTTTTCATCATTTCGGCCGCAGCCTGCGGGGAACGCAACTCTCGCGTAAGCGATAAAAGAGTTGCGGGCCTCCGCTGCGGGAGGCTGCGGCCCGCCCGGTTCTGCGAACCGGATTTTCACCGGCGCTCGAGACAAATACGGTTCCGAAGTACGAGTACGCCCCGGAGCCAGCGGAGGTGCATTCGAGCAACACGAGAGTTGCGCTCCCCGCAGGCTGCGACCCTTTGCAAATCAAAAACGGTCTTTATCCCGCGCGCGGGGCCGCTCGGCACCCGATCCAAGCTGTAACTAACCCCTATTCCGTAAGCTGCGCCCCCCCGTTTTATTAAACGTAGGTTTTATTTTGTATTGTGCTGGAGGGGACTGTCGCTTTCTTGAAAGAAAGCGACGCAAAGAACTTTTGAGATAGCTGCGCTACTCCTTAGGCTCCGCAGTCCTTTTTCTTTGAACTCTGTTTTTGTGTCGGGACTTTCCAATGCGGCGCGCATAAAGGTAATGCAATCATTAGCGCGCCCATTGAGAAAGCCCGACACAAACAAAACGTTTGAGAACCGGGTGTACCCGGCAGGCTCAAGAGATGCGTTAGCATCTCAAAAAGTTTGGCTTCGCCTTCCTCCTGGCGCCTCGGCCATTCGAGCAAGCTCGATGGCTCTCGCCTGCTGCGTCGGTTTTCTGGTTCTCTTTGTTCACAAAGAGAACAGTTCACTCCCAGGGACACGTACAATAAAACCTACAATAATTCTCGCGCCCCCCTATTGGACAGCGAGCCCTCCGTAAAAAATCCCTAATGGATGATCCGCCGGATCGAATTAGCCTTGAGGATCGCCGCCCGCAGCCCCTCGACATCGTCCCGTTCGATCATCCGCCGCATGATCTGCAGCTGATGGATATGCTCCCTCAGCACATCCAACACATTGTACTTGTTCTTCAGCAAGATCGGAATCCACATATCCCCCGAACTCTTCGCCAGCCGCACCGTACTCTCGAAGCCCCCCCCCGCCAGGGCGAAAATCTTGGCCTCCTCCCGTTCCTTCTCTAACACCGTCAAGGCCAACGCATACGACGTAACCTGCGAAATATGGCTCACATACGCCGCATGCAAGTCATGCTCCTCCGGCTCCATTTCGATGATCGGCATCCCGATCCGTTCATAAATCCCCTCGACCGTCGCCACCGCATCCGGATCGCTCAGTTCGCGCTGGCAGATCACCACCGAACGCCCCGCGAACGCCCCCCGCACCGCCGCCTCCGGCCCCGAATACTCCGTTCCCCACATCGGGTGCGTCGCCACGAACCGGCCCCGTTTGTTATGCTGCGCGATCACCTCGCACAACTCCTCCTTCGTCGACCCCATATCCATCACGATCTGCCGATCGACCCGGTTCAATATCTTGACCGCCAACAGCGGAATCGCATTCACCGGAATCGCCAGCACAATCAAATCGACGCCCTCCACCGCCGAATCGAGCGGCAGCACCTCGTCCACCAAGCCCCGCTCCAGCGCCTTGGCCGCATTCGCCGGATTGTTGTCCACCCCGATCACACGCTCAGCCAGTCCTTTGTCTTTCAAGGCCAAAGCGAACGATCCGCCGATCAGCCCCAAGCCTATGACAGTTGCAATCATGTCCGATACTATTTTTGTCGTCTGCCGGATCGCCACGCAATCCGGTCAGAGAAACGATTATCGATTCCTCACCCGTTCCAACGCCCGCCCGAGCGTCGCCTCGTCCGCGCACAGCGACACCCTCACATACCCGTCCCCTCCCGTGCCGAAAATGCCGCCCGGCGTAATAAAAACAAGCTTCTCGTCCAGAATTTTATCGATAAAACCATAGCAATCCATTCCCGAAGCCAGCACCGCTTCCGGTAATCTGCCCCACTCGAACAGCCCCATCTGCCCCGGCCGCACGCTGCACCCCAACGCCTCCAAGATTTCTACAGCCAACGCTTCGCGCGAACGATAAGTCCGATTCACCACCTCGTACCACTCGTCGCCCAGCCCCAGCGCCACCGCCGCCGCCCGCTGCATCGGGACGAACATCGCATTGTTCAGGTTGCTCTTGCAGCGCAGCACCGCCGCGAGAACATCCTCCCGCCCCACCATCATCCCCACACGCCAGCCTGCCATATTCTGGCTCTTGCTCAGCGAATTGAGCTCCACGGCCACCTCCCTCGCCCCCGGCACCGCCAGCAGGCTCTGCGGCCGGTCGTTGCGGATAAAGCTGTACGGATTGTCGTGCACCAAGAGGATATTATGCCGCTGCGCGAAATCGACGAACCGCTCGAACAGCCCCGCCACCGGCGCCGTCCCCGTCGGCATGTGCGGATAGTTCAGGAACATCAGCTTCACCCCCGTGAGGTCGCTCTTCTCCAACGCGTCGAAGTCCGGCAGCCAGCCGTTCTCCTCCGTCAGCAGATAGCTGTCCACCACCCCGCCCGCCAGCCTCACCGCCGCCGCGTAAGCCGGATAGCCCGGATTCGGCACCAGCACCTTGTCCCCCGGATTGACAAAGGTCTGGCAAAGATAAGCCAACCCCTCCTTCGACCCGTAAAGGGTCAAAATTTCCCGCTCCGGATTCAAGACCACCCCATAGCGTTTTCCGTACCACTCCGCAATCGCTTCGAGCAGCACCCGTTCCCCCTTGTAGTTCGCATACCCGTGCGTATGCGCATCCTGCGCGCCGCGATACAACGCTTCGACTACCGACGGATGGGGCGGCAGGTCGGGACTTCCGATCCCGAGGCCGATCACATCCAGTCCTGCCCTGCGCATGGCATCCACCTGCGCCAGCTTCTTGGAAAAGTAGTACTCTTTGACTTCGCCGAGCCGGTCGGCGACTGCGATCTGTGTCATGTGGCTTGTACTTGTGTTGTAAATACGTTCAATTTTGTCCGGCCTCGGGCGCGCCCCCGGCGCCCGCTGTCGCGTTCGCTGCGCTCCGAGGCCGGCGACTCTGCAAGTCGCGGTCAAATATGCCGTCCGCGGGCGTATTCCCCGTACACGGTCAGCCCCTCGCTCACCGCACTCATGTGCATCACCGCCTCGCGATATTCCCACACGTCCCGGAACTCCATATCGAGGTGGAACAGGTAATGGAACGGGTCGCTCGGTATGGGATAAGACTGCAATTTCGTCATGTTGATGTCGTACCGTTCCATCGTATTCAGCACGCTGGCCAGCGTCCCTTTCCGGTGTCCTACCTGAAAGTACATCGAGGCTTTGTTGATCGTGTCCCGGTTTTCGCCTTCCGGACACTCTTCGCTCCGCCGCAGCACCATAAAACGGGTATGATTGTTGCGAATGGTATTGATTTCGGGGGCAATGATTTTCAGTCCGAACAGCCGTGCCGGCAGTTCGCCGGCGATGGCCGCGGCATGCTTCACCCCGTCTCTTGCAATCTGGGCGGCGGACAAAGCGGTATCTTCGGTCTCCACCAATCGCCAGCCTTTGTCGTCCAGATAGTCCGCACACTGGAGCAAGGCCATCGGGTGCGACCACACTTCGCGCACGTCGTCCAACTCGACCTCCGGCAGCACCAAGAGGTTCTGACGGATTTGCAGGTAGATTTCGCCCACGACCCGCAGCCGCCGGTCCTGCAACAGTCCGTAGTTGGGCAATATACTTCCGGCGATGGAGTTTTCGATGGCCATCAGAGCTCTGTCGGCACTCCCCTCTTCCAATGCTTTCACCACGCCCCGGAACGTGGCGCACGGTACGATCCGGATTTCTTCGCCGAAGTATCCTTCGGCGGCGATGTGGTGGAAACATCCTTCGTATCCTTGTATGGCGACTCGCATTTTTTCTTCTTTAGTAGTTTTGTTTTTGCATTCCCGTTCTTCGGCGGCCGGTGCCGCCGGGCACGCGATCCGCAGCCGTTGGCTGTTTTATTGGCCGCCTCTACCCCCACCCCCCCGCTGGCTCCATCCTTTTCCTATACCAAACTGTGTTTTCACATCAGCGAAAATCCAGTTCGCAGAACCGGGTATGCCGCAACCCCGTCCCGAAGCCAGCGGAGGAGCAACAAGCAGTGCGCGTTGCGCCCCTCCGCAGCCGGGGGCTTCGGGGCGCCCGACTCTCCGAGTCGGATACCGAAAAAGTCACTTCCCGCGCGCTGGCGGAAATCCAGTTCAAAAGCACAAGCTGCTTTTGAACGATTTCCTATTCCAGCCATCGCGCGCGGGTACCAGTGCCGCTCGGCACCCGAACCGGGCTGCAACTACCCAAAATATTCTCCGCCGGCTGCACCTCGGAAACTATACTTTGTCTGCGCGCTGGCGGAAATCCTGTTCAAAAGCGCAAGCTGCTTTTGAACGATTTCCTGCTCCAGCCGTCGCGC
>NZ_CANQYJ010000055.1 GCF_947628055.1 uncultured Rikenella sp.
ATTGGCCCACTTGAGCATCCAGCTCACCGTGGCATGTCCCGCCTCGTGGAAAGCGATCGTCCGCTTTTCCGCCTCCGTAATGATCTTGTTCTTGCGTTCCAAGCCCCCGATAATGCGATCCACGGCGTCCATGAAGTCCTGCCGTTCGACCTGCGACTTGTTTTTCCGCGCGGCAATCAGGGCCGCCTCGTTGCAGACGTTCGCAATATCGGCTCCCGAGAATCCCGGTGTCTGGCGCGCCAGGAAATCGGTCTTCAGGCTCGGATCGAGCTTGAGTTTGCGCAAGTGCACCGCAAAGATTTCCGCCCGTTCCTTGATGTCCGGCAGCCCGACTTCGATCTGGCGGTCGAAACGCCCGGCCCGCAGCAAGGCCTTGTCTAAAATATCCGCCCGATTTGTGGCCGCCAGAATGATCACCCCCGCATTGGTTCCGAACCCGTCCATTTCGGTCAGCAGCTGGTTGAGCGTATTTTCCCGTTCGTCATTGGACGACCAGCCGCTGTTTTTCGACCGCGCCCGCCCGATGGCGTCGATCTCGTCGATGAAAACGATGCACGGCGCCTTTTCCTTGGCCTGTTTGAAGAGGTCGCGCACCCTGGATGCCCCGACCCCCACGAACATCTCCACGAAATCGGAGCCGCTGATCGAGAAGAACGGCACGTTGGCTTCCCCCGCCACAGCTTTCGCCAATAGCGTTTTCCCCGTCCCCGGAGGCCCCACGAGCAGAGCCCCTTTCGGAATTTTCCCGCCCAATTCGCTGTATTTCCCCGGGTTCCGCAGGAAATCGACGACCTCCATCACCTCGACTTTCGCCTCTTCCAACCCCGCCACATCCTTGAAGGTCACTTTCTGGTCGTTGTCCTTGTCGAACAGCCTGGCTTTGGCTTTCCCGACGCTGAACACGCCCCCTCCACCGGTTCCCCCGCCGGCCCCGCCCGACATGCGCCGCATGATGAAAATCCAGAACACGACGATCAGGATGAACGGAAACGCCTGCCAGAACAAGGTCATCCACCCCGAACTTTCGTTCTCGAAAGTGAGGCCCGGCAGTTCCGGAATCTGCGGATCGCGGGCCTGGATGCTGTCCCTCGCCGCCTGGTAGTCGTTCTCGAATTTCTCGAGCGAGCCGATGTTGAAGAAGAATTGCGGCCCCTGGTCCGGAATGTACTTATAGCGTTCCTGTCGCTTATAAGAAGCCACGACCTTCGGGTCGAGGTACACCTGGGCCACCTCTTTATTGACCACCTGCACCCGCTGGACGTGTCCCTGCGGCAGCAAGGTGTCGCGCAGCACGTCCCAGTCGATCTTGCTCTGCTGGCCTCCTCCGCCGAGGTAGGCCCACCCCAGGATGATGACTATGATAATACCCCACATCCAGTAGATATTGAACCGGGGGCGCAGGGTGTTGCGTTTGTCGTTTGCCATATGTTTCGGGTTCCCGTTTTTTCGGGAGTCACTGTAAATAACGGAGGTTTAGTATTCGTTGGTATATTCGGCAGCCGGCGCATCGGCCCAGAGATCTTCCAGCCGGTAGAAATCGCGCATCTCGGTCTGGAATATGTGCACCATCACGTCGCCGTAGTCCATGGCCACCCACAAAGCGTTGTCGAGCCCCTGCACGCGCCAAGGCTTCTCGCCGATCGCTTCGACGGTTTTTTCTTCCACACCGGCGGCGATGGCCGCCACCTGGGTGGTGGAATCGGCGTTGCAGATGACGAAAGTGTCGCAGACGGTGCCGTCCAGGGAGCTCAGATCGAGGCTGACGATATGCGCGGCTTTTTTGTCCTGCATGGCGCGGACGATGATGTCGGTCAGGGTCTTGGTACTATCGTTCATTCGGATTTTCGGTTCTGTTTTCGGCGCAGACGAGGCCCTCGTCCGTGCGTTTTAAAGGACAAAGGTAATTAATTTTACGCGACTATATACTTTAATGTACTTTCCTTCTCTTTTCGGTTCGGCTCTGCGCCGGGGGCCGCCCGGCACTCGAACCGGGCCTGCCGGCGGCCGGTCTTTTAGGGTAGAGCTATAGAAGTCGGCTTAGAAGTCGTCACCGGCGCGGGCCGGGAAAATGCACTCCCCCCAAAAAATGCGGGTACATAAAGGATATAACCGCCGGCGGCCGGGTCAGTCGATCCTGCCGACAAAAAAGACCGTCGGCCGGCCATCCGCCACCGTGCAGAAAATATCGGTGCTTCCGCCCAGCTCCACCCCTAACGCCCGGCCGATCTGTTCCGAAGTGAACGGGAAATTCCGCCGGTGGACATTCACCCGCCGTATGCCCCGCGAGCGCAGCAGGCGTCCGATCTCCTTCGGCTGGTAAGGGTGCCGGAAGGTAATCCGGTAGGTTTTGCCCGCGAACTCCTCCGGCAGCTCGTCCGAGAACAGATATTCCCCCGACAGCCTCAAAGCGCCCGGCGCATCCGCCAGGTATTCCGAGACATAGGCGTTCACGGCCCGGGCCTTGTAAAAAGCGACGTCCGGAACCAGCAGGAAACGCGCCTCGCCGAGGTCTGCCGCCGGAGCGCCGTCGCATTCACAGGCCCGGCGGCTGAAATCGTAACGCAGCACCCGTCCCCTGCGGATCGCAGTCACCCGCAGGTAAGGCGTTTTCCCGCCGCCCGCGCCGAAACCGATTTTGGCCAGCACCTCTTTGCACTCGCCGTCGAGCGAGATCACCTCCACGCAGGTATCCTCGCCGAAAACCCGGTACGCTTCGGCCACGTCGAACAGCGGCGAGAGCTTCACCACCACCCGCCGCGCTATCTTCCGCAGGGGCGGCAGCAGTTTCAGGATGTCCGGCGAACTCTCCCCGGGCGAATAGACCCGTTTCCCGTCCGCTTTTTTGCGCGACGGATCGACATACACCAAGTCGATCATCCGTCCCGCCGGCCATGCGGCGAGGAAATCTTCCGCAGCCGCATTGACCACGCCGACATTTTCCGCTCCGAGCAGCCGGAAATTCCACTGTGCGACCTGCGTTCGCAACGGATCGATCTCCACCGCCGTCACACGCTCGAACGCCCGGCTCAGAGCCAGCGAGTCGACCCCTAATCCGCAGGTCAGATCGACGGCCAACCGCCTCTCGTCCGGAGCCAGGCCGTCGAGCAACCCTTCCGTCCGGGCCGCCGCCACAGCTTCGCTGCTCGCCTGTTCGTAAGCGACCGGCGGCACGATACACCTCGCCGTATAATAAGACGGCAGTTTGGAACGGCACTTCCGGAGCATCCGGATCTGCTGGGTGACGGCCGGCATGCGCAGCGTAAAAGCCAGCCGGGCCGGATCCCCGTCTATATGGCGCTCGACCAGCTTCCGCCCGGCGTCCGAGACAAGTATGTCGAAATCGGTCTGTTCCACTTTGTAATCGAATTGTTGTACGGACAGATCAGCGGCGGCGGAGCGAACCGCAGGCGGATTTTCCCGCCAGATAACCTGTCGAAAGAGCCGCCTGGATATTATAGCCCCCCGTATCCGCATCCACGTCGAGCAGCTCGCCGGCAAAATAAAGCCCCCCGACCAAGCGCGACGCCAGGGTCTGCGGGTCGACCTCCGCGAGGTCGACCCCACCCGCCGTCACGATCGCTTCGGTGAACGGTCTGTAGTCCCGCACCGGGAGCCGCCACCCTTTCAGCGCCGCGACCAGCCGCTCCCTGTCCGGTTCCGTCAGCGACGACGCAAAAGCCTTTTGCGAAAGCCCGGCGGCCTGTGCAATCACCGGCCGCAATGGCGGCGGCAGCAGTTTCTGCAACAAAGTCCTGACCGGGGCAGCATCTCCCAGTTCCGCGATCTCGCGCGCCAAGCGTTTCCGCAGCTTTTCCGCCGACAGCGCCGGTTTCAAGTCCACCGCGATCTCCACCCGCCGCCCGTCCGCAATCGCATCCACCGCCGTCCTGCTCACCTGCAAGACGATCGCCCCGCCTGCAATCCTGTCGGAAGGGAACTCCATCTCGCCGAACCGCCGCTCCACCATTTCTCCATCTACAATCAGCGCCAGCTCCACATTCCGCAGCGCCAGCCCTTTCAGCCCCCCGGCCACCTCCAACGGCACCAACGCCGGCCGGAGCGGCACAATACCGTGTCCCGCCTCATAGGCCATCTGATGCCCATCCCCCGTCGAGCCCGTCGCCGGATAGCTCACCCCGCCCGTCGCCAACACCACCGCCCGCGCCGCGATCCGTTCGCCCGACTGCAACACCACCCCTCTTATCGTATTCCCCTCCCTCCACAAAGCCGCCACCGGCGCATGGCACCGGATTTCGACACCGGCGCGCGAAGCCCAAGCCACCAAAGCCTCCGCCGCATCCCACGCCCGCCCCGAAGCCGGAAAGACCCGCCCTCCCCGTTCATGCACCAGCGGCACCCCCAACTCCCGCTCGATGAACCCGATCACGGCCCGGTTGTCGAACGCCTCGAACGCCGGCGCCAGAAATTCCCGTCCCTGCCTGACCTTGGCGAAGAACTCTTCCCGCGGCCGGTCGTTGGTGATGTTGCACCGCCCCTTGCCCGTGATCCGCAGCTTGCGGGCCGGCTTCTCCATCTTTTCCAACAGCAGCACCCGCCCCCGCCCTTGAAGAGCAGATGCCGCCTCGCCCGCCGCCATCAATCCCGCCGGGCCTCCGCCTATGACGATCAGATCATACATGCCTCAACGCCTCGATCGACCGCGCCACCCGCTCCGGATCGGTCACGTTCCGGGCAAACTCCTCGACCGTCACCGTCCCGCCCATCGACACCCGCTCGTTCCGATACTGCATCCCCCCCTCGACCCGCCGCCGCGCCGACATGTGGAACTCCGCCGCACAGGTATCCCGCGCCAATTGCGCGACATTCGATTCGTTCACCCCGCAGCCCGGCATAATGATAATCCGCCCCGCCGCCCTGCGCACTAAGTCGGCGATCAAAGCCGCCCCCTCCGGAGCGCTCGCCTCCTGCCCCGAAGTGAGAATCCGGTCGAACCCCAGCGCAATGATCTCCTCCAACGCCTCGAACGGGTCGCGGCAGACGTCGAAAGCCCGGTGGAAAGTGGTCGACAGTCCGCCCGCCGCCGCCTTGAGCTCCCGGTTCCGCTCCGTGTCGACCGTCCCGTCGGCCCTGAGGCAGCCGAAGACCACCCCGTCGGCCCCCGCCGCTTTCGCCGCCTCGATGTCGAGCAGCATCGTCTGCATCTCCGCCGGCGTGTAGAGGAAATCCCCGCCCCGCGGCCGGATAATGACATTCATCTGAATTCCGATCGCCCGCCGCGCCGTCACCATCTCGCCGTAGCTCGGCGTCGTCCCCCCCTCCGGAATCCCCGCGCACAGCTCGACCCGCGCCGCTCCCCCCTGCTCCGCCGCCACGCAGCTCGCCGCCGAATTGGCGCATACCTCGATAATCGGTCGTGTTACCATATATAAGTCCCTTTCCAAGTTTTCGTATTTCCCTTCGCATCGCTCACCGTCAGCACCACACTATGCCGTGCCGCCGCAGTCCCGCGGGTCGGCGCATGCTCCATCGTCCGGCTCTTCGGGTCCCAGGCCAGCAGCTCCCAAGAGCCGTCCACGGTCAGGGAATAGCGGGCGATCCCCGACAGATCGTCCGTCGCCGTCCACCGCACCGTCCGTCCCGCCGGAATCTGCGCGCCGGCAGCATACCCCGCCCGGATCACCGGCGCCGCCGTGTCCACCGCCACGGCAAAACAACCCAGCCGTTTCACGGAAGCCGTCACCCGCCCCGACGCCGCTTTCCAACCGCCCCCCACGCTGCCGATTTTTCCTTGATCGTCCACCGAGACGACCAGCATCTTATCCCGCAGCCGCTCCGGCACACTGTCCGCCGCCGCTATGGAGACCATCGCCGCCCGCTGCAGCGGCACGTCCGACGACCCGCACCGCACCACCGCCCAGCCGTTCACCGTGTCACGAGCTGCCGCCAGAATCATCGGCTCGTACAGCGCCCCGCCCGGAATCGCGACCTCCGCCCCCGGCAGCCGGAACGTCCGTCCCGTCGCCCACGAGACCGCCTCCCCCGGAGGCACAGCCACCGATCCCCCCGGCACCCCCTCGATACGGAATTTCAGCACCGTCCGGTTCCCCGCATCGTCCGTAAAAAGAGTCTCGATCTGCCGCACCTCCCCCTCCCCGACAGCGATCGTCCCGTCCGCCCCCCCGCACGACACCCCGTAGACCGCCAGCCGGTTATGCGGCGAGACGTAAGCCCGCAGCACCGACGTCCGCCTTGCCCGGTGGTTCTCCGGGTAATCGACGAATGTATTCACATAGCCGTTCGTCGCGAAATCGAGCCGGTCGATGGCGAAACCGAAGTTCGGCACGCCGTCCACCCGCTGCTCGAGGCTGTAAATCCCCATCGTATTGGATTTTCCGTCCTTGTAGTCGATCACCTCGTAAGCCAGGTACCCGCGCCGGCCGAGCCGCAGCACCGTGTCCGCCGCTACCGCCGTCCCGTCGGCCAGCGTCCTGACCGCCACGCTCTGCCGCAACCTCCGGAACGGCACGCCCTGGACGGAGTCCACTTCGTACAGCAGAATCCGGCTGACCGTCGGCGGCACGTGATCCGCCACCCGAAAAACCCCTTCGGCCACCAGATTCCGGGGCCGTCCCTGCGCGTCGCGGATCTCGAAATGGAGGTGCGGCCCGCCCGACGACCCCGTATTGCCGAGTGCGGCGATCCGCTCGCCCTGCCGCACCGTGAACTGCCCTTTTTCGGGATAGAGGTCGACGCGGAACGACCGCCGTCGGTACTGCTGCGCCCGCACCCACCGCGCGATCTGCGGGGCAAAAGCGTTCAGGTGTCCGTAGACCGAGGTCTCGCCGTTCGGATGCGTGACATACAGCACATGACCATATCCCGTCGGCGACACGCCCACGCGCGACACATAGCCGTCCGCCACGGCATAAACCGGGCTGCCCGCCCCCTGCAAAGCCTTGATGTCCAAGCCGGTGTGGAAGTGGTCGGAGCGTATCTCGCCCACATTCCCTGCCAGTGTAACGGCAAACCCGACCGGCGAACGGTAATACTCGGCGCCATAGCCTTTCGCAGCAGCCCGCCCGCCGGCCGCGAAGCACAATCCGGCCGCAATAAGAAATATCCTTCTGAAAATCATTATTTTGTCACTTCTTCTCCCGGATCATAGTCTTTTTCCATCATCCGCTCCAGCACGTCCTGTATCTCGGAATAGTCGTACCCGCGCCCCATCGCCCAACGGACGAGTTTGTTCCGCAGCTCATACCTCCCCTTCGCCTTGTCCCGCTCCCGGAGCCACCGCCGGCGGAGCATCGTCTCGAGCTTGTCCGACTGCCGCTCCGGTTCGATCTGCCGGAGCGCCTCCTCGATCGTTTCCTTCGGAATCCCTTTCGCTTTCAGCCCCATCTCGATCTTCCGGCGCCCCCAGCCCGAACCGTTCATCTTGTCCCGCACATAAGCCCGCGCATAGCGCTCTTCGTCCACAAATTTCTCCTCCACCAACCGCCGGATGATCGGCTCGTAATCCGCTTCGTTCATCCGCCAGCGGTAAAGCGACCGCCGGATGTCGCTGATGCACCGCTCGCTTTTGGCACAGGAAAACATCAGCGATTCGAGCGCCCGCTCCACGCTCTTGGCCGGCTGCGAATAGTCGGCCTCCGCGGGCCGCCTGCGTTTCCGAACCCGTTTATACCCCGTCTCCTCGTCCCCGTAGTAAACCATAGTGCTGCCTGATTATATAAGCCCCCGGCCTCATCCTTTCATCACCCCCCGCACGAACCTGTCCCGCCCGTGAATATCCCGGCTCACCCGCACCTCGCCGTAGCCGAGCGACAACAAAAGCTCCTCCGTCTCAGCACCGTACCGCTCGTTGATCTCGAACCACAGCTCGCCTCCCGGCTTCAGAAGCGGCAGCGAAGCGATCGTCCGATAGAACAGCAGCGGATCGTCGTCCGGCACGTACAAGGCCTGCGCCGGCTCGAAATCCGCCACATTCGGCCTCATCCCGCTCCTTTCGGCCTCCGGGACATAGGGCGGATTGCTCACCGCCAGATCGAACTTCTCCATGTTCGCCACCGGCCGATATGCCAACACGTCCCGCTCCACGAAACGCATCCGCTCCTGCACCCCATACCGCACCGCATTGCGGGAGGCTGCGGCCAAAGCTCCCGCCGAAATGTCCCAGGCCTCCACATACGCCTCGCCCCACTCCGCCGCCAGCGTCACCGCGATCGCTCCGCTGCCCGTGCCGATGTCCAGCACCCGCTTTTTCGGGCCGCCGGACAGAATCTCCCGCACCAGCTGCTCCGTTTCGCCCCGCGGGATCAGCGTATCGCGCGTCACCTCGAACGGCCGGCCGCAGAACTCCTCATACCCCACGACATACTGTACCGGCTCCCACGCTTCCATCCGTTTCAGGTCGGCTTCCCATTCGGCGACCCGTTTGAATTCCGCCTCGCCGTTCACGGCCCGTTCCAGCCGCCCCGCGCCATACTTGTCCGCCAGCAGCCGCCCCACGACCGCCCGGGCCTCCTGCGCCCCATAGAGGGGCGAAAGGCGCGCCACGGCGGCTCGATATATCTGCGAAAGAGTCAAAGCAAGGCAAAGATAATGAAAGCCGCGCGCAATCGGAACGGACTGCGAAAGGCCGAGGCAAATCTTAATCGCCCGTAAAATAGGAATTAAAAACGATTTTCAACTCTATACCCGGGGTTCGCCCGGGTATTTCGACTGCAAATGCCGCATTGGATGTCCGAAGAACATTTTCGTTCCGACCGGTTCAAAACCGAGCGAGAGGTACAATCGTTCCGCTTCGGGATTTTCGCAATCCACCAAAAGCCCGACGCACGGATGACCGGAAGCAAATGCCCGGTCTCTCATGGCGCACAAGAGTTGGCTCCCGATCCCGCGACCCCGGAACCCGGGCGACACCCCGATGGAGTCGATGTAAAATTCGCCCGCTTCCGTCTCATCATCCACCACCGAAAGCCCGGGATTGTATCTGCGGATCACGGCCAATGTGGGGTCGCGGAGCGGTTGCAGCAGGCCGCCGTCGTATCCGACGACCGCACCGGCCGGAATGCCGTCCGCCACGGCTACCAGTGCATTCCGGTAGCTGTATTGCGAACATTCCATCCGCACGATTTCATCCAGCACCTCCCGGTAATCGGGGCCGCAATATACCTTCGCCGTTTTTTCTCCCATGGCCAGGATCAGTGACCGGACAATCACGCCGGAATCTTGAACCGCAGCGGGTCTGATGACTATATTCATAAAAAAAGGAAATACAAAATCCCGCGATCCGGCCCACGGATGCCCGCCCGGGACCGGACATCCGGTTCGCTGCCGTTCGGGCGGGGAATCCGTCATTTTTTCTTATCCCGGGTAAAGATAACTATTTTTGCTGCCATGAAAGAAGAAGTCTATATGCAAAGGTGCCTGGAGCTGGCGGCACTGGGGGCCGGCAGCGTGTCGCCCAATCCGATGGTGGGCTGCGTGATCGTCCACGAGGGAAAGATCATCGGCGAGGGGTGGCACCGGCGGTACGGAGGGCCGCATGCCGAAGTGAACGCCGTGGCCGATGCCGAAGCCCGCGGCTTCGGCGCTCTGCTGAAGGAGAGCACGCTGTACGTCAGTCTCGAGCCGTGCAGCCACTGGGGGAAAACGCCGCCGTGCGCCGACCTGATCATCGGCAGAAAGATTCCGCGGGTGGTTGTGGGCTGTATCGACTCCTATTGCGAGGTGAGCGGACGGGGCGTGGCCCGGATGCGCGAGGCGGGAATCGACGTGACGGTGGGGATGTCGGAGCGGGAATGCTTGCATTTCAACCGCCGTTTCTTTACGGCGCAGACGCTCGGCAGGCCGTATGTCATCCTGAAATGGGCGCAGACTTCGGACGGCTGCCTCGACGCCGTGCGCCCGTCGGCAGCGATTCCTGCGGCGTGGATGACGGGCGAGGCGGCCCGGATACTGGTTCACCGCTGGCGGGCGGAAGAGGATGCGATTTTGGTGGGAACGCGCACGGCGGCATGGGACAATCCTTCGCTGACGGTGCGGGCCTGGCAGGGGCGCAATCCGCTGCGGGTGGTGCTCGACCGGCATTTAACCTTATCGCCGGGTCTCCGCATTTTCGACAGCGACGCGAAAACGATCCTTTTCACCACCGCCGCTAAAAAAGCGGCGGCGGAAGCCGGATTTGCCGGAAATCCGAACGTCGCGATCGAGACTTTCGATGATTTGTCCGGCCTGCTCCGAACGCTCGCCCAGCCGCCGTACCGCGTGCAGTCGGTGATCGTCGAAGGGGGCGCCCAAGTGCTGGATGCTTTCATCGGGGCCGGGCTGTGGGACGAGGCGCGGATATTCACCGCTCCGGTTTCTCTGCGGGAGCTCTATCCGGCTTCGCTGATCCCGAGGCCGGAAGGTGTCCGCGCACCGGTACTGCCGCCGGATGCGCGGGTGGTCGGAGAGTTGCCGGCGCTGGGGCTCAAGACGTTCCAACGGAAGTGATTTTCGCGCACCCTAAGGGGGATCGCAGACCCCGGAGCGCAACGAATACTATAGGCAGACCTCAGAGATATGCCCGGAGCCTAAGCGGTTACAATCCGGCCTGCATCCCTGCGTTCGACAACTTGCCGTTCGCTTTCACCGCCAACCGTCTGACCCAGACCACGAATCCGCCTGTCAGGATCAGGTTGAAAACCAGGGTCAGCACGGAGATAATCAGCGCCGGCCCGCCGATATTGTACCCCAGTGCGATGAAGATGATCCCGGCTCCCACTTCGCCTCGGGTGAACATCCCGACCGACAGGGCCAGCCGCTCCTCGAACATTCTCTCCCGGTAGAAGAACAGGGGTACCAGTTTCCCGATATTCGACAGCAGCGACACGACGACCACATGGAATGCGATCATCCCCCACGACATCATCGGCTGTGTGCCTAAAATGGACGGCGCCGCGTCTTCGGCCGCCGAATGGGCGGAATATGAGGCCATGCCGCCCCCCACGAAATAAGGCATGCTCAGCCCGACCAACAGCATGAACAGAAACGATACTCCGGCTGCCACTTTCCGTTCGAGCGGGGTGTCTATATGTTTGTGGCGCATCACCATGCCCAGCACGAATGCCGGCAGGAGCACTTCGATATGGATATGGAACAGCCGGTTGACGATCCACGTCACGAAGATCACGGCCACGGCATAGAGCAGGATCGCCCACCACGACTGCCGCATGTCGAACCGGGCCAGATAGTGCCAGCCGAAGCCCAGCAGCACGGTCACCACGGCCAGTATGACGACCACTTCCATCCGGAATCCGACCATCATGATCTGCAGGGGGATCATCAGCAGGATGGTATCTAAGTCGTCGAAAATAGCCAGCACTTGTATCTTGCGGTATATCCAGCTGGTCCGCAGCCCGATAGCTGCCAGCATCGTGAACAGGATCCCGGCCGAGGTCGGGGCTGCGAAACGGCTCAGCAGCAGGCTCTCTTTCCACGCGTCCCAGTCGCCGTAGTACGGGGCGGGCAGCAGAATGAATACGTAATAGACTGCGACTAACAGCCACGGCAGTGCAGCGGTTGCCATGGCTATGAAATAGTCGCTCACGTATCCTCGCCACCGGTTTTTCTCGACTTCAAATTCGCGTCCGACATTAATCATAATGAATGCCAGGCAGATATACAGCAGTATGTCTGTCACGCCTTTGAACGAAGCGTAGCTCTCCCCGGTCATCCATGCGGGAAGGGTCTGCGAGGCTGTCAATCCCAGTACAAGAAAAAATGAGAATAGCAGAATCTTATACATATGTCTATTTTATCGTTTTTTTAAACTGGCTTCTTTCGGCTTTAGGTCGGGATTCGTGAGTCACGACAATCGGAAACGTAGGTTTATTTGGCACTGTACCGTGTATGACTGTTCACAGAAAGAACGGTACCAGACGGCACAATACAAAATAAAACCGACAACAAATCCACCTTAACCGGCCGAGCCGGAGACCGTTTTCAGCGTCAGGTTACACAGCTTGTACAGAACCCGAGCCCCCACATTGGCATTCCACTCCCCATCGTTTTCCGCCGGCGACACCTCGGTCAGGTCGAACCCCACGATCCGCCGCCCCGACTCCGCCACCCGGGCCAGCAGATACACCGCCTCCCGATACGACAAGCCCCCAGGCACCGGCGTTCCCGTTCCCGGACAGTTGTCCGGCGACAAACCGTCGATATCGAAACTCACATAGACATTCTCCGGCAGCTGCTCGATAATCCCCGCACACTGCATTCCCCAGTCCAGCCCCTCGAACGCATTCTCGGCCAACATGTAATCGTCATACTGCACGATCCGCCCCCCGCTTTCCCGCGCCAAATCGACCTCCCCGTCGCAGAAATCCCGGATCCCCACCTGCACCAGCCGCACCACCTGCGGCAGCTGCAAAGCATTGTACATAATGGAGGCATGCGAATAGGCAAACCCCTCGTATGCCGCCCGCAAATCCGCGTGCGCATCGAGGTGCAGAATCCCGAACTCCTCGCCCCGCGCCGCCAGCGAACCCGCCACCGCCCGTATCAGCCCCAGCGGCGTGCTGTGATCGCCCCCCACCAACCCCACGATCCGCCCTTCCGCCAAAAAAGAAGCCGCCTGCGCAAAAACGATGTCGTTGAGCCGTTCCGACCCCGCATTGACCGCCGCCAACGGTGCTGCAATCTCCCCATCGACCGTCGAGCCCCCCGCCTCGAGGTGAGCGATCACCCGCTCCGCCTCAGCCCGCAGCCGGGCCGAAGCCTCTGCGATCCACGGATCGGCCGGAACCGTCGCAATCCCCCGCCGCCAACCCTCCGGATAATGCGCGTCACGCAGCTCCACCTGCGTCGAAGCCGCCAGAATCGCCGCCGGCCCCGCCGCCGTACCGCCGTTGTAGGAGACCGTCACATCCCACGGCACCGAAAGCAGCACCAATTCCGCCTCGGCCGCGCCGAACGGCAGCCCGAAATAATTCCCGTTGTCCACCCCCACGTCATCCGGCGAAAAATGCTCCGGCGGGGCCGGAACCGTATGCTTCGGGAAAACGCTATCGCTGCCACTCATATCCGTCGAGGTATTGGGTCAGACAAATGAAAGGAGGATTTTCGAGCGACTCTTCGTTGTACCGCAGCGGTTCGCCCGAGAGCGACACCACCCGCACTCCCGCCCCCCGCGCGATCGCCTCGCCCGCCGCCGTGTCCCACTCCGACGTCGGCGTCGTCCGCAGATAGCAGTCCACCGATCCTTCCGCCACGAGGCACATTTTCAGCGAGCTGCCGTACTCCACGATCTGCACCTCCCCCGCCTGTTCCTGCAGCCGGAGAATATGTTCCCGCACCCGTTCCGATTCGTGCGACCGGCTCAAAGCCACCTTCAGCGGCACGTTCCGCTGCTGCACCACCGGCAATCTGCACGCTCCGGCAAAAACAAGGCTGATGGTATATCCGGCGCTCATCTCCGGCCGGACGCCCGTCTTGCAGAACGATCCGCGGTCTGGGTCGCTGAAATAGATCGTGCCGGTCGTCGGCAGATAAATCACCCCCAAGTACGGCCGGTTATCCACCATCAGGGCGATATTGACCGTGAACTCTCCGTTCCGCTTGATGAACTCCTCGGTTCCGTCCAGCGGATCGACCAGCCAGTAGAGATCCCACCCGCGCCGTTCGTCGAAATAGAGGTCGCGCCCCTCCTCCGACAGCAGCGGGATGCGGGTCGCGCTCAGGTAATGCTTGATCAGCGTGTGCGCCTCCCGGTCGGCAATCGTAATCGGCGTGCTGTCGGCCTTGAGGCTGACGAAAAAGTCTTCGTAACGGGTATATATCTCCATGATCTTGGCTCCGGCCCGAACGGCGGCGTTGTATGCCTGAACCAGAAAAAAATCGGTCTGCTCTCGCTCAATCATAACCTTTTGCTGTTAATAAAACAAAGATATGAAATTGCGGCCGGATTTCTGTCAGGGGGCGGCCGCTTTGCCGCCTTTCTGAACAAGAAAGGTGCCGCGGCAGTCTGCCGGGGTTCGCTCCGAGGAATTTTTTTACGAGGGCCGCATTGCTTTTGTGAACCGCGCGGGCCGGGCGGCACCGAGCCGCCCGATTCTTTTTTCCGTATCGTTCCAACCTGAATTTTACAATAACCCGCTATTTTTCCGCATCGATATTTCAGGATACCGCAGCGGATATTATATTTGCACCTATTACCGCGTCCTTTTGTATCCGGCTTCCAAGCACAAAACAACGACCTGACGGCGAAGCGGGAAACACGAAACTTCAGGATACTGCCATACGGCATATGTGTAGGGGGCTTGTCGTGTTTCCGGGGTCGCAGTTGTGCCCGTGCTCAGGCAAGTTCCGGCGTGTGCTTTTTTTAGTTTTATCCCAAGCCCGCACGGGTCTGGGACTTTTGTTGTCGACCGGGAGACTGCCCTCCTGCTGTGCAAGGGGGTGACGGATCCCGTGTTTTTTCATACCGATTTTTCCACATGAGCTATCTTGCGCGGATTACACAGACCTGTCCCACAGCCGTGGTGCTGCTGGTCGACCAGTCCGGCTCCATGGCCGAACCCGCCCGGTGGAACGGGCAGACCGTCGCCAAGGCACAGGCCGTGGCCTCGGCCATCAACACCCTGCTTTCGGAACTGATCGCCCGCTCGCGGCGCGACGACGGCTATCAGCCTTACTACGACATCGCCGTGCTGGGCTACTCCGGCTCCGAAGTGCGGTCGGCGCTGCCGACCCTCGGCAGCGAATGGTTCCTCACGCCGGAGGTGCTGGCCGACAACCCGGTCGACGTGCGCGACGTGCGGCGCCTGCGTACCTTGCCGGACGGCCGGCAGATGGCTACCGTGATGCGCGAAAAAGTGTGGGTGCGGCCGGAATCGGAGTGGAACACGCCCATGGCAGCGGCATTCGGAGAGGCGCATAAGCTGCTCAGAACCTGGTGCGCCAAACACAAAGGACAGCCGTGCTACCCGCCGACCGTGATCAACATCACGGACGGAGAAGCCACGGACGGCAGCCCGAGACAGCTGGCGGCAGCGGCGCAGAAACTGCGCTCGCTCTCCACGGCAGACGGGAACGTATTGCTGCTCAACGTACATATTTCCGGTTCGGAGCGGCAGCCCGTGCTTTTCCCGGCTTCGGCAGATGACCTGCCCGAAGACCGTTACGCCCGGCTGCTGTTCGACATATCCAGTCCGATGCCGGCGCTCTACCGGGACGAGATCGCCCTGATGACAGGCCGTCCGGCCGCCGGAGGGGCGCGGGGCATGGGCTACAACGCCAATATGACCGATCTGGTGCGGATGATGAACATCGGCACTGCGACCTCCAATCTGCTGTTATGACTGCGAAAAAGATTTTTCCCACAGTGGGCGGCTACATCGAGGCGATAGCCAATCCGCAGGGGCGTTTCGCTTCGCTGGCGGAAGTGCGCGCACTCACGGACAACGAGGGCATGCCGCTCTATGTGTCGGGCACCGGGCGGGTGACCTTCCGCGTCGAGCTGGACAGGGAACCGTACCGGCTGACCTGTTTCACCTCGGCGGCAGCCGGTGAGGCGGCGGCTTCGGGAGAATACGGCGATTTTCTGCCGGACGAAATCTACGTGTATAGTGACGAGGGGCAGGGGAACTATTATCCGGTGGCGCTGCGGCCTGCGGCGGCGAGTGCGGCAGCCGGTGCGCCGGCTGTGACGGAAGACGGGAACGGCGAGTTTTCCGAGGGGCTGCGGGTGATCGTCCGCCGGGGCCGTTTCGGCTATGCGGACGAAAACGGACATATCGTGATTGCGCCGCGCTATACCTGGGCGGGGGATTTCACCGAAGGCCGGGCGGCGGTGGGCGTGGCCGCGCCGGTGGGCGAAGGGATGCTGATGGGGCTGATCGACCGGGACGGCCGCACGGTGATTCCGCCGGAGTATGACGACCTGTCGTGGGACGGCTCGCGCTATGCGACGGTGGACAAGGGAGGGCTGCACGGCTGTCTCGACCGGACGGGGCGCGTGGTGGTGCCGCTGGAATACGACTGGGTGGGCGAATTTTCCCACGGGTATGCGGTGGTGAGGCGCGGAAAGCGGTTCGGCTATGTGGACGAAAGGGGAAGCCTGACGGGCGGGGGGCTGGTGTATGCCGATGCCCGTTCGGTGTCGGCGGACGGCACGGCGGAGGTGTTGTGGCCGGAGAACGACGACTACACGCGGATCCGTCTGTCCTGACCGCCGG
>NZ_CANQYJ010000056.1 GCF_947628055.1 uncultured Rikenella sp.
GGCGGAATAGGTAGACGCGCACGTTTCAGGTGCGTGTGCCGCAAGGCGTGCAGGTTCGATTCCTGTCCTGGGCACCATAGACAGTTGATAATTAAAAGATTATCAACTGTTTTTTATTTTTAGGACAGACAAAGGGTAGCCAAACACAACGCCACCCAACATTTTCAACACATAGAATCTTAGTCGACTTGCAACATAAAAGCGAAGCCTCCACGGATGCGGAAGCCTCGCCTGTCTTTTTGCACTGTCAACCCTCAAAGGGGTGCTGGGGGTAAGGAGTAGCCCTCATCCTCGGATAAGGGTCAAGTCTGAAAAATTGTTCAATTATTTCGCGGATGCGGTAGAACGTTTTGGCGGGCTCCGGCCTATCACCAATCGTCTTGTGCATCTTGAACGGTCGATGTATGCAGTATGCTGTTGATGATGCCGTTCATCTTTGCAACAACAATATCATAATTCTTTTGCTTTTTATCTTGCAATACGCCGTTTTTGAAATACGCCTCTATATATTTAGAAAAATTTCCATGGGTGTATTTGCCTTGAATATCTCGATACTCAACTCTATCCTCAATGATAGGCGCCGAAACACGCACTCGCCCATCTTTAATACGGAATTCTAATTGATAAAAACCGCCAAACGACTGGTCTTTTACATAGCCGAATGGTTTAGCTCGGATTAAATCATCCGAAAACGCACGGATTTTAATCGATGCGTCCTCAACACCCGACATCACTTTTGACGGGTCGTTATAGGTCGAACCTACATTAGTGGCAAGCTCTTGATAAATTTGATGCGCGGTCTTGCCCTCAAAAGGCACGACAATAAAATCCTTGCCGTCCTCGGTTTGGTATGTGCCATCGGGCTTTAAGACGAAGTTCACGAGGTTTTGCGCCATCGCCGCCAACGGCAGCACAAGCATCATCATCATGATTAACTTTTTCATTTGTTTCATTCGGTTTTATTGGTTTTGCGCATTATTGCCGTTCATTATGCCGGTTGACTGGGTATGCGCACTTGCCGATAAAACAAAAGCGCAGACTTCAGTCAGTCTTAGCACACCGCAACCCTATTCAAACAGGAGAAAGCCACGCCCGTATGGCACGACTTTCGATTTGATTATCATAGCTCGTTACATTCCGAGGTGGTGATTCCGACTGCGAGTGAGCTAATAGGCAAGGTGTGCGATACTCCAAAGGAATATCGCCTTTAAAATTAGGCATAATAGTCAAGACTTGTTCTGGCTGTCTGTATATCGGACAAAAAACGGTCGGATGTTTGTTGCGGAGTTACACAACTTTCTTCATCTCACAACCGGATGAGATTTTATCATTCTCATTCGGTTTTATTGTTTCCGGATTTTGGAGTTGATGCTTTGCCTCGGCGATCCGCTTTTCGGGAGTTTGCAGTGCCAACACGAGCAGCTGTCGGTCGCACTCTGCCCCGGTAGTGACCTGGCTGCCGGCGGTAGCCTTGTCCCGGGCACGAGGAGGCTGATAATCTTGCGATTATCAGCCTCCTCCGTTTCTCAGGTGCATATATCGCAAGCGGGCTCAGACCTCTATCCCCATGATGTAATCGTTCATATAATATCCGCCGCCGATCGGGAAATCGCCTTCGCGCACCACCCGCATCCCTATCCGCTCGTAGAATCCCCGCGCGGGGTTCGACCGGTTCACGTTCAGCTCCACCGTGCAGGGTGCGGGATGCAGCTCCTTTACCGCCCGGATCGCCTGCTCGAACAACCGGCGCCCGATCTGTTTTCCCTGCCACTCCGGCAGCACATAAATTTTCTGCAAATGAAAAAGATCGCTTCCCTGCCGCTGAATCGAGACGTATCCCACCGGCACACTGCTCTCTGCCCGGGCGATGTAATAAATATGACCTTCGTCGAGCATCTGCCGGCGCAGAGAGGTCTCGGAATACATCCACTCCATCATATAAGCCTGCTGCCCGGGCGAGAGGATTTCGGCATAAGTCGCCGGGAAAGCAATCTCTGCTACGCTTTGAATGGCTTCGATATCTTCGGTCGAGGCTTTTCCTATGCTTATCATTTCATTTGAATAATCGACGGCTGTAAAAATAACGGTTTTCTCCGAAATGGCCTCTCGGAATCCGGAATGGCGTGCCACTGCACGCTCTCTTTATTGTACTGTTCTTCTGTTTCGGGTCCGGCTCTGTGCGGGGGATGCTCGGCACTCGAGCCGCGGCCGTTGGCTGTTTTATTGGCCGCCTCTACCCCAAAGCCCCGCCGGCGCCGACCTTTTGGAACCGAAAACCGCAATCATGCTTTCTCCGCACGCTGGCGAAATTTTGTTCGGCTGTGATCTCTCCCTGTCAGGCCGGAGCCACCCCCGGCGGAGGGGCGGTGCCGCTCGGCACGTGAGCCGGGCTGGAACTACCCTAAGTTTCCCGGGCGTCCGACCTGGTGCCGCCCGGCACACGAACAGCGCGTTCCGAGAGGAACGCCGGCCTTGCGCGCTGGGCCTTCGGCCCACCCCCGGAGCGCGCAGGCCGAACCCGACAGGACGAATAGCCTGACCGTGTTTCCCTCCTGTCAGACTACAGGCTGCGAAAAAGTAAACAGGTAAGTTTTTGTGTCAGCGTGCAGACCCGGTGCCGCTCGGCACGCGAGCCGGATTGGAATTACCCCAACCTCGCAGACTGCGATCCAAAACTGTATTTTGCCCGCGCGCTGGCGGAAATCCTGTTCAAAAGCGCAAGCTGCTTTTGAACGATTTCCTTCTCCAGCCGTCGCGCGCGGGGAGTTTGAGGAGACTGCGCTCCCGCGCGGGGCCGCGTGTCCGCGGTGGACTTGCGAAACTGCGTTTCGCTTGGGTCGGAATTACCCCGAACAAAACCTGCGCGCCGGGGAAATCCGGTTCGCAGAACCGGGCGGGCCGGACGCCACCCCGCGGGAGACCCGATGCCGCTCGGCACTCGAGCCGGGCTGGAACTACCCTAAGTTTCCCGGGCGTCCGACCTGGTGCCGCCCGGCACTCCAATCGAGAATTTATCATGCCTCTCTCGCCGGCTCCGTACCGCAGCAAGAACTGATTTGTCCCGGTCAGCAGGCCGATGTTCTGCCACGTACATCGGCCCGTACCGCAGCAAAAACTGATTTATCCTCCCGCCCACCGGCAGACATTCGCGGAAAGTGCGAAATTAAGCGTATCTTTGCCGCGGGGTAAACCTATGCTTATACAGGCCGCGCCTCGGCAATCGGAACCTGCACGATTGCGCTCGGCCCGCACCGTCTTTGCCCCTCCTAAATCATTTCACAGTATGGCACTTCAATGCGGTATAGTCGGACTGCCGAACGTCGGCAAATCCACACTCTTCAACTGCCTGTCGAACGCGAAAGCACAGGCAGCCAACTTCCCGTTCTGCACCATCGAACCCAACGTCGGGGTCATCACCGTGCCCGACGAGCGGCTCACGAAGCTGGTCGAGATCGACCACCCGAAACGGGTGGTGCCCACCACCATCGAAATCGTGGACATCGCCGGATTAGTCAAGGGAGCGTCGAAAGGCGAAGGGCTCGGCAACAAGTTTCTGGCCAATATCCGCGAGACAGATGCGATCATCCACGTGCTGCGCTGTTTCGAGAACGGAAACATCACCCATGTGGACGGGTCGGTCGATCCGGTGCGCGACAAAGAGATCATCGACACCGAATTGCAGCTCAAAGACCTCGAAACCGTCGAAAGCCGCTTGGGGAAAGTGCAGAAACAGGCCCAGAGCGGCGGAGACAAGACCGCAAAACGGCTGTACGAAATTCTGGTGCGCTACAAGGAAGCGCTGGAACAGGGCCTGTCGGCGCGGACGGTGATGCTGGACAACAAGGAGGACGAAAAATTAGTGGCAGACTTGTGCCTGCTGACGAGCAAGCCGGTGCTGTACGTCTGCAACGTGGACGAGGCTTCGGCGGTGGCGGGGAACGAACATACCCGTGCGGTGGCCGAAGCGATCCGGGACGAAGGGGCCCAGATGCTGATCGTGGCGGCGGCCACGGAAGCGGATATTGCCGAGTTGGAGAGCTACGAGGAGCGGCAGATGTTTCTCTCGGACTTAGGGTTGGAGGAGTCGGGGGTGTCGCGGTTGATCCGGGCGGCGTATGCGCTGCTGAATCTGGAGACCTATTTCACCACGGGGCCGGACGAAACGCGGGCCTGGACTTATGCCAAAGGGACGAAAGCGCCGCAGGCGGCGGGGATCATCCACACCGACTTCGAGCGGGGCTTTATCCGGGCCGAGGTCATTAAGTATGCGGACTATGTGGCTTTGGGTTCTGAAAAGGCGTGCCGCGAAGCGGGCAAGATCGGAATCGAAGGCAAAGAGTATGTGGTGCAGGACGGGGACATCATGCACTTCCTGTTCAATGTCTGACGGACGGGATCGCCCTGTTCAGGCGGGGAGAGAGATGATTCAGGCCTGTTTCCCGATTCCCGCCTCATATCGATTCTGTTATGCACGATCCTTTTCATCGGCGGCTCGTCGGAATCGGACATGCTGAATGGTTATCTGAAAATTGCGAGTGCCTGCGAGGAGGATAAGGAATTCATCCGAAAACTGATCGAGGAAATGAATTTCACGGTCGTTATGCGTGACGGCTTTTCCACCGGTGGATTTATTTTCGACGGCTTCCGCAAAAATCAAAGATTTGCAGTATGAAGTTCGGGCGGAATACGTGGACTTGCCTCTCACCCCTCCCGATCCGGGCCAGGTAATTCAGGCCGCGGTCGGCTTTTTCGATTCCATTATTTTTCCCCGCAAGTCTTGAAACGCAGCCCGCTGTCTCGTATACGCTGTCATCGGAAGGAGGTCTTTTCCGCAAAACTTTTCACCGGGGCGGAAACGGAAATATCAGCTGTTGCGGTACTGCTGCGGGCTCTGGCCTACATAGCGTTTGAAATATTTGCCGAAAAACGACACGTTCGGGAAATTGAGCGAGATGGAGATCTCCTTGATGGGCATGTTGGTCGATTTGAGCAGCGCTTTGGCGTCCATGATGACCACGTCTGCGATCAGTTCGGCCACCGTTTTGCCTGTCTGCTGTTTGACTGTCGTGCAGAGGTGCTGGGCCGAGAGGCGCATCTGTTCGGCATAGAATGACACGCGTCTCTCGCGCGCGTAGTGTTTCATCACTAACCGGAACAGCTCTTTGCATATCTCCTCGCCGCGGCTCAGGCGGCGAGGGTCGTTTTCGCTTTCCACTTTCGTGTACATGCCGGCGATGCCGTAGAGCAGCGATTCCAGCACGCAGCGCTGGATTTCGGGATGGGTCAGCATGTCGCCGACAAACATCTTGTATAAGAGTGCGAAATATTCTCTGTAAATCTCTGCCGTCTCCGCTTTCAGCGGCAGCACGGGGTTTTCGATCATCATCGGGAAAAAATCCAGGGACGATTTGAGGAGATTCACCTCGCCCACGAATTTGGACGAAAAACCCACGAACGAGAGCCGGAAATCGGTGTCCGATCCGTGGAATTGGATCACGCTGCCGGGGGCCACGACAATAAAGTCGTTTTTCCGGATCCGGCACTCTTTCAGGTTGATAGTGGCTGTCAGTTCGCCTTCGACGCAGAGGACGAAGATCCCTGCCTTGATCTTGCACGGTACGTTGTACCAACCCAACACTTCGCGGGTGATGTCGACCCAGGCGAAAAAGTCCACCGGCAGGTCGATGTCCGGAAGCCGGTCGGAGGGCGCATTTTTGTCGAGCAGGCGGTTTTCCATAGTCTGTATTTAAAAATCGACTATAAAAATAGCATAAATGTTTTGAATAATCGGTATTTTCTGAAAAACGGATTACTTTTTACGCTGAACGGAGCGTATCTCGAAGTCGGGAAAGTCCGATCGGTGCCGTATGGGATAAACCGATTGCTTGCCCGGCGGGGGCCCCGTTGGGGTTTTTATTGGAGTTTGTATTGCTTGTTTAAGGTAGTTATAGCTCTTTGCCCGGCGCGCGGCCCCGTCGGGGCTTTGGGCAGGGGGTATTGCTTTTTAGGGTAGTTCCAGCCCGGCTCGTGTGCCGAGCGGCATCGCCAGCCCCCAAATCCCACCGCTGCCTCCGCATCCTCAGCGCCCGCAACCATGTTGAACCGAAGCCAGAACACACAGTGCAACCCCCAAGATAGCCAGCACGAAGATCCCCCTCCGGTGTTGATCCGTTACTTTTTCAACCGTTTGACAACCTCGGCCGTCGACACGACAGTCATCACCGGTCGCCCGTCAGGCGTATAATTCGGTTCGTCGCAGCCGAACAATTGCCGCACCAGCGCATCCGCCTCGACCGCCGAGACCGGATGCGCCATTCCGTCCGGCGCGAACAGCGCCGCACAGCAACTCCGCGCCATCGCCGCCGCCAGCCGTTCCCGATGATTATCCCGCAACGACACCCCCTCCTCCTTGATTTGCGACAACAATTCCTCCACAGCCATTGCCGGCGTAACCGCAGCCCCCATCTCGACCGGCAAACCGTAGACCACCACAGTCGAGCCCCCCATATCCCGCAAGTCGAACCCCATTGCAGCCAGCTCCTGGGTATGTTCCATCAGTAAAAAATGATCCGCAGGAGAGAGCTCGACCGTCTCCGGAAACAGATCCCGCTGCCCCGTTACCGAGAAATCGTTCTCCATGCGCCGCAGAAACTCCTCGTAAGTCACCCTCAGCTTGGCCCGCGCCCGGTCGATGATAACCGCCCCGTCCGCCGTCGTGGTGACGATATACCTTCCGCCGCCGAAAACCAGACTGCGCGGCACCGCCGAAGCCATAGGGACATCCGAGCCCGCCAGCGGCAACGCACCCTGCTCCGGTTCCTGCCGCTCCGCCGCCCCCGGGACGGCAGATTCGTATTCGCTGTACGTCTCTTCGCCGGGCAGCAGCGAAACAGGAGCCGAAGGCGAAAGCGAAGCAGGATCCGGTATGGTCAGCGACGGCGGGATCATCTCCGTAAACGGCGCCTGCTCCGGGTCGTCGAACGTTTTCGGCCGCTTGGATGCGGCATAAGCCGAATCAGACCCGGCAGACGTGTCCCATTCCGGCCTGTCGTAGCTGCGGAACGGGTTGTAGTCGTCCCTGACCGACACCGGCGGCGGCGCGGGCATCCGTTTGTTGTCTTTTGCCTGGTGGGAAGGATAGACCGGTATCTCTAACCCCGGAACCGGGTTCTCGAAATCGAGCATCGGCACGACATTGTGCTTCCCTAAGCTCCGCGCCACGGCCGAGGCGAGCATCTGCCACAAGGCCTGCTCATCCTCGAACTTGATTTCGGTCTTCTGCGGATGGATATTCACGTCGATCCGGGCGGGATCGACCTGGATGTAGATAAAATACGACGGGGTATACCCATACGGCAAGAGCTTGCTGTACCCCGAAACGACCGCCTTTTGCAGATAGGGCGACCGGAAATAGCGGCCGTTGACGAAAAAGAACTGTTCGGTGCCGCTTTTCTTGGCGGTAGCGGGCAGCCCCACGTAGCCGCCGATCCGCACGATCGGGGTGTCGACTTCCACATCGAGGAGTTTGTCGCCGGTTTTACGTCCCACGATGGCGGCGATGCGCTGCCGCAGTCCCCCCGGGCCTAAGCTGAACAGGGTTTTGTCGTCCGCCACGAGGGTGAATGCTACCTCCGGATGGCACAAGGCCACTCTTTGGAATTCAACGATGACTTGTTTGGTTTCGGTGGTATCCGCTTTGAGGAATTTCCGGCGCGCCGGGGTGTTGAAAAAGAGATTCCGCACGAGAATCTGGGTTCCCTGCGGACAGCTCACGCTCTCGGTTCTGGCATCGGCTTCGGTTCCTCCGGCAATGGTCACGAGGGTGCCCACTTCGTCCCCCCCGCGCCGGGTGCGCAGCTCGACTTCGGCCACCGAGGCGATCGACGCCAGTGCCTCGCCCCGGAACCCGAATGTCTGCAAGGCGAACAGATCGTCCGATTTTCTGATTTTGGAGGTGGCATGCCGCGCAAAACACAATACAGCGTCTTCTGCGGCCATGCCGCATCCGTCGTCGATCACTTGCACGAGGCTTTTGCCGCCGTCGCGCACCACCACGCTGACGCTTTGCGCTCCGGCATCCACTGCGTTCTCCATCAGCTCTTTGACCATGGAGGCGGGACGCTGCACCACTTCGCCGGCGGCGATCTGGTTGGCCACGTTATCGGGCAGTATCTGAATCAAGTTCGAGGCCAAGGATTTGTTTATATAAATAAGGTATGTCTTCAGTTGAAAAGCGAGGCGCAGTTCTTCGGAACGGCTTCCTTCGGCGATAGCGGCGCAAAGCGGCGCGAGGAACGTGTGCCGAGAACGAAATTTCGCTCCGGCTCTCTGACTTACATTGCTCGTCCGAAGTAGGTGAACATCAGGTAGAGCACGCCTACGACGAAAGCCAGGAAGATCACTGTCCGGATCGTTGTCCGCCGGCTGCGTTCCGCACGCTGCCGTTCGCGTTCCTGCATCCGCAGCAGGCGTTTTTCGCGGATATACATGCCGGGTTTGTATTCTCCTTCGGTGTATTCTTCGCCGAGAATCATGCGGCGCCGGGCTTCGCGTTCCTCGGCTTCGGGGTCCCAATGGCGGGGCTTGTATTCGAACTGGCGCGGCTTGCGCCCGATTCCTGAAAATCCGAACATGGCGGTTGGGTGTTTTTTACAAAGATAATATATTTTAAACGTCGGGGGAGAGGGTTTCATTGCCGGGAGCGGTTTTTCGGGGGCGCGGTGCCGCCGGGCACGCGAACTGCACCTTTCGGGTGTTTTATTGACCTGCTGGCAGCAAGATAGATTACCCCAAAGAGGGACCGCCCTCAGGCCGGGCTGGAACTACCTCTTGGCCGGAGCCAGCGGGGCTTTGGGGTAGAGGCGGCCAATAAAACAGCCAACGGCTGCGGTTCGGGTGCCGAGCGGCATCTCCGGCCTGACAAAGAGAGATCATTGAGATCAACCGCACTGTTTTTTTTGCACTATTTGTGACCACAGGTTGCGCGGGCTGCGGGTGCCCCGCCAGGCTTGCGAAACTGCGTTTCGCTTGGGCAGTCTCTAATCCAACTTATTTTTCCCCGCGCGCCGGGAAAATTGTTCGGTTTCAACTCTCGTTGAAACCGTCGATTTTCCTTTTCCGGCGTGGCGCGCGGGGTGTTTGAGGGTACTGCCCTCACGCCGGGCTGGCGGTGCCGCTCGGCACGCGAACCGGGCTGGAATTACCCGAAACGTTTACGCTGACTTCGGGGCGTACTCGTGTTTCGGAACCGTTTTTGTCTCGAGCGCCGGTGAAAATCCGGTTCGCAGAACCGGGCGGGCCGCAGCCTCCCGCAGCGGAGGCCCGCAACTCTTTAATCGCTTGCGCGAGAGTTGCGTTCCCCGCAGGCTGCGCCCTCTTTACCACTAAAAAATGTATTTACCCGCGCGCTGGCGGAAATCCTGTTCAAAAGCAATTCATGCTTTTGAACGATTTCCTGCTCCAGCAATCGCGCGCGGAACTGGTGTTGCTCGGTTCTTGGTCGCACAAGGAAGAAAGTGCCTCCGCAGCTCGAGGCGGCTAAAAAAAGCACCCACCCGGCACGAAGGCAAAAAAGAAAGGTTTTTTTTAAAACTAAACCCCCGCCCAGCGAGGGAATGCCGAATAGCAGAATAACTCTCGGCTAACAAGCCCCCGCCTGATCGAAGCAACAAAAAAGTTCTCTTTGCGAACAAAGAGAACAACTCCCGCACATAGCCAAAGAACAAAAGAGACGACAAAAATAAGCAAAATCCGCCGAAAAATCCGGTCGGAATGTCAGCCCGCCCACCCCACCGGAATGGCAGAGAAGACTGACATTTTGACAAAAAAGAGATTTGGCATAGCGCTTGTTAGGTAAGCAGGTACAAATAAAATACAAAAAAACAGTAACCATATTATGGGAAAAATCATCGGTATAGACCTCGGCACCACCAACTCCTGCGTGGCCGTCATGGAAGGCAACGAACCCGTCGTGATTCCAAACAGCGAAGGACATCGCACCACACCTTCGATCGTGGCATTCACCGAAAACGGCGAACGGAAAGTCGGCGACCCGGCCAAACGGCAGGCGATCACCAACCCGAAACGGACTATTTTTTCGATCAAGCGGTTCATGGGTGAGACCTACAGCCAGGTCGGCGACGAAATGAAACGCGTGCCGTACGAAGTCAAAGACGAACACGGCGTGCCCCGGATCGCGATCGACGGCAGACTCTACAGCCCGCAGGAAATCTCGGCCATGACCTTGCAAAAGATGAAGAAGACCGCCGAAGATTATCTGGGACAGGAAGTGACCGAAGCGGTGATCACCGTACCGGCATACTTCAACGACTCGCAGCGGCAGGCGACGAAAGAGGCGGGGGAAATCGCCGGGCTGAAAGTGGCCCGGATCATCAACGAACCGACCGCGGCGGCATTGGCCTACGGGCTCGAAAAGTCCGACAAGGACATGAAAATCGCCGTCTATGACCTCGGCGGGGGGACATTCGATATTTCGATCCTCGAATTAGGGGACGGCGTGTTTGAAGTGAAGTCCACCAACGGGGACACGCACCTCGGCGGGGACGACTTCGACCACGTGATTATCGACTGGCTGGCCGGGGAATTTGAAGCACAGCACCATGTGGACTTGCGGAAAGACCCGATGGCACTGCAGCGGCTTAAGGAAGCGGCGGAAAAAGCCAAGATCGAACTGTCGAGCGCGACCTCCACGGAGATCAACCTGCCGTACATCATGCCGATCGACGGCATCCCGCAGCACTTGGTCACGACCTTGACGCGGGCGAAATTCGAGCAGCTGGCCGACACATTGATCCACGCCACGATCGAACCGTGCCGCAAGGCCTTGGAAGACGCTGGGCTGACAGCTTCGCAGATCGACGACGTCATTTTGGTGGGCGGTTCGACCCGGATTCCGGCCATCCAACAGGTGGTCAAGGAATTCTTCGGCAAAGAACCGTCCAAAGGGGTCAACCCGGACGAAGTGGTGGCGATCGGAGCAGCTATTCAGGGAGGCGTGCTGACCGGCGAAGTCAAGGACGTGCTGTTGCTGGATGTGACCCCGCTGTCGCTGGGGATCGAAACGATGGGCGGCGTGATGACCAAACTGATCGACGCCAACACCACGATTCCGACGCGCAAGTCGGAAGTCTTCTCCACGGCATCGGACAACCAGCCGTCGGTGGAAATCCATGTGCTGCAGGGCGAACGCCAGATGGCGCGGGACAACAAGACGATCGGCCGGTTCCATCTGGACGGCATTCCGGCAGCCCCGCGCGGCGTGCCGCAGATCGAAGTGACGTTCGACATCGACGCCAACGGGATCCTCAACGTCTCGGCCAAGGACAAGGGGACGGGCAAGGAACAGAGCATCCGCATCGAGGCATCGTCGGGGTTGAGCGAGGCCGAAATCCAGCGCATGCGCGACGAAGCGAAAGCGAACGAAGCCAAGGATAAGGAGGAACGCGAGCGGGTGGACAAGATCAATGCGGCAGACTCGCTGATCTTCAGTACGGAAAAGCAGCTCAAGGAGTACGGCGACAAGATTCCGGCAGACAAGAAGTCGGCGATCGAGACGGCGTTGAACGGGCTGAAAGAAGCGCACAAGGCGCAGAACTTGGCGGACATCGACAAATATTCGGAAGGGCTGAATGCGGCATGGCAGGCGGCTTCGCAGGATATTTACAATGCGGGCAACAATGGCGGCGGAGCGAATCCGGGCGCAGGTTCTGCCGGTGCGGGTTCCGCGTCGCAGTCGCAGTCGCAGCAGCGGGAAGAAGACGGCCCGCATGATGTGGAATTCGAGGAAGTAAAATAAGGCGATTCGATTCGTATAGTCATTCGTATAGTCGACGAGCGTCCTTCCCTGATCAAGGGGAGGGACGCTTTTTTTTCAGGCAATCCGCAACGGGGCAAAGGGATCGACGCTTGACGCGGACGGGAAAAATCGCTACTTTTGCTCTGCCGCAAACCAAGCGGCAGGATTGATTCGACTACTAACACAAACTTTCTCTATACATGTTAAAACAACTGTTTTCAGTTGCAACGATCGCTTTTTTTCTGATCGGCTGCACTTCCGAACCGGCATCGAAATGGCAATTGGTCTGGGAAGACGATTTTGACGGAGCCGTCGATTCCGCTTCCTGGTCGAAGATTCCCCGCCAGAACCGTCCCGAATGGTCGCGGAAAATGTCCGACAATCCGCTTTGTTACGACCTGCGGGACGGCAACCTCATTCTGCGGGCCATCGAGACTCCGGCGGGAACGACGGACACCGTGGATTACATCACCGGAGGCCTTTATACCAAAGGCAAGCGCGCATTCCACGGCGGCCGCATCGAGGTGTGCGCGCGGCTCCACGGGGCCAAAGGCGCATGGCCGGCCATCTGGCTGCTGCCTTTCGAGGAGGAGAAATATCCGTGGCCCACAGGGGGCGAGATCGACATCATGGAGCACCTGAATTACGATACGATAGCTTACCAGACGGTACACTCTTACTATACGAACAATCTGGGCAAGCGGCAGGATCCGCCGCAGGGCTCGACGGCGCCGATCCGGCCGGAAGACTACAACGTCTACGGGGTGGAACTTTATGCCGATTCGGTGGTCTTTTTCATCAACGACCGCCGCACTTTCATGTACCCGCGGATCGAAAACGGGCCCGAAGAGCAGTTCCCGTTCGACCGGCCTTATTACCTGCTGGTCGATATGCAGCTCGGGGGGCGCTGGGTGGGTGAGATCGATCCGCAGGATGTGCCTGTAGAGATGGAGGTGGACTGGGTCCGTTATTATCGCGAACGGGAATAGGGCTTTGCTCGGCCGGCGTCGGACGATGTTGCTGGACGCGAAAAGATTTTTGGTTGCGGTCTCCCTATATCGAGCCGGTGCCGCCCGGCCGCGAGCCGCAGCCGTTGGCTGTTTTATTGGCCGCCTTTACCCCAAAGCCCCCGATGGCTCCGGGGCGTCATCTGGAGAGTACGGCCAAACCGGATTTCGCCACCGCATAAGGCCGCCCGCTTCGCGGAATGATACTTTTCTCTTGTCGCTCATGCCGCGGAGGCCCTTTTTCTTATCCGCCTCGAGCCGGCGGGGCTCTTCATTTCTTTTGGCAGCAAAAGAACCGAGCAGCGTACCGAGAGCAGAGACCGCTTGCGGGCTATGCCGAGGCAGCGCGAGGAAGACCGCAGGTCAAAGTAGACAAAGAACCGACGCAGCAGGCGAGTGCCAATCGAGCTTGCTCGATTGGCCGAGGCGCCAGGAGGAAGGCGAAGCCAAACTGCCTCCAGCCGGTTTCGCCTTGTCGGGAGTCCGCGCATTCAGCGCGGCCCCCTCAAGGCAAAACACGACGCTTCTGGGGATGCTTTCGCGTATGGAGAAAATCGTTTCCCTCGTCAGCGGGCCGGAGCCAGCGGGGTGTTTGGGGTAGTTCCAGCCCGGTAAAAGCCTGTGTCTGATCGCTTTGTGTGCTGGGCAGACCGGGTCGGACGCCCGGGAGCGGCCGCTTTCCCGAGTTGGCGAGGGTTGCGGGCCTCCCGCGGGGCGGCGTCCGGCCCGACATTGAGAGATCACGGCCGAGCCGTCTTTCTCCACACGCGGAAGCCCCTCTCGGGAATGGGGTAGACACGGCAGACCCGAAAGTGCCGCGTTTGAGGGTTCGCAAAACATTATGTTTTGCGAAAGCCAAACCGACTTTCGGCGACTTCTTTGTTTTCTTTGCCCTTCAGTCTTCCTCGCACTACTTCGGCATAGCCCGCAAGCGGTCTCTGCTCTCGGTACGCCGCTCGGTTCTTGGTCGCACAAGAAAGAAAGTGCCTCCGCGGCATGAGCGGCAAAGAAAAATGTCATTCTGTGAGGCGGATGGCCCGGAGCCAGCGGAACGAACCGTTTAGGGTAGTTCCTGCTCGGCACTCGATCCGGGCTGGAACTACCCGAAACGCCTCCGCTGGCTCCGGGACGAGAAAGAAAACTTTTTATAAAGAATAAACATTCCGAGCGGTACCTGACCCGACTGTAAATACCCGAATGCCGGACGCTCTATCGTTTCGACGAAAGCGGGTTGGCCGCTATGTGTCAGGATGAAAAAATCCCCGGCCGGTTACTCCTCGTCGCACCCCTTGGCCTCCTGCCACAGCTCTTCGAGCCGCTCCGGAGCCAGACCTTGCATCGGAACCCCTTTTTTGATCGTCTGCTGCTCCATATAGCCGAACCGCTTGATAAACTTGCGGTTGGTACGCTCCAGCGCCAAGTCCGGATTCACCCCGTACAGCCGCGCCGCATTGACCACCGAGAAAAGCAAGTCGCCGAACTCCGCCTCCAGCCGGTCGGCATTTTTGTTGTCAATCTCGGCCTGCACCTCGGCGATTTCCTCCGCCACCTTGTTCCACACCAGCTTCCGCTCCGGCCAGTCGAACCCCACTGTCGATACCTTTTGCTGGATGCGGCACGCTTTCGGCAAAGCCGGCATCCCCCTCGGCACCCCCGAAAGAATCGTTTTGTTCCCGTCCTTCTCGCGCTGTTTCAACGCCTCCCAGTTTCGCACCACCTCGCCCGCATTCTTCACCGCCTCGGCATCGTAGACGTGCGGATGGCGGTAGACCAGCTTCTCGCACAGCGCCGCCGCCACGTCGCCGATGTCGAAACGGCCCTCCTCCTGCGCGATCTTGGCGTAGAAGACCACGTGCAGCAGCAGATCGCCCAACTCTTTCTTTATATATAACGGGTCGCCCGCCACGATCGCATCCAGCAGCTCGAAACACTCTTCGATCGTGGCGTTCCGCAGCGAAAGCATCGTCTGTTCCCTGTCCCACGGGCATTTTTCCCGCAGTTCGTCCATGATGTCCAACAGCCGCCCTATGGCGGCCAGCTTCTCTTCTTTGGTATTCATCGTTCGTGAATATGGCTGTCTATGAAATCCAGTATTTCCCGCCCCTCAGGAGTGCTGTCGTCGAACTTGCGGGCAAAAAGCAACTCCGGCTCGGTTTCGATCACGCGCAGCAGGGCATCGCGGTGGCTCGTGTCGAAAACGGCAGGGGTATGCCGGTCGCTCCAATCGACATAGTGCAAAGTGCCGCCGTCCAGCGGCCCCGGCAGCTTTTCGACGTTGTTGGCCACGAGGGTGTGGAAGAAACATTCCTCCGGAATCATCGTCCGCCGGTGAAAGTTCCGGTATTCCGGATGCGAGTCGGTCAGATCGAGCAATAGATCCCCCGTTTGCAGCGGAAATCCGCACCAAAACTCCCCGACATAATGCCGGTAGTCTTTCAACGGGAACTTCCGCCGGACGAAAAATGCCCCGATCGCCGCGAATAACTGCGAGGGCCGATAGCGTAATATCTTATAGTATGTCACGGCGTTCTCTTTGTCGATCCGATAAGGCCGTATCCGCTGCACCAACCTTCCGCCGAGATGGAAGTAGGTGTCGCGAACACGGTTCAGGCCGCCTTCGGACAGATTGGAGTAGGGTAGCGGTTCGGTCTGCATGAAAGTCGTCGAGGCGTGCGATTCGAGAAAATCGCGGATGTATGCCCTCGACCGTATCGGATAGTCCTGCCCGCTGAGCAGCACGATGAACCCCTCCTTTTCGTCCGGATGTTCCGCCTTGATTTTCCGCAGGGTGTTCAGAGCCGCGTCCACGGTGGAGATATGGCCCCATTTCGATGCCACCCGTTCCGTGTCGTCCAGGAAACGCACCTGGGGCTGCCCGGCGGTCTGCTGCCGGAACGGAGCGGTGCCGATCTGCTTGTCCACATGGATATAGAACCAGCTTTCCGGCCCTGCGAGCGCGCCGATCGTGCGTCCCAGCAGTGCAGGATGGTTGTATGTCAGGATGACGTAAAATATTTTCACTGCCTATAGTTTTGAAAATAAGCGGACTACAAAATTAATGAAAAAATATTTCGGAGCAAGATTTTGTGATGACGAAAAAGGTTTATACTTTTGTCCCCGCAAAAACGGAGAGGGGGTGAAAAAAGTGAGGGGGAAGAAAAATCGGAAAAAAGTTTTTGCGGAATTGAAAATTTGACATATCTTTGCATTCCGTTTCGACGGATTTTTGGCTTCGGCCGGGGTCCGGACAAACGGAAGAACGATAGATACGTTCATTGAAGTATTGCAGTGTAGTACGATAGTACGTCAAGTTTTTTGAGTTAGTGAGACAAGAGCACAGGAATAGA
>NZ_CANQYJ010000057.1 GCF_947628055.1 uncultured Rikenella sp.
CGGAACTATCTACTTTAATCTTGCACAAATATGGTTGGCATACGGAAAAAAGAGCGGCGGGGAATTGGTCTCCCCACCGCTCGGGCAATCACTTGGTGGGAATATATTTCCCTCCCATAATCCGTTTGGGCGGTGCGATGACCGTCCAGCGGACATGATTGCCTCTGACAAAAATTTTAATTTTAATCTTTGCCATAGTTAAACGTTTTGGAAATTTATAGTTTCCTTTCGACCGCAAAGCGGCCGTGCGCATTACCGCTTGCGTACCATGACAAAGAGAAAATAAAAACCCCGTCAGTTTTCCGTATGCCTTTTTACACTTACATTATTTGGCTTTTTTATTCTTGAAAAATATATTGAGTAAATAAAATCGGAGGGTTGCCTAACATCTGCACATCAAACTTTAATGATGGCTCTACAAATGTGGAAGCACTATGAATCCTAAAGGAAATTTCCCACCCAAAATCAAGAATCATGTTAAGTGTATTTTCACTTTTTATTCCACTATTATTTATCTTATAATCGAAATCTATGATTCTCGTTGGCAGGTATACTTCCTTTGTCTTATACATAGGCTTTTTTCCGTTTACTACTTGATTAAGTTCTCCACGTATATTAAATGCCTTTATGATTACTATATTCGCCGTATCGTCTTTTATAACCTTATAAAAAGGCTTTTCTCCAAGCAAATATAAAATCAATCGTTGTGGAACATCTTTGTATTCTCCTGCCAGCCGCATAACTTCGTCTTTGAAAGCATTGAGAATTGGCATATATACTAATGTGGGTTTTTCTTTTTCTATATCTTTCCATTTAGTTTTGCTTTCCTTGAGAGATTGCAAATGTTGAAATATGGGTGTGATTGTTTCCCAATAATGTTTAGACACTTTATGCCCAAGCCAAATTTCACCAAAATCTATTCTTGATGAAACCCTACTATGTTTAACCGCATCATTGTTATTTTTTGCGGAAAAGCCCAATTCCCATCTTGATATTGGTCTTGAAAAAATAACATCTCTTACATCACCATATTCCCCCTCGTTATCAGATGCAATTCGAATGCGAAGTATGTCATTCATATTTTTAGGACTTATAAACCCTGTCTCTAACTTCATCATTGTCACAATAGATGAGCGTGATGCCATTAAATATCGAGACCTCTCTTCCATTGAAGAAGTCTCAAAATATTTCCTTGCAATTTGCATCGGACGAGTTTCCACTAACTCTGCTGAAAGCCCAAGATTCTTTATAAAGCTCATATACTCAATAGCGATAGCATATTCGAAAGCTTTTCCATTCTGAACATTACTCATCGCTGAAACAATTTTGATAATGAATCTGCAACAATATATGCAAGATTAACAGGTACTGCATTGCCTACCATTTTATAGCCATTGCTTATATTGTCATACTTAAAAATAAAGTCATCGGGAAAAGTTTGTATTCGTGCCACTTCTCGTACAGACAATCTTCGGTAAGAGTTTATTTCTTCAGTGACAAACTTATATTTATCTACGCCACAATACACCATTTTAGGAGCATTAGGATGTATTGGTGCCTGTCTCCCACTTGCTTGTATAGTGAATGAGACTTCATCCCATCCCCTTACACGATTTCGTGACATATAAATTGGAGAAAATCCTCCAACAAGATATTCATTATTTGGTAAATCATTACCGTTATTCTGAATATTAGTTTTTCCGTTAGTGACAGGTCGTGGGTTGGCTTCAGAAATATCTCCGATAGCATCTCTTAAAGTAATCCTATTGCCTTTAGGAGAAATCGGTTTAGGAAATTCATACTTTAAGTTTATATCTTTTCTTATCCCAATAAAAAGGACTCTTTCTCTATCCTCCGGAACACCATAATCCGCCGCATTGACCAATTGAAAGTAAAGATTATATCCATATTTGCCAGCGGACTTAAAAGCCTGTTTAAGACTATCTAATGCCGTCCCGTAACGGGAAAGAAGCATTCCTTTAACATTTTCGGCAACAAAGAATAGGGGGTTTTTAGCATCAATAATCCTAATATAATCCCAAAATAGCTGCCCCCTCTTGTCATCTAAGCCTCTCTTGCCCCCCCCTATGCTCCAAGATTGACATGGAGGGCCACCAATTATACCGTCGCAATCAGGTATTTCATTAGCGGGAATATTTATTATTGAACGCCTATCCAAGAAAGTATCTTTATGATTTAGTTCATAAGTTTCCCAAATGGACTTATCAAATTCATTCGCCCATATTATATCGAATCCGGCTTTCTTGAATCCTAAATCTAAACCACCGCATCCGCTGAAAAGAGATACAATTTTCATTATAATCGTTATTTATTGTGGTCTTTTATTATTTCACTGCAAGATTCACGAGGTAGTTGAAGGCCTCTTCCTCATCCCTGTGGTTGAGTCTGAAGCAGAACTCGTCCACGTACCGCTGCATGTACTTGACCGACACGTTGTGGAAGATGCCGTACACTCCGCGCTTCAGCACCGCCCAGAAGCTTTCTATGCCGTTGGTGTGTATTCCGTCCCCGAGGGAGTATGCTACGGTGTGGTCTATCTTGAGACGGACGAAGTCGCATTTGTTCTTTCCGTCAAGGATGTCGTATCCGGAGAATTGGTCGGTCATTACCGTCGTGTTCGGCTTGCATACCTTTTTGAGTACGGCGAAAAGCTGCTTTCCGCTCAACCGCTTGCCCTCGTCGTTGTAGTTTGCGACAACGGCGTGTACTTTTCCTGTATTGCGTTCCTTTACACCTATTACTGGCGTTTTGGACGTTCCACGACCTCTTTTCGGCTTGTTCTCGTCGTCCTTGTCGCTATCGTCATGCCTGTTGTCCTTGCGCGGCTTTCCGCCAACATAAGTCTCGTCTATCTCCACGATTGCCTCGAAGGTCTCCTTGTATTCCTCGTTCTCCATGGCCTTGCGGATTTGGTGCAGCATTCGCCACGCGGATTCGTAAGAACCCATGCCCATTTCCCTTTGCAGCTGCTTGGCGGAAATCCCCTTGCGGGAGACGTTCACGAGGTTGATTGCGTAGAGCCACATACGCAGGTCGAGGTGCGTGTTCTCGAAGATTGTACCTTTCAACGCGGAAAACTCGCTCTTGCAGTTGTTGCAATAGAGCTTCCTCCTGTCGTAGTTCTGCCGGTATATCCGCCCGTGCATGCATCCGCACTTGGGGCATACATAACCGTCCTTGTACTTTGCATCGACGATGAAGTCAATCGCGCTGTTTTCATCGGGAAACCTTTTTGTAAACTCAAAATAAGTCATTACTTTTGTATTTGATTACGATGCAAATATACAAACAAATTTTGAATCACACAAGCCTTAAACAGATAATTCCGATAAGATTTTCGTGCTGCACCGGTTGGATCGCGAGACATCGGGCCTGATGATGTTCGCCAAGAGCGAAAGGGTGAAAGTGAAGATACAGAGTGCCTGGGAGCAGACGGTGGTGGAGCGGAAGTATTTTGCCGTGGTGGAGGGGCTCGTCTCTCGGGATAGCGGGATGATTTCGACTTATCTGACCGAGAGCAAGGCTTTGAAAGTGTATGTGACGGCCCGCGAGGAGGGCAAGATCGCCCATACGCGGTTCCGTGTGCTGAAGCGTTCCAAAAAGAACGATGTGACGTTGTTGGAGTTGGAATTGGAGACGGGGCGGAAAAACCAGATTCGCGCTCACATGGAATATATCGGTCATCCGATCGTGGGGGATAAGAAATACGGTTCGACACGCTCTTTGATCGGTCGGGTAGCGCTTCATGCCGGCGTGCTGAGTTTCGTCCATCCGGTGACGGGTGAACGCCACGACTTCTCGACACCGATTCCGCGCAGGTTTACGGAACTTTTTGAGTAGGGGAAAAGCGTGGCTGCTCCGTTCCGGTTCAGGCGGCGAAATGGATCCAGACAGACGGTTTTGCTTCGTAAACTATCCCTATCCGGTCGTTTATCAGCCTTGCCGCCCCACGGGATTAAAGAATCAGTCCGGACTTTGGAAAAGTCCGGACTGATTCTTTTTAAACTCCCCGAGCGGGTTTACAAATCCGTGATCGGTTTGTATTTCGGTACGAGCAGCTTCATGACGATCCAGGCGATCAGATAGGCCGCGGCACAGAAGATGAACGCAATGGTATATCCCGCCGGCTTGCCCTCGAATCCCATGAAACGGAGCGACGTTTCGCCGCTGTAGGTGAACAGCATTCCGGCCCCTTTCTGGATAAAGAACGAACCGATACCGCCCGCCATGCCTCCGATTCCCGTAATGGTCGCAATAGCCCGTTTCGGAAACATGTCGCCGATCGTGGAGAAAATATTCGCCGACCAGGCCTGGTGCGCCGAAGCTCCTATCGCGATCAGCAGGATAGGCACCCAATAGCTGATTCCGCCTAACGGCTGCGCCGCCAGCACCACCAGCGGGAAAAACGCGATGATAAGCATCGCCCGCATCCGTCCGGCATACGGATTCATGCCTCGGTCGATGAAATAGGTCGGGAACTTGCCGCCGAAAACCGATCCGACTACCGTAATCGTATAAAGAATGGCGATCGGCCATGCAATCCGGGTTCCCACCAGATTGTATTGGGCTTTCAGATAGGCCGGCGTCCAAAACAGGAAGAACCACCACACCCCGTCCGTCATAAACTTACCGAATGCGAAAGCCCAGGTCTGGCGGTATTTGAGGCATTGCCGGAAAGTCATTTTCTTATCCGTCACGCCGCTCGCCCCACCGGCTTCTTCT
The DNA here is from genome assembly GCF_947628055.1 of uncultured Rikenella sp. GTDB lineage: Bacteria > Bacteroidota > Bacteroidia > Bacteroidales > Rikenellaceae > Rikenella. Next base: position 4,744 of record NZ_CANQYJ010000057.1, read on the forward strand.
GAGGTCGAATCCTGTTCAATATAAGCCCGTTCGGCGGCATTCATCTTGGTGTTCTCTTCCGGTTTCCTGTAAAGGAATAGCCAGAATCCCAGCCAGATGAATCCGATCAGCCCGACGATAATGAAAGCCGTCTCCCAGCCCCACAGCTCAGCCATCACCGGTACCGTCAGCGGCGCGACGATAGCCCCAACATTGGCTCCCGAATTGAATATCCCGGTGGCGAAAGCGCGGTCTTTTTTCGGAAAATACTCTGCCGTCGCCTTGATCGCCGCCGGGAAGTTCCCCGCCTCGCCGACGGCCAGCACGCAGCGGCAGATGATGAAGGCCGTGACGCTGATCATCGCGATCTGCCCCACGATATCCGCTCCCTGCGCCATGCGCAGCGCGTGGGCGTCGGCCAGTCCCGTCATCTGTTCCGTCAACACCCCGCACAAGGCATGTATTCCCGCTCCCAGCGACCACACCGCTATCGACCAGGCATAGCCCCGCTTGGTGCCCACCCGGTCGACGAAGCGGCCGGCGAACAGCATCGCGATGGCATAGACCAGCGAGAAAATAGCCGTGATCGTTCCGTAATCGTTGTCCGTCCAGTGGAACTCCTCTTCCAGAATCGGTTGGAGCAGCGAGAGCACCTGCCGGTCGAGGTAGTTGACCGTCGTGGCGAAAAACAGCATCGAGCAGATGATCCACCGGTAGTGGGTCATCTTCCCGTAAGTTCCGTTGAGTTTGCTCATGATAGAAATTTTGGGTTAGTAGTCTCGTAGCAAGCAAGGGTAATTACGGCCTGACGGATGCGATAATGGCCCGGATCCGGCCGATGGTCTCCGTAATCGCGTTCCAGTCTCCGGCTTCGATCAGTTTTTTGGGGAACAGGTTGGAGCCCATCCCCACACACGTCACCCCGGCCTCGAACCACGCCCGCAGGCTCTCTTCCGTCGGTTCCACACCGCCCGTAGGCATGATCGAGCTCCAGGGGCAAGGCCCCTTGACCGCCTTGACGAAGCCCGGCCCGCCGACCGACGATCCCGGAAAAATCTTCACGATCTCGGCCCCCAGCTCCTCAGCCCGCCCGATCTCGCTCAGCGAGCCGCAGCCCGGCGCCCACAGTATTTTCCGGCGGTTGCACACCGGTGCCATCTCTTCGTTCAGCAGCGGCGAGACGACGAACGCCGCCCCTAACTGAATATACAAGGCCGCCGTCGGCGCATCGACCACCGACCCGACCCCCAGCATCAATTCCGGCAGCTCGGTCGCCGCCCACCGGTTGAGCGTACCGAAGACCTCATGGGCGAAATCGCCCCGGTTCGTAAACTCGAACACCCGGATTCCCGCCGCATAAGATGCCTTCAGCACCTGTTTGCAAATTTCCGCATCCGCGTGGTAAAAAACGGGGATCACCCCCTGCCGCTTCATTTCGAGAGCGACCTCTATCCTACTGAAACGTGCCATATTTTCAATCCGTTTCTATACAAATTATTACCGCGACACCCGGCCCGAGCCGTCGCCGCCCATCAATTTTTCGACTTCGTCGATCGTCACCAAGTTGAAATCGCCCTTGATCGTGTGTTTCAGACACGAAGCCGCCGCCGCAAAGTCGATCGTCTTCTGAAAGTCCGTCCCGTAGGTCAGCAGGCCGTAGATCAGCCCCGCGCCGAACGAGTCGCCGCCGCCCACGCGGTCCACGATGTGCGTGATGTCGTACCTCCGCGAGGCATACAGCCGCCCCCCGGTATAGAGCACCGCCCCCCACGTGTTGTGGTTGGCATTGATCGAGCCGCGCAGCGTAATGGCCACCCGTTCGGCCCGCGGAAACCGCGTCTGCAGCTGCCGGGCCACGCTCTCGAACCGTGCCGCATCGACCTTGCCGCCCGTGGCCGTCGCATCGAAGCCCTCCGGCTTGATCCCGAAGACCTTTTCGGCGTCTTCCTCGTTGGCGATGATCATATCGCAGCATTCGACCAGCGCCGGCATCACCTCCGTGCAGCTGCGGCCATATTTCCAGAGGTTTTTGCGGTAGTTCAGGTCGCACGAAACGGTCAGCCCCAGCCGATTGGCCACCCGCGCCGCCTCGAGACACGCATCGGCTGCCGACTGCGACAGCGCCGGCGTAATCCCCGTGAAGTGGAACCAATCCGCTCCTGCGAAAATCCGTTCCCAGTCGATCATTCCCGGTTGAACCGTCGAAATCGACGAGTGCGCCCGGTCGTAGACCACCTTGCTCGGCCGGTTCACCGCGCCGGTCTCGAGGTAATAAATGCCGAGGCGCTCGCCGCCCCAGACGATATGCGAAGTGCCGACGCCCTGTTTGCGCAACTCGTCGCGACACGCCCGGGCGATGTCGTTTTCCGGCAGCCGGGTGACGAAATCCGCCTCCATGCCGAAATGGGCCAGCGACACCGCCACGTTCGCCTCGCCGCCACCGAAAGTAGCTTCGTAAGAGGTCGCCTGCGAAAAAAGCAGGTATTCCGGCGTTGCCAATCGCAACATAATCTCGCCGAAAGTAACTATCCTTGCCATAAGAACGTATTCAATTGATTATTTAATCGTTACGACCAACGGATTCTCCGATTTGAGTTTCTGGTCGAAGATCAGCTGTGTCATGGCCTGCGGCGTCGGAACATCGCTCTTGCTCCAACCGGCCCCCATCTGATAGGTAAAAGGCCGGCCCGCCGGAATCTCGGTGCTTGCCAACAGGTGCCCCAGCCGGGTTTCGACCTTGATCTCGCACGGGAAAACCAGCCCGATCGTCGTATGTCCGTTATCCGGTTCGTTGTCGGTGTTGAGCGGTTCCCAGTAACCCACCACCTTGATCGGTTTGTTCAGGATGTCGAGCACCTTGCCGCCCGCTCCGCGCGTCACAATCCCCGCCGCCACTTTCAGCCGGTCGAAATCGCCCGTATACTCTTCGGTAATCCGGTTGAAATGGGTGTTGGCATCCAGTGAGATAGTCCGCCGTTCGGTAATCATCACCGTATCGGCCCGGAACGGAGCGTAATCGAGCTGGAAAGCGATCCGGATCGGGCCGTTGTCCAACACTTTGTACTTGACGTAGTTGTTCCCCAGCCACAGCGAATCTTTCGTGTACGGCGCCATGGCGCCCGCCCCGAGCGTCCGCCCCACTTTGTAGCAGTCCAGCCCCTCGCCGTGGTCGGCATGGTAGTTGAATCCCGGTGCATACCATCGGTCGATCACCAAGCTGTCGGTTCGCTTGAGCCAAACGTCGATTCCGTTGCTGATCTCGCCCGTAGCCTCCAACGCCGGCCCGTACATCCGGTGTGCGATCCGGTTGTTCTCCCACGCGAAATCGTCCATCCGTTCCGGTACGAACCGCCCGTATGCCTGCACCGGATAACTGTCGCGTTCGCCGATTTTCAACCGGTAGGTCGCCGACCCGCCCGCCGGAACGGTGGCCTGGAAAATCAACGCCTGCGGCTCCGTCCCGCCGTTGTAGAGCACTTGCGAGGGTTGTTGCCGGCCGTCCGGGGCGATCACGATCATATCTTCCGGCGTAGCTTTTGGCATTCTGGCCAATACGTCTTGCCAGCTGATTTCGACCGTCTCGTCCGTGCGGGCTATTTGCAGCGGGTTGGCGACTTTGACCTTCACGCCGCCACAGGAAACCAGAATTGCGGCTGCGGCTATAAAGAGCTGTAATTTTTTCATGTCCGGTATGTTGAATCAGTTAGTCTTCGTTCATTGCCTTGCCGAGCGATGCCAAAATACCGCCGTCCACGTAGACGATCTGCCCGTTCACGAAGTCCGAGGCGCGTGAGGCGAGGAATACGGCTGTCCCGGCCAGATCTTCCGGATCGCCCCACCGGGCGGCGGGAGTACGTTTGATGATGAAGTCGTTGAACGGGTGCCCCCCCACGCGGATCGGCGCGGTCTGCGCCGTGGCGAAATAGCCGGGGCCGATGCCGTTGACCTGGATGTTGTACCGCGCCCACTCGGTAGCCAGGTTCCGGGTCAGCATCTTCAGCCCTCCCTTCGCGGCCGCATAAGCGCTCACGGTGTCGCGCCCCACTTCGCTCATCATCGAACACATGTTGATGATCTTCCCGCCGCCGCGCTCGATCATGCTCCCGACCACGGCTTTCGACATGAGAAAAGGCGAGGTCAGGTCGGTCGCAATGACTGTGTTCCAGTCTGCAAGGCTCATTTCGGTGGCCGGAATGCGTTTGATGATTCCGGCATTATTGACCAGAATGTCGATCGGCCCTACTTCCCGGGCGATTTTGCCCACGGATTCGGTTACTTGTTTTTCGTCGGTCACGTCGAACAGGTATCCGTGCGCTTCGATTCCGTTGGCGGCGTATTCTTTGAGCGCATTCTCCATTTTTCCGGCCGAGTGGCCGTTTACGACCAATGTAGCGCCAGCTTGTGCCAGTGCCGTCGCCACGGCCATCCCCAATCCGTGCGTGCCGCCGGTCACCAAAGCTACTTTACCGGTCAGGTCGAACAGTTCTATCGATTTCATCTGCTTAAACTATTGAGATTCATGTTTGTTTGCTTGTCTATTTCTTTAGCGACTGGAGGGTACTGTTCTCTTTAACTTCGCTCTGCTCGTTTTGCCTCCGGCTTCCTCGCGCTACCTCGGCATAGTCCGCCAGCGGCCTCTGCCCTCGGAACGCTGCTCGGTTCCTCCTCGCCGCTCACCTTATGCAGGGCAGAGGCGGCCCGGTTCGAGTGCCGAGCGGCACCTGGCAGCGTCGGTTGTGAACAAAGAGAATAGAAAGGACTTCCCTTTTTATAGCCTCGCGCCGGGTGCCGCTCTTTTCGGTAATCGCTTCTATCCGGCGAGGCATTTGTTCTTTATAAAAAAACTTTTTTGCATGCCCTCATGCCGGGCGGGCACTTACTTTTGGTATGCCCCAAAAGTAAGCAAAAGCGCATCAAAGGGGGGACACCCCCCTTTGCCATCCCCCACCCCGACAAATCTAAAGTGCAAGCGAAAGCGCTTCCGGGAATGCCGTGTTTTGCCTTGAGGGGGCTGCGCAGGACGCGCGGACACCCGACAAGGCGAAACCGGCTGGAGGCAGTTTTCTTTGCTTCGTTTGACCTGCGGTCTTCCTCGCGCTGCCTTGGCATAGCCCGCAAGCGGTCTCTGCTCTCGGTACGTTGCTCGGTTCTTTTGCTGCCAAAAGAAATGAAGAGCTTCGCCGGCTCGAGGCGGATAAGAAAACAAGTTTTTCTGGTTCTCTTTGTTCACAAAGAGAACAGTTCCGTACAGTCGTCAAAGAACAAGAAAGACAAATAAATACGGTATATAATTATTTGAGTTCCGTCGTAGCGCAGCCGTCCATATCCCCATAGTCCATATTCTCGCCCGCCATGCCCCAGATGAACGTATAGTTGTGCGTCGCGCAAGCCGAATGGATCGACCACTGCGGCGAGATCACTGCCTGCCCGTTGCGCATCCAGATGTGGCGCGTCTCCTGCGGCTGCCCCATGAAGTGGCACACCGCCTGATCGTCCGGCAGCTCGAAATAGAAATAAGCCTCCATCCGCCGGTCATGCGTATGCGCCGGCATCGTGTTCCACACACTCCCCGGCTTGAGCTCCGTCATCCCCATCTGGAGCTGACAGGTCGGCAGCACCTGGTTCACGATCATCTTGTTGATCACCCGGTGGTTGCTCTCCTCGAGCGAGCCCAGTTCGACCACCACCGCATCCGCTTTGGTGATTTTTCGATCCGGATATTCGGCGTGCGCCGGCGCCGAGTTGAAATAGAACCGGGCCGGATTCGAGGCCTCCTCACTCTCGAAAACGACGTTCCGCTCGCTTTTGCCCAGATACAAGGCTTCCTTGTAATCCAATCTGTATTCCTTGTCCCCCGCACGCACCGTCCCCGCGCCCCCGACATTGATGATCCCCAGCTCGCGGCGGTGCAGGAAGCGATCCGCCCGCAGCGGCGGAATGGCGTCCAGCGTGAGAGCCTTCGCCGCCGGCACCGCCCCGCCCACGATCAACCGGTCGTAAGCCGAGTAAATCAAGTTGATCTCTCCGTCGGTCATGATGTGCGGGAAGAGGTATTCCGCCCGGAGGCGTTCGGTGTCGTACCCCTTCGCATCGGCCGGATGCGAAGCGTAGCGCATTTCGTATTTTACGTCAGACATGGTTATTTGGTGTTTTTTAATGATGATTTGCGAATGATGAGTTCCGGCGCGATAACAATGCCGACCTGCGGTTCGCCCCTGAGCCGGTCGAACATCATTTTTCCCGCCATGTATCCCATTTTATAGCTGAACTGATCCACCGAGCTGAGCGGCGTCGGCAGCAGCTGGCAGAACGGCTCGTTGGCGAATCCCACGACGGCGATATCTTCCGGAATTCGGATCCCGGCTTTTTGAAATTCGAGCATAGCGCCCAACGCGGCGAAATCCCCGGCAAAAAAGACCGCTTCCGGCAGCGGTTGGCCCGATGCGTGAGCCGTAAGAACGGTCTCGGCGAACCGTCGTCCTTCCTGCTCGGACGTATTGATCCCCTCGAAAATATATTCATCGGAGACAGATAGGCCGGCCTCCCGCATCGTGCTCAGGTATCCTTCGAGGCGGTTCCCCCAGACATTGACATGCCGCGGCCCGGCGAAATGATAAATCCGTTTCATCCCTTGCCGCAGCAAGTGTTCGACTGCCAGTGCCGCCCCTTGGCAGTCGTCCACGATCACCGTCCCAGCATCCACCCCCTTCGCTGTCCGGTCGAACAAAACCACCGGCACTCCCGAAGCCGACAGATGGTTGTAATAGCTGTGATCCGTCGCATCGGCCGCCACGGAAGCGATCACGCCGTCCACCTTGCCCGCTAACGAATGTACGATGCGTTCCTCGCGCTCCGCCGAATCTTTGGATTGATAGATAAGCACGTCGTATCCCTGCTTGTAAGCCTTGTCCTCGATCCCCTCGATAGCCGACGAAAAGAAGCTCCGGTTGATTCCCGGCACCACCACGCCGATCGTATTCCGCCGTCCCGTTTTGAGGTTCACGGCCACCGAATTGGGGGTATAGTGCATCTCCCGGGCTACCTCCCGGATGCGTTCTTTGAGTGCGGCGCTGATCGACGGATGATCGCTCAGCGCCCGCGAAACGGTGGACACCGATACGTCCAACCGCTGGGCGATGTCATAGATCGAAGTGCGTTTTCGGGTCATTTGAAAGGAGTGGTGCGACAGTTTGCGCAATCGTTTGTGCAAATGTAAAGATTAATCCGGTGGATGCAAACGGTTTTTCATCGGATATTTTTTTGCGGGTCGAATTAATAGTTTAATTATAAATATGTTATCAATAAATAAAGGTCAAACACGTTTCGGATTGTTTTTGAAGAAACGGATAGAATTTCTACATTTGTGCAATCGGTTGCGTAAATGAGATACAGATCGTTACGTGGAATCGTATATTAAAATTTTTTCAAAACAGACCCAAACAACTCTTTTTCAGTATGAAAATCAAAACAATCGCAGCGTGCTCATGGGCGTTGGCGGTCTTTGTTGCGGGCGGGGGATCGCCGGTGCTGGCAAAAGGCGGGAAGGCGGCGCGGGTAATCACGGAGAATGTGGATTTCGCGGCCCGGCAGGTGCGCCTGATGGTGGACACGATGGATACTTTCAAAGAGATTCCCAGTCCTCGGACGACGGACAAGAACGGCCGGCTGGCGTTCACCACGCTGGACGACTGGACGAGCGGTTTCTTCCCGGGGACGCTGTGGTACCTCTACGAGCTGACGGGCGACAGCGCGTGGCTCGAACCGGCGGTGCACTATACCGAGGGGATGGAGCGGATCAAATACTACCGCGGGAATCACGACATCGGGTTCATGATCTTCTGCTCGTTCGGCAACGGGCTGCGGCTTACCGGTAAACCGTCCTACAAGGATGTGATCGTAACGGCGGCCAAGACGCTGAGCGAGCGCTATCGTCCGGGGGCGGGGGTGATCCAGTCGTGGCCGCAGTGGAGGGGCTGGGACTGCCCGGTGATCATCGATAACATGATGAATCTGGAGCTGTTGTTCGAGGCGACCCGGATGAGCGGCGATTCGTCGTTCTGGAAGATCGCGGTGTCGCACGCCGACCGGACGATGGAGCATCATTACCGGCCGGATAAGAGTTGCTACCATGTGGTGGACTACGATTCCGGAACGGGCGAAGTGCGCAGCCGGGTCACGGCGCAGGGCTATGCGGACGGGTCGGCTTGGGCGCGCGGACAGGCGTGGGGACTGTACGGGTACACGATGTGCTACCGCTATACGCGCGATCCGAAGTATCTGAAGCAGGCGGAGGAGATTGCGCGGTTCATCTTCACGAACAAGAACCTGCCGGAGGATTTGGTGCCGTATTGGGACTACGATGTGCCGAATATCGGGAACGAGCCGCGCGATGCTTCGGCGGCGGCGATCACGGCTTCGGCACTCTACGAGCTTTCGACTTATGCGGACAGGAAGCAGGGCCGGGAGTACAGAAAACTGGCGGATCGGATCGTGAAAACGCTGGCTTCACCGGCTTATCGGGCGGAGCTGGGTGAGAATGGCTATTTCATCCTGATGCACTCGACGGGCAACAAGCCGGGGCCGTCGGAGGTGGATGTGCCGCTGGTCTATGCGGACTATTATTTCCTTGAAGCGCTCAAGCGGAAACGGGATTTGGAGGCGAAGTAGGTGTTCGGCATTTCGGTGTCGGGGGCTTGCATGGAATCGGAGGTTTTGACCGAACAAACACTCAGTTTGAGTGCCTCTTGGTGTATAAAAAAGGTTTCGATTATGTTCTTTCCATGACTGCCACCCGAAATAGCACTTCGCAGAAGTGCGCAGATCGTAGCTCCCGGTTGCGGAGAGTGCTGTTCGGCACTCGAGCCGGGAGTTTGTTTGAACAGGCCCCACTGTCTCCGGCCCGATGTGGCGGAGTAGTCATTGGGGTAGAAACGGCCCGAGCGAAACACAGTTTCGCAAGCCCGGCGCGGGGCCTTTGTTAAGGCAGTTACTGCCCTTGCCCGGCGCGGAGCCCCTTGGGGTTTTTGTTAGAGTTTGAGTGGACTTATTAAGTGCGGCTGCTCGGCCTGAGGGCAGTACCCTCTTGGGGGTAGTTTATCTTGCTGCCGGCAGGCCAATAAAACACCCGAAGGGTGCGGATCGAGTGCCCAGCGGCACCCGACACCGCGTGCGACGGCTGGAGTAGGAAATCGTTCAAAAGCAGCTTGCGCTTTTGAATCGAATTTCCGCCAGCGCGCGGGCAAATACAGTTTCGGGATGCAGCCTGCGGGGAACGCAACTCTCGCGTAAGCGATAAAAGAGTTGCGGGCCTCCGCTGCGGGAGGCTGCGGCCCGCAGTGCCTTGCGACACGCAAAACGATCAGATACAGGTATTCCTACCAGGCTGTAACAGCCTCTGACCGGAGCCATCGGGGGCTTTGGGGTAAAGGCGGCCAATAAAACAGCCAACGGCTGTGGATCGAGTTCCCAGCGGTACCCCGGTGAGACAGACGATGCTGCATATCGTTGTGATAGCCTCGCTCCGAACACCTCCATACAAATCCAATAAACGGCCGGCCCTAAGCCCCCACGAGCCGGCAAACGAAAAGACAGAATAGTAAAACAAATTGTCAATGAGACGTATAACCCATCTTTTCACCCTCCTGTTGTGCAGCGGCTTATTGAGCACCACCTCGCTCGCCGCACAAGCAGCCGAGAAAACACCCGAACCCAATCTTTTGCAACACATCGCCGCCCGGTACGACATGGACTCGATGTGTCAGGAGACTTATACCCCTTATCCGGGGTACAGCGACCGCGGCTTCTGGCAGTCGCTGCCCGAAGCCGTCAAACGGCAGGCCGTAGCGCAGGCCGAAGCCCGGTTGGATTACGTCTGGCGGAGCGTCAGCGTAACCTCCTATCTCGATTTCGCCCGGAAAGGCATTCGGGTACCGAACGACCAACACATCGGCGAACGATACAATGCCCTGGCCGACCTGATGCTGGGCGAGCTGGTCGAAGGGAAAGGGCGGTTTCTGGATCAGATCGCCGACGGCGTGTGGTCGCTCTGCGAGCAGAGCACGTGGGTGGCCGCCGCACATATCTACTGGCAGCTTAGCGGGACGGCGGTGCCCGATGTCGAACACCGCACGATCGACCTGAGCGGCGGCATGACCGCCAATACGCTGGCTTGGGCCTACTATTTTTTCAAAGACGAAATGGGCAAGCTCTCGCCGACGATCCCGCAACGGTTGCGCGCCGAGCTGAATCGCCATACGTTGGACGTCTATCTGAACCGCGACGACATGTTCTGGCTCGGCTTCCGCGAAGGGGCGCAGGTCAATAACTGGAACCCGTGGTGCAACTTCAATGTGCTGACCACCGCGCTGTTAGTCGAAGAAGACCCCGTGCGGCGGGCCGCCATCGTGAAGAAGACCATGCGGTCGGTAGACCGGTTCATCGACTTTTTCAAACCCGACGGCGGGTGCGAAGAGGGCCCCTCATATTGGACACATGCGGCGGGGATGATGAACAACTACCTCGAACTTCTCAAAGAGTACTCGCATGGGAAAATCGACCTGTTCGGCGAGCAGCGGATCAAGAACATCGGACTGTATATCGCCAACGCCCATATCGACAGCCTCTATTTCGTCAATTTCGCCGACGCCGAAGCCAAAGCCTCGCCGGGGGCGGCGACGGTGTTCCGCTACGGGCGGAATATTGCGGACAGCACCCTGATGCGTTTCGGCTCTTATTTGGGGACGCTGACCGGCTTTGCCGAGAACCCGCTCGGCGGGACGATGGACAATCGGCTCAAGACTGCGTTCGTTTATAACGACATGTGCAGGGTGCGTCCCGTCGCACCGCTCTACCGGTCGGTCTGGATGGACGGGATCGAAGTGGCGGTGGCCCGCACCCGCGGCGGCAGCGCCGACGGAATGACTTTGGCCGTCAAAGGGGGGTACAATGCCGAAAGCCATAACCACAACGACGTCGGGAGCTTTATCCTCTATGCGGACGGGCAGCCGATGATGGTGGATGCCGGGGTGGGGACTTATACGGCGGCCACTTTCGACCACCGGCGTTATACGATCTGGATGATGCGGTCGGAGTACCACAACCTGCCGGTCATCAACGGTTTCGGGCAGAAAGAGGGCGGAAAGTACCGTTCGCGGAACGTGCGGTATGCCGA